>CAZUCY010000032.1:4035-32515 GCA_964618785.1 uncultured Ignavibacteriaceae bacterium | reverse complement strand
GGAATTTTTTTTCCATGGATATTTTGCTATAATAATGTCATCCCTTCGGGATTTGGAATTTTTTTTCCATGGATATTTTGCTATAACCTGCCGGCCAGCAGGCAGGTAATGTCATCCCTTCGGGATTCCGGGTGTTTATGTGGATGGTAATTGTTACAAATATTTCGTCCCAGGCGGGACTAATAACATAATAAAAATATTGAGTCCTGAAAACTTTCAGGAATAATTTCATAAGGAATTATTTAGTGTGCTCTAAATAGTGTAAGATTAGAAGAAATAAGATTTTTAAAAAATGAAAATTATAGACAAATATCTCATCAAGCAGTTTCTCCAGACAATTATCTTCGGTATAATTTCATTTACATTGATTTTTGTCATAATTAATATGGTTGAAAATATTGGAAATTTTTTGGATCAAAACGTACCGTTCACTATTATTCTTCATTATTATATTGTATTCAGCCCGGATATAATAAAGCTTATGACACCTGTTGCAGTGTTGTTTGCGGCGTTATTTACAGCAGGTAAAGCTGCAAGCTTAAGCGAACTTACGGCTATTAAGGCAAGCGGAGTTAGTTTATACAGGTTTATGGTCCCGTTTCTTATTACTGCTTTTGTAATAAGTTTATTTTCAATTTATTTTGCCGGCTACATTGTCCCTATGGCAAATGAGACTAAAGAAAAAATCGAGGTAAAATACCTTGATTCAGGGTACAATTATCTCGGCAGTAATATTTTTTTCCAGGATTCCAAAACAAGAATTGTAAGTATCTCATACTTTGATAATTCACGGAATCAGGCTATCAGGGTAAGTATTGAAGAATTTGCTAATGATGATCCTACAAGAATTATATCCAGAATCGACGCTCAAAATATGGTTTATGATACGGTGGCACATATATGGATTGCAAATAACGGAATTCAGAGGACTATAAATTCAGACAGTCAGAGCGCATCTTTTTTTACAACTTTAAAAATAAATTATCTTAATTTCAAGCCGGAAGATTTAGCTTCCAAACAGCAGAAGCCGGAAAATATGAATCTCAGCCAGCTTAATAAATTGATTGATTCCCAAAAGCGCGCCGGTAATGATCCCACCAGTACACTAATTGAATATTATTCACGTATATCATTTCCTATGGCAAGCCTTATTGTTGTGTTTTTCGGCTTGCCGATTTCAGCTAATAAAAGAAGAGGCGGACTTGCGGTACAGGTCGGCGTAAACATACTTGTAACTTTTATTTATCTTGTGTTTTTGCAGATAAGTCTTGCTTTTGGAAAGAACGGCGCTTTAAGTCCCCTGCTGACTGCATGGTCTGCAAATTTGATATTTCTTGCTGCGGCATTAATTAACCTGCCGAGGATACCGCAATAATTTCGACTGTTTAGTGAGACTTACTTTATTTTGTTATGTAGTTCAGCCTTGTACGGAGGGTAAACTGTTCCACCAAAGACGGACTGGTGGAACCGTTTACCTCTCTTTAAATAAAAATTTAGAAAATATACTAAATGTATATTTAGACATACAAAACTAATTTTCTCACAGCCTGTCTAAGCCAGTGGAAAATAACAACTCAAAATTAAAACATCCAGCGGGAATCTAATGCAACAGAAAGATATTTTGCAGAATTAGGTGCTGCAAAAGATTGCATATCCATGGTTGCAAAATTAAATTCCAAAGGACCGGCTTCAATGCCCAAACCAAGCGCCCAATGGAAGCCTAGCAGTCCGCCGAAAGAAAATCCCGTCCTTATATAAGGAACACCGGGAGCAAGCTGCCATTCACCGCCGACCGAAACACGGGTCTTTGTGCTATTACCGGGTTCATCGTTAAAGCCCTGATTTATATCCATTGCAACAAGCAGAGTACCAGGGAACGAACCCTGACCGAAATTAAATTTATGCGCGGCGCCGATTCTTAATGCAGTGGGTAAATCCGTACTAAAACTGCCTCCGGTTACACTGTTTCCCTTAAAATTATATTTTATAGAATCCTGCTGTGATTTACTTGTCAAATCGCTTATTGTATATTGCCCACCGGCAGTAGTAACAGCAGCATTTTGATTCCAGGAAATGCTTCCGATATCCGTAATAGCCAAAGAAACAGTCCAGTCATTAAAAAGACTTGCACTAAATCCAATATCAAAACCGAAGCCCGTACCGGCAGGCGAAGGGAACGGGGTTCCATTGGTTTTTGCGCTATTGGTATCACTTGATGTATTAGTAGTATCTTTGTACTTAACATTGAACATACTGGAGAAGGCTGATTGAATAACATAGTTTGAATGCAATGTAATTTGGTTATTTGCACCTGTTTGAAAATAATTACCATTTGTCTGCACACTTTGCGCATAAGCAAAACCCTGGTAGTATTTCAAAGTTACACCCGCAGCTAACTTTTCAATATATTGATCTAATACACCCTTGATTTCCCTGGAATAGCTTAACGAATAATTTCTAATCCACCATGCATTAAACTTAGAATCATCAAAGCTATAAGTATTATTCTGCGGGTTCCCATATAAAGCTAAAGTTGAAAGAGCCTGCGGCACGGTTACATCGCCTTCAATAAAATCATTTATCGAAAAGCCAAAAGAGCCGATTGACGGATCAAGATGCAGCCCGAATGAAAAAAGAGTAAAAGACATATTGCTGAAAATCAATCCGCCGCCGCTAAATAATGAGTTCAGATTTTGCTTATCATTATCTGATAAATTCCTCGGCTGCCCGTTCACTGCTCCAAAGTAATAATTAATATCATTGATAGTCATAAAATTAGTGCCCGCAGTTACCGATAAATGAGGCAATGGGAGAATTGTACTAAAATCCACTTCAGTATCTGAATTAATCAAATTTGCCGGGTTAATACCTATTGAATAAACACCCTGCGAAATTGCGTTGGACGTTTTTCCAAGGCTCATACTTCTTGCGTCGGTACTTCCTTCAGAACCGTACTGTGCAAATATATTTACACAAAAAACGATTGAAACCGACAGGATAATTATTAAATTTTTCATTATTCTAATTCCTTCCTTATTTCAAATCGTTTGTGTTTACGTGATATTGTACGCCTCCGTAGACCGTAACCTGGATAAGATCATCGGGTCGTATGGCTACATATTGAGTGGGACTGCTTGAAGCGCCGCTTGTTTGGACGGTTACCGTGACAATAGCATAATGCGCTCGTGCTAACAAAGTAGCCTGCACGGAATCCAATTGAATTAAGTTGTTGGTAGTTACCGAACCGGTTACCTCGCCGGCTGTGTTAATAGCGGCAGCATTGAAAGAAAGCGAATCCGAGAACAAATGCTTATACCTGCTGTCGACAAAGTTAACAGTAAGCCAGGCATTCAGCGGAATGCCGTTTTGAACATTAACATTAATATATGCAGACCTTGCATCCTGAATTTTCAGGCTATCCTGATTGGATATATTAATGCTTGTTGTATCAGTCAGTAAAGTTTTTTGGAGCGCCAGAATACTCTTAGTAGAGAAATTGGTTGAGAATACAACCGAGTCCTTATTTGTTACCGTTCCCGTCGAATTAGAAGGGTTCATAATATAGTCTGCGCTCAATAATATTGTACTCGGTAAAAAACTTATAAAAGATGTTATATTACTGTTAGCCTGTGTAAACGTAAGGTGCGTAATACCGTTTCCTATGGTAAATGTTATATTTGAACTACCTGTAGAATCCTGCAGCGCTAATTTACTCCCATCGCTTCTAACCCCGATTATATTTAAACTATCTACTTTAATACTAAATGGTTTTGACGCCGGAGAATAATATTTTACATCCATTTCAAGCTCGGCATTTTGAAGAGAGGCTTTGTTTCCATAATTTTGAGCATCGCCAAGGTTTAGCGAAAATTGTTGAGATTTTACTCCCAAACTTTGTTCAGGCAAATAGCCGGTAGCCGAACTAAAATCAAAATTGGAACTATAAAAATCCATTGTTACATAAGAAACAGCTGAACCAGTACTTGATGAAGCGCTTACAATAATTGGGATGCTGCTTGGGTTTTTTGCGGGTTGATATGCAGATAAATTATAAACATCTCCCCCAAGAGATTTCTGAATTACCTTTGGACTCTGCAGGTTTGCGGGCGCTGATACGGGGATAACAAGCTCTGATCCGTTTTCCACTATTCTTGGGAAAGTAACGGTTATATTAGCAGGAATCGAAGTATTGTTACTAACATTGAACAACAACGATCCGCTTGAAAAAACCGCATTTTGCAATATCGCCCCCTCGGGTACAGGCAGCCAAATAGTTATGCTTGTATCTATTGAATTAACTACAGGAATAATATTACCCTTCGAGGATGTCTGCGTGTTTAACTGGATAAAATTTGAAACATCGGCGCTTTGAGTGTACGTATCTGATTGAAGGACATAAATACTATCGGCAGACGATGTCCCCTGTATAGAAAGATATTTTTGCTGCTTGATAATATCATTAAGCGTATACGACCTGTTCACAAGCGGGACATTTAGGTCAACATCCCATTGAGGCGCTTTCAGGTTTGTGGGCAAATCGATGCAGCCGCCAACCAAAAAGGAAAGTAAAATAGAAACCAGCATTAGAGGAAAGATTCTGTAATTAGAGTTCATAAGGACTCCTATTTAGTTAATAAAAATTAAAAATAATATAATAGAAAGCCAAGAATTAATTACATATAGAATAAAATCAGGCAATGATAATCGAATAAAAACACTTTGTTTCTATTGGAAATCACATTTGTCCAAAAATGATTAATTATTAAATCATTTTGAATGAAATAAAATTAATCAGTATAGGCGCATTAAAATAGCAATATTTAACATTCTATTCCAAAGTCCCTCTTGATTTTCACAATTACCCCTTTTACCGCCGCCGCAGTTAAAGCTAAAAGGGGTATTTTAAATTACTTAAAATAGCATTTAAATTCACTTAAATAATATTAATTATTTATTATATTATCTGCCGGGAAAAAGGAGATAAGTATTTCAAAAGAATTTGCATTACCGAGATACAAATTAATTCCTGGTAAAAAAATATTAAAACCGGAGAAACGCTGTTAAAATTCTTCTGATGGATTCCGTTATATACTTCTTCATTTCATATTGACTTTTATAAATTATATTAGTAAAATGCTATGGGCTAATGGAATAGGGTAGTTAGTTATTTTAGCCATGATTGGGTGTTTAAGACGGTTAATAACAAGAAAGTGAAAAAATAGTTTTATGCAGAAATTTATTACCGTTAAAGAAATTAAAGAAGGCATGGAATTAGCCGTTCCTGTCAGGAATAAATTTAACCAGGTTTTGCTGGCTGAAGATATTAAATTGGAAGAAAGGCACAAAAATATATTATTGTTTTGGGGCGTACAGGGCATATACGTAAAAGACAGTGAAGGGAAAACAGAATCGCAATATGATGAAGCTGAAATATTAATAGCAAAAGATGAACTGAAGAAACGTTTAAAGTGGAATTTCAGAAATTTCAACGAGGAAGAAATTTATAACTTAGCTTTAAGTGAATTATTATTAAAGAAAATGAAGTAAAATATTGATATGAATTCATTTGAAATAATAATTCAGAATATCAAAAATTTACAGACTCTTCCAACTATTTATACTTCCATTTCGGAAGCTCTTGAAAATCCTTTTGTAACACCGCAAAAATTAGCCCAAATTATCTCAATTGACCAGGTTTCCTCCGTCAAAATATTAAAAGTTGCTAATTCACCTTTTTACGGTTTCAGGGGAAGAATTGATACTATTTCGCAAGCAATTCTTTACCTGGGCTTTGATGAAATAAAAAGCATAATTTTTGCCCTATCTGTGGTAAATATTTTTACAAAGGATAAGGTAATCTTAAATTTTAAGCCGAGAGATTTATGGGCACATTCAATTGCAGTTGGAATAGCTACAAGATTAATCGGCAGCGCTTTAGGCGAAAGAGAGCTTGAGAATTATTTTTTAGCAGGAATTATACATGACATAGGAAAACTGCTTTTTATTGAATTTATGCCCAATGACTATAAAAAAGTATTACAGGTTGTGAAAGAAAAAAATTGCTACATAAAAGATGCAGAAATTGAAATCTTAGGAATAGATCACTGCATGGCAGGGCAGATACTTGCGGAAAAATGGAAACTCCCCTTAGCCCTGCAAGATGCCATCCTTTTGCATCACACAGGCATAAAAGCTAGTCAAACCAGTAAAATAACAGCGTCAGTTCATGTTGCAGATATTCTTGCTACAGCTTTGGATTTGGGGAAAACAGGAGATAACATTATCCCCGAGCCAAATTTTAAAGTTTGGGAAATAATAAAATTACCAAAAGGCTTTTTCCTGTCAATTAGAAAGAAATTGATTGATGATTTTAACCAAACAATAAGACTTATGTTAACTGAATAATTCATGAAACAAAGGGAAATAGATATTGACAACCCTGATTTTTATGGCGCCATAGCCTCGATTGATCCGCTGCTGTCGCAAGAAAAATCACATCGCCAATTAATTGCGGATGGTCTTGAAGCATATAGAAAAATTAAAGGATGCAATTACGCAGCGCTATATATTATTAATCAGCAAAATTTCGATTTTCATTATGAAGTATGTACTAAAGGAACCGATAGAGAAGAAGTAGAGAATTCATTCAAACTTTTGGTTGATAGCGGCGGCATTACTGAGATGCTTAGTAAAGGCAAAATAACTTTTTGGCAAATTAAAAAGGGAAAGAATAATATTGACTTTTTAATTATCCCTTTAATTGTCCAATCCGGCATAACCGGATTATCAATTTTATCTCTTGACAAGTCTTTTTCCAGGCATGATAATATCATTGAATTTTTAAGAATATATTCGAACTATTATACATTGTTAATGCAAAATCATTTCTTGATAGAGGAAATTCAAAACATAAAACTATTTTCCGAACAGCAAATAACTACCAGAACAAATAATATAGTTAATAGTACAAGAGAATTGAAGTCCATTTTGGATAAAGTGCATGCCGGCATTATTATTATCGATAAAAAAACATTGCAGATTGCTGACGCAAATTTAGCTGCGCTGCGGATGGTCGGAGTTCAGAAGGAAGAAATTTTAGGGACAGACATCAGGGCTTTGTTCGCATTTAATGATGTTACTTCAAAATCGATTAAAATAACCGCTAACCTGGAAGAACTACTAATAAATAAAGACGGGGATTTCATTCCTGTAATCACAACCGCTACAGAAATAAATCTTGATGGCGAAGAATTTATTATCGATACATTTTTGGATATATCCGAACGTAAAAAAATGGAAACCGCTTTGCAAGAAGCGCATGACAAGCTTGAACAACGGGTAGAGGAACGTACAATTCAGCTCTCGATGGCGAATAAAGAACTTCAAATGGAAATTAAAGAGCGCCTAAAAGCAGAAAAGGAATTACTGGCGGCAAAAGAAAAAGCAGAACAATCCGATAAAATAAAAACTAATATTCTTGCAAATATGCAGCATGAGTTCAGAACGCCTTTAATCGGCATTCAAGGTTTTTCTAAAATCCTAATGGATGAAATTAACGATGCCGAACACATTGAACTTGCAAAATATATTTATTCTTCCGGGCAAAGATTATTAAATACTCTCAATAGTGTTTTATTTATGTCTAAATTTGAGTCCGATAGTATCTCAGTAAAATTTAAAGAATACAATTTATCCCAGAAGATAAGCGCGATAGCTTCTCCGTTTGAAATGGCTGCTAATGAAAAGAATCTTGAATTCAAATTATATCCGTGTGAAAACATATTGGTAACTGTTGACCTTGATTTATTTACGCAGGCAATAAGTAATTTATTGGACAATGCCGTTAAGTTCACTAAAAAAGGTAATATTTCAGTTTTGATTGATAAGGCTACGGCAAATGAAAAAGAATGGGCAGTAATTAAGATTTGTGATACCGGTGTGGGCATTATGGACAACGAGCAAACAGTAATATTTGACGCTTTCCGGCAAGCAAGCGAAGGATATAGCCGCGAATATGAGGGGAACGGACTTGGTTTGACTCTTGCTAAAAAGATGATTGAATTAATGAATGGTAAGATTACGCTTGAAAGCAAACTTAATTTTGGTTCAACTTTTATTGTTTGGCTTCCTATTTAATTTGTTTATTCATTTCATCTGATTTAAAAAATCAATACCCAATTTCCAATCACATATTTATCCAATAAGTAAACTTGACTATAAAAATATTATCAGCAGGCAGAGTCCACATCCGGTCGAAAGAATTATTGAATTGGAATGAACCTATCGTTTCCTGATCCGACCTCGTCTGTGTCCAGACAAAATAAAGAACTGAACCCGGTAAATATTCCCACCTGAGGACAGCATCGCCGCGCAATGAAACAACATTGAAATTTGGATTAGCAATCGTAAATGGCTGGGCAGGGCCAGGTCCATCCGGATCAACCGTGTACGTATCACTATTAAATGTTGAAGACCCTTGACCGTAAGTATTAAACTTATAAGTACCCGGCTGAGCGAGTTCCTTAAAATTACGGTAATTGCCGGAAGAAATAAGCGGCTGCATATAAAGCTGCATACTAAGTTTCGGATTAAATGTCCAATTCAACCTGATGCCGGAAGAAAGTGTTGTTTGATTAAATTGAGCAAAGACATATCTTGTTCCAAATGTAGCTGTTGCATACGGATCGGGATAAGAATTAACCCATTGAGCGATGGTATAAACATAGGCAAGTTGAGGAGCAATGCTTAAGGATATATTGGTTGAAGGGTTAAAATCAATTTCGCCATAAATATAGGGTTGGTCAGAGTAGTCTGTATGATATGTGCCGCCTCCAAGATAAAATACCAAATTCTTTTGCTGGTCTGTATTCGCACTTAAGTCTACCTGATATCCCGGAGGGTTTAACATAGCCGGACCACCCCTTGTTTCCCTGTTATTTAACGTCTGCGGATTGTAGGCATAATCCCAATTTATTGCATAGAAATTAGGGAATTGTAAATAGCCGTAATGATAAAATCCTTCCCATGTAATTTCTCTTTCATAATCATAATTTCGAAAAATTGCCGCCCCGAGCTGCGCGTTGTGGAAAAAATTAGTTGGAGTTGTCCATTGATACATTGACCCGATATGCATATTTATTTCATTGGTTATAGGCAGATAACCCAGGTCATTAATTTCATATCCCGGACTTACAGCACCGATAGCAGCATTTACCTGCCAATTTCCTTTTTGCTTACTTAACACTATTCTGCCGGCATAGCCTGTCAAAGATGCAGCATTGCTGTCTACGCTTAAGTATTTTGAATCCGGGCGCTGGAAATAATGACGCGGCCCGGTTTGTAAACTTAATATGTCTGCTTTATCACCGTTAACATTACTTGCACTATACCAGCCGTTCATTACCCATATGCCGGAAGTATCCAAGTAGCTCCATCCATCCAAACCTCCGACGAGAGCATTTTTATTTAGCTGATCAGGTAAGCCCGAATCTTTAAAAAATCTATTTGTATAAGTTGAAATCATACCAATACCCTGCTGCCCCGAATTAAATTCTTTTTGTACTCTAACAATGCCATAATAAGTTAAGGGCTCGGCTTCTAGCGAATATTGTTGTCCATCAACCTGATAATCGGCATATTCCCTTTTAGTCACTGCCTGAATAGCGCCAATGTTCCAACCATCACCAAGCCTGCCGATAATCTTTGCAGCGCCTATAATTTGGGTACCTGAAGGTTCATTTACAAAATCAGCAGTTGGAATTGCAGCTTCGGGCGCCCTTCCAATCCGCCGGCTGTAAAAAAATGTTGGAGACCACCAGTTAAAGCTCCAATAATTTGTTACTCCACCGATACCGAAATTAAAAAAAGATGAACCTTCAACAAAGAATGGACGTTTTTCCTGGAAGTAAGTTTCTACATCGCTTAAATTTATTACAGCAGGATCAATTTCAACCTGTCCGAAATCCGGATTTATAGCAGCATTCAAAGTAAGATTGGTTCCAATGCCCATCTTTAAATCGGCACCGATATTCGGTGTATAAACCGAACCATTGCTGTAAGGATTACCTATACCCGGATCCGAATATTCGGCTTTTGTTGTACCATAGGGAAGAAATTCAAAATTACTTGGGGGTTTAATTCCTTTTATCCCCTCAAGCTGTGCAAACCGCGAAACAAAACCGTTACTATTTTTAGGAATATAGACCAGGAAATCATCTTCATGCTTACGTGCAATCAGTCTTTCGATATCAATACCCCACTTATTCATATCTTTCAATTTAAATCTAAACTGGGAAAAAGGTATTCGAATTTCAACCGTCCAGCCTTTATCATCAATATGCGCTTTCCCTTCCCAAACGCCATCCCAGGATTGATCGTTCCAGGTATCATTATAAAGAGTACCATCATATATAGTACCACCTGCATTAACGGCAAAATAAAACCCTGTCAGTTTATCAAAAAATGGGTCGAAATATATTTTAAACATATCTGCATTTACAGAAACATCGCGGCGGGCCAAATTCTTAATTATAGAATCCGGACAGCTGTCGTACATCCTGGCGCCTATATAAATAGCATCATCATCATAGACTATGCGAACTTCAGTCCGTTGAGTAGCCGGTTTACCTTCAGCGGGATCCAGTTGAGTAAAATCCGTAATTTCGAAGTTATTTTGCCAAACCTGCTCGGACAAAATCCCATCAACGACAACCGGTTCTTTTGTGCGGACAGCATGTACAACTATTGTTTTATTAGTATCCGGGGATTCATACATAGCTGCTGAAATAAAAGGATTAAAAAAGCTTAAGAAGAGTAAAATTAAAATATTTCTCATGTACTTTCTTTTTTAAACGTTAGACTTGGTTTATGCTAAAAAGGTTGCAGGGAATAAAATTAAAAAACAGTTAATATTTAAGACAAGATTTTCAACAATTTATAATGATAGTTCTTTTTTCATCATTTCAAGCGATTCGAGAATAGATAAAGGTTTGTAATCAAGTTCGGTTTCAGCTTTTAGTATTATTAACCCGGATTTAAGGGGGCGTTGTGCAAGCTGGTTCAATTCACTTGTTTTTATTGGTAAGATAAGATTTTTATCCAGATTAAAATAATCTGCAATTTTTAAAGAAAAGTCATAGCGGGAGAGGAATTCCTTACCGCCGATATTATAAATTCCTTGTTTGTTAAATTCTATCGCTTTACTTATAGCATAAACAAGATCATCTATAAACGTAGGGTTGTTTATCTGATCGGTCACTATCCTTACTTTTTCACCTTTACGGACGGTATTAACGAGCCATCTTACAAAATCAGGACGGCTTTCTGCTGTACCGTAAAGAACGTTCGTTCTTAAAATTGTATAAATTGAGCCGCTAATTTTTAATGCGTTTTCACTTGCAAGTTTTGTTCTTCCATAATAGCCCAATGGGTTAGGTACGGCTGTCTCATTATAAGGTCCTTTTGTCCCGTCAAATATATAATCGGTAGAGATATGTATAAAACGAGCATCCGCTACCCGGCAGGCTTCAGCAATGTACTCAACGCCTTTAACATTTGTTTTCCAGGCAGTTTCCCTTTCAACCTCGCATTTATCAACATTTGTGTATGCGGCAGTATTTATAATAAAATCCGGATAGAAATCATAAACAACTTTTTTTACACATTCTCTTTTTGACAAATCGCAGCACACATATTCAGTATCTTTATAAACCGGTCCAGGTTCAATTGAACTGCCAAGCAGTTCAACATTTTCCTGTTTTGAATAAAACCTTATAACACGCTGACCAAGCATTCCGTTAGCGCCTATTACTAAAATTCTTTTCTTAATTATATCGTGTGAAAACATCTCTTTTTAGACCATTAAATTCATTTATATCTTCATAAGAAGCTGCATAGCCCGCAGCCGTATTAGCTAGCTCCAACGATTTACACAAATCTTTCGTTTTAATATATGTATAAAAAAATACTGCGCCAAAAATATCACCGCATCCTAGAGTATTTTTATTCCCGATTTTAACCGATGATTTAAATATCGAAATTATTTCATTATTATCAAGCATATATACTCTCGCGCCTATTTCTCCTTTGCTTAAAATAAATATTTTTACGCCGGACCTTAATATTTCTTCCGCCGCATCTTTTTCATCCTGTTTATTGCTGAGTGTTTTCAATTCATTCACATTCGCCTGAAGAATATCAACTGAGCATAACCATTCATCAACATCCGGAACCGGCCTGAAATTCCTTTTAAGATTTTCATCCAGACCGCGGGAAAGAGTGTGAACATCCATGAATATTAACCCATTATAAGCACGCCTGATTTCTTTCAATTGATATAGTGTAATATCAAAACCGGTTATCATATTGAGAAGGATCCCATCGAAAGAATTTAAATCCTTTATATCAATCTCAAGATTTTGCGAAATGCTTTCATAGGTTTCGCCGCGTTCTTTAAAATCATGCAGAGACAGATATACTTTAGGGATTCTTTCAACATATTTCATATAATCTTTCGCCATTCCGTTATAAACTTCGGCGAATAAGTAATAATTTTCTTTCTGCACAAAAGTATTCAACAGAATATTGTCCTCTTTGTCAATAAAGTTCTTCAAGCCAAGAGCGGTATAAAATATCCCACCGGGTTTTATTATATCTTTATTGTTTAAGTATATATGATCCTCAACTGTATGCCCTATTACAAGCATTCGCATATAAAAGCCCTAAGTAAAAAAATTATTTATATCGGACCCGGGCAATTTAGTTTTAAGCAAGTTTAATTTTGTTAATAAAATCCCGGATTTCAACTGTCAAAGTATTTATAAAAATAATCTATTAGTTTAGTATTTCCAATTATTTATTATTAAAAAATTATAAAATTGTTTCAAAAAATTGCAATCTATTTTGTTAGTATTCTGCACAATTTACTTTTAATTTAAACAGAAATGATTGAAATATTTAAAGCTAAATAATGTTTATAATTTAGATTATATTTGTAATTATTAAAGAAAAGTCTAATCACATCAATTAGTAAGAAACCGGAATTTTATGAAGATAGGTATTACATGCTATCCTACTTACGGGGGAAGCGGTGTTATAGCAACGGAGCTGGGAAAAGTTCTGGCAAAGAAAGGGCATCAAATTCATTTTATAAGCTATGCATTACCTTTCCGATTAACTAATTTTGTCGAGAATGTTGTATTTCATGAAGTTGAATTAAGCAGTTATCCATTATTCGAATTTCCACTATACAGTTTAGCGCTTGCAAGCAAAATGGTGGAGGTATCGTTATATGAAAAATTAGATTTGCTTCATGTTCACTATGCAATACCGCATGCAACCAGCGCATACCTGGCAAAACAAATGCTTAAAGAAAAACGCGATATAAAAATTATTACTACTTTGCATGGTACGGATATAACATTAGTCGGTCTGGAACCATCATTCCTTCCGTTAGTAAAATTCAGCACGCAACAAAGCGATGGAGTAACTGCCGTTTCGCGGTTTTTAAAAGAAAAGACATTAACTAATTATGCAATTGAAAAGGACATACAGGTAATTCCAAATTTTGTTGATACAGAACTCTACTACCCTCAAAAGGATTGCGCATTCAGAGAACACCTTGCTACGGAAGGTGAAAAAATTATTGTTCACACTTCTAACTTCAGGCAGGTAAAGAGAGTGCCTGATACAATCAGAATTTTAAACGAGGTTTTAAAAGAAGTGCCTTCAAAACTGGTCTTAGTTGGAGACGGCCCGGATCGATCAGAATGCGAACGATTATGCAGGGAACTTAATCTTTGCGACCAGGTAAAATTTCTGGGAAAACAGGATGGTTTAGTTGAAATATTAAATGCCGCCGATTTGTTTCTCATTCCTTCCCAATCTGAAAGTTTTGGATTAGCTGCGTTAGAAGCAATGGCTTGCGGCATACCTGTAGTTGCTTCAAGTGTAGGCGGGCTCCCGGAATTGGTGCGCCACAATGAGACCGGGTTTATTGCGGAGATAGGCGATATAAACAGGATGGCAAAGTATTGTATAGACATTTTAACAAATGAGAGAAAGAGAATTTTATTTTCTGAAAATTCAAGGAAAAGAGCCGTAGAACTTTTTGATAAATCAATTATAGTCCCTATGTATGAAGATTATTATAAAAAAATATTAAACGAATAAGGAGCGCTAACTGACCGATAAAGAATTTATCTTGAGCTGGATTAAAAAAATTTCTGAGGAAGGGTTAAAAACATTCCCTGATGATTTTGCTGAATTCACAACTTTTAGGGAAATCACTATGCCCGGGAGAGCTCTCGTAATCGGAGGTTCATTTTTCGGTTCGATTGAAATATTGACCACCGACGGAAATTTATTCCTGCATGTTGACAGCCATGTAAAAGCAAAATTTATTATATATTCAAATAGGAACCTGCCTTTAAAAATCACTATCCCCGAAAATGAATTAGAATTAAAAAATACTGTCGAAAAGTATGAAACCTATCTTGATCAACTCATTAAGCAAATAGAACTGAATTATAAAAAAGCTTTCCCCGGCGGCAAAGACCCGGCTTTACTTGTCAATAATATTTTCAAAATATTAAACCTGACAAGGTATTAAAAATAAATTGATTGAAATCAGCGGCAATATTTTTTCGTATATCAGCTTACTTTACGGCAAAGAAGCTGCAAAAATTTATTCTGATTATATAAAGCTGAACCCGGCGCAATATATAAGAGTAAATACTATAAAAACTTGTACAAATAATTTAATTCAAAAGCTAAAAAACAATTATTCTATTGAAACAGAGAAAATAGAGTTAGTACCTAATGCTTTAAAAGTTACGCACGATAATAATGCACTGGGAAAAACAATTGAGCATATTATCGGTGAGTATTATATACAGGGACTCTCCTCCATGATACCTCCGCTAATATTATCTCCTACGAAGGATGAGACCGTACTGGATTTATGCGCTGCCCCCGGCTCTAAAACTACAGAGATTTCTGAAATGATGCTCAATAAGGGAACTCTTATTGCAAATGAAGTCGCTCTTAACCGGGTAAAAATGCTGGTTTATAATATAGATCGCATGAATATAATGAACACAAGCGTTATAAGCACTAAAGGCGAATGGTTAAGCAAAATTTACGATTCTTATTTTGACAAAATTTTAGTAGATGCTCCTTGCAGCGGGCTTGGTATTATTCAGAAGAAAGAAGAAATCAGTAATTGGTGGTCGAAGGAAATCGCGGAAAGGCTTGGGGATCTTCAACTCCGGCTGCTTATTGCCGCAATAAAAATGGTTAAGACCGGGGGAACAGTTGTATACTCCACTTGTACTCTCACACCTGAAGAGAATGAATTTATTATTGATAAAGCAATAAAAAAATATCCCGTAGAGTTGGAATTTTTTGAATTACCGGTAAAATCTCATGAAGGCTTTACTTCATATAATGGGACCAAACTTGATCTAAATTTATCAAAGACAAAGCGCATTTTACCCTGGGAAGTTGACTCCGACGGCTTCTTTATTGCAAAACTAAAAAAAATTGGGGACACAATTTCACCCGGAATATCAATTCCCAAACAAAGGGTTATTAAATTGATTCATTCTTGGGGAAAAGAAATCCGAAGTTATCTCAAAGGCTTATCCAATGAATTCGGAATTGACGAAAGTGTATTAGAAAACTACCGGTATATTATTAAGAAAAATGATATCTTTTTTATTGATAATACCTGGAATGATAATAATCCCGGACTATTTGAAAGAATTGGAACTAAGTTCGGTACAATTGATAAAAATGGAGAGATAATTTTACACACACATGCCGCACAGATTCTGCAGAATGAAATTAATAAAAAAATAATTACTGTTGAAAGTAAAGAGCAATTAAAAAAATATTTCGAGGGCGGGACAATTAAAGATACCCTGCATGAACGGGGACAATGTGTAATTAAATATAAAGATTTTATTCTGGGTACAGCAGTAATTACAAAAGAAGGTATTAAAAGCAGATTTCCACGCGCAAAACGGACGCAGGAAATTACAATTCAATAAAGCCTGCCGGCTGCAATGTTATTCATTAGGAACCATTTTTTAACCTGAACGTAATTGACCGGTATAAAGCAAAAAAGCAGGCGGACAAAAATGCCCGCCTGCTTTTCATTTAAGCAAAGTTCAAAAATTAAACGTCATAGTATAATGTAAATTCATAAGGATGGGGCTGTAATGCCATTGGTTTAATTTCTTTTTCGGTTTTATAGTTAATCCAGGTTTCAATTACATCTTCAGTAAATACATCGCCTTTAAGCAAATATTCATGATCTTCTGAAAGAGCTTTTAAAGCTTCACCTAAGCTGCCCGGTGTTGACGGTACATCTTTCAGTTCTTCGGGGGACATATCATAAATATCTTTATCAAGCGGTTGTCCCGGGTCTATTCTGTTTACAACACCATCCAAACCAGCCATTAAGATAGCAGGAAAAGCAAGGTATGGGTTACAAGATGGATCCGGACATCTGAATTCAAGTCTTTTTGCTTTAGGGTTAGCAGAATACATAGGTATTCTGATTGAAGCACTTCTATTTCTTTGTGAATATGCAAGATTTACCGGAGCTTCAAATCCCGGGACTAACCTTTTGTAAGAATTTGTTGTCGGGTTTGTAAAAGCAAGTAAAGAGGCAGCATGTTTCAATAAACCACCGGCAAAATAAAGAGCCATTTCACTTAAACCGGCATAACCGGTACCAAAGAATAATGGTTTCCCTTTCTTCCAAAGGCTTGTATGAACGTGCATACCGCTGCCGTTATCGCCAAAGATAGGTTTCGGCATATAAGTTACCGTCATATTATTTTTCTTTGCGGTATTTTTTACAATGTACTTAAATAATAAGAGCTGATCCGCAGCTTTTACAGTCGGTTCAAAACGCAAATCTATTTCGCACTGACCTCCGCTTGCAACTTCATGGTGCTGTGCTTCAACATCAATACCGGCATTAATTAAATTAGTTACCATTTCATTACGTAAATTCATCAATGAATCCGTAGGAGGAACTGGGAAATAACCTTCTTTATAACGAGGTTTATATCCTAAGTTCGGGTTTTCATCGCGTCCGCTGTTCCATTTACCTTCAATTGAATCTACAAAATAAAAACTGCCGTTAGGTTTTGAATCAAAGCGTACGTCATCAAAAATAAAGAATTCGGCTTCAGGACCAAAATAAGCTGTATCTGCAATTCCTGTTGAGACAAGATAATCCGCTGCTTTCTGGGCAATATTTCTTGGGCATCTAGAATATTTCTCTTTTGTAGCCGGTTCCACAACATCACAAATCAAACTAAGAGTTGGAATTTCAAAAAAAGGATCCAATAACAATGTGCCCGGATCAGGAACTATTAACATATCGCTTTCATTTATTGCTTTCCATCCGCGTATGGAAGATCCGTCAAAACCAAAACCATCTTCAAAAGACTCTTCTTTTAATTGTGAAACCGGGACAGTAAAATGCTGCCATTGACCGGGAAGATCCATAAATTTTAAGTCTACAAATTTTATTCCCTTACCGCTAATAAATTTAAATACTTGTTCAATTGGGGAGTCAGCTTTTGCCATATAATTATCCTTTTAATTGTTGTTGGTAAAATGAATTAATTATTAAGTTTAGATTTCAATTTCAGTAGTTTCTTTTATTGTTGATAAGACAAATGTTGTCTTTGTGGATACAACCCCGGGCCAGGATTGTATTTCACTTAATAGCTTTTCCAGCGATTCCGTTTTTTTAACTATTGCTTTTAATAAGTGGGATCCCTCTCCCAATACGGAGTGACACTCTATAATCTGTGTGACTTTTTCAACCTTTAATGTGAAAGCTTTATAAAATTTAGATGATTCCATTGAAACAAGAATATATGCCATTATATCATAACCGAAAGCTTTTCTGTTAACCTTAGCAAAATATCCCTCAATGATCCCTCTTTCCTCTAATTTATGCAACCTCTCGCTGACTGAAGGGATAGACAAGCCGACTGATTCTGCGATCACATTTCTCTTGGTCCTGCCATTCTTTTGCAGAGTGTTAAGTATTTTAATATCTAAATCATCAAGCATTTATCACCTAATTTATTTAGGAAATAATATATTATTTACTTCAAATATAAGGCAACGAAGAATTGAATGCAAATAAAAGTAAATATTTTTTTTAGAATTTCCCTAGAAAAATATGTTTTATTTAATTGTGTTAATATAATAAAATTAGGTCAATTACAATAATTTCTTACAAATATTCATAATATTAATGATTTTTAAATAATTATTAAACCTAATTAAGAAATAAGAGGAAGTATATTCCCGTTATAGTTCGATTTGAATAATCCAATGCCGGCGGAAAATCCACATTGACTTATTTTAAAAATTAGAAGAATTTTTATAGTCACTTTAAAAAATATTCATTTTTAACTTAGCGTATGATACCGTACCGCGTAAAATATTCACCTGATTTTTTAACTTCTTCAAAAAGCTTAAGATTTTGCTGGGGCCGTTTTTGAAGCTTATGGTATAAATGATATTGTACTGCTATATTATTTAAAGATTTTATTTCAATTCCGCACAGCCTAAGCCTGTATTCTACATCTGAATCCTCGCCAATAGATGGAGCTTCATATCTTTCATCAAAACCGTTAATTTTTAAAAAGTCATCCTTATGAATTGAAAAATTACAGCCGACAATACCTCTCTTTTTCTTGTTGAAAAATTTTCTCAGTATTTCGTACTTAAAATAGAATCCTTTCTCAACGTCAAAAGATTTTCCAAATATTCCGTCTTCAATCAACATTACTAAATTTTTTTCAAGGAAGCCGTCTGCAGTTCTTTGCGGGGTCAGATAGCCTGTTATCCTTTCCGATAAATTAACGCGTCTGCCGGTAAAGCATGTTTTGGAATTACGATAATTAAAATGTTCAGCCACAAATTCACAATGAGGAACACAGTCGGCATCAACAAAAATAAGATAACCGGAATTTGCAGACACAATAGCCCTATTTAGTATTTTGTTCTTCCGGAACCCTTTATCTTCATGCCAAAGGTGTGTTATTGGAAAAAAGAAAGATTTAGATAGTTGTTCAATTTCATTTACTTCCATAGGGGAGGAGCCATCATCGGCAATTATTATTTCAAAATCATGGAAAGTCTGTCTTTCAAAACCTTTTAGCACAAGTTTTAGATAGTCAATCCGTTTATAGAACGCAAGTACAACAGAAGTTTTTATCATCTTTATTTTAAGAATATTATTATTGATTATCAGATTCTATAATAAGAATTATTTTGCTAAATTTATAAAAAATACCCGGTAAAAATACTAAAGCAGGGAGTAAAATAGTAAAAGGATTGAACTATAAGCTCAATTTTATTTTATGTTCCCGTTTTTTCTTAACGCTTTTTTTTCTTTGCTCCGGGAATAAGCTTTTTTACCCGGTTCAACTTTGGGCGGCTTTTGAGGAACAGGTATCCGTTTAACCTTTTTATGAGTTGATTTATTTGCCATGATACAATGAAAATATTTTTTCTTTAAATATAAGAAATTTTTTGAATTAAGAAGGGCGCCGCTTTTAACTCGGAAGGCGCTAAATAGTTGCTGTTAATTACCTTAAGGGATAAATACGCATAGCTCTTGCTCTTTTAATATCAATAATACGTAATGCACCGGGATCATTTTGTACAGAAGAATTATATTCATTGGACGCTTCTTTTACAGCAGCCTCAAAAGCAGCGGCAAAAGAACTAATGCTGTCAATCATGCGATGCCCCGATATTTTTGTTTCAATACATAAAATACTTTTTGAGTTGGGGGCAAGTCTTACTCCTGCAAAGGCATGGTTATTGGTCAAGATTATTAATGGTTGAAGTCCGATATTTTCAAATAATGAAGCAAATAAAACTGCGCCGTCAATACAGTTTATCGATTTTTCAGAAATGGATTCTTCCGGAAGTCGTACTCTCTGCGAGAAACCAACCTGTTTAAAATTCATATCGCTATTTACATAAGAGATTTCATAATTACTTACTGAATTAAATATAGCTTTTACTTCATCTCTTACATTGGAACTGCCATAGCCCTGTAATTTTTTCCCGGGCAGCATTTCTTTTGCATCCGACAATATTTCCTCAACCAACGGATCATTAGGCGTTACCCATGAAGCTATCAAAAATTCGGTATCCCAGGAACTATTTAATGACCAGATCATGTCATCGGCAGCCCTGATATTTAAATTTCGTGTCTCTTCAAAAATAATTTTTTCATTGACTTTTGCCTTTAACAGAATGGCTGCCGGGGCAAGAATATGATTGCTTAGCAAATTTATTCCAAACGGGGACTGCATTAATTCTCTGTTTTGATCGGGATACAAATCTACCGTAGTTATAACGGGAGCCGCCCAGCCAGGTATCTCCGATATTAACGATATTCTCACTAATTTATTAGAACTATTAATAATTTTCCAGGTAACCAAACCCGGAATATTAGAATGAATATTGCCTGCGGCAATGAATTTTTCTATGACGGGGAAAAGTTCCCGTTGAACTTCAGCTTTAACATTTATATCTTTTAATCGCTCAAGCTGAGCGTACAAAGATGCAAAGAATGCGGGGCTCAACAAAAACAGGAATAGAATAATTCGTTTCATATTATCTCTCTTTGGCTTAGGCGCCAAATCATTTTAGCAGGGTCATTTTTTTTACACTGCGGAATTCACCCGCCGTAAGCGCATATATATATATACCGCTTGAAAGTGTTTTTGACAGTTCCGCCGGAGGAAAACTAACTTTATAAGAACCCGCAGACTGCATTCGATTTACAATAACCGCAACCTGCCGCCCGAGTATATCATATACAACTAATTTTACCGGGATGTATCCAGCACGCTGTACCGGTATTGAGTATTCGATATTTGTAAATGGATTGAATGGATTAGGATAATTCTGTTCAAGGCTAAATGACGCCGGCTTTGTTAAATCAATTGAATCCGTCATTGTCAAATTTTTTAGAATGCTATTATCGGGATCAAATGTTATATAACGGGGTAAATTATTTACCAATATATCAAATTGCTGATCCTGCTGATTATTAAAAACAGACACCGTTGTATCTCCGTTTACAGTAGTAATTTTTATCCGGATAGGCATTGTAAAAAAAACAGGGTTAGTATTTAAAGATTGATTAACGTTAACAGTAACATCATAAATATTGTTTCCTTGAGATTGGGAGTTCCATTTTACGGTGTACTGAGGATAATTTTCCCCGTATATCCATTCATCAAAGAAATATTTTAAGCTTTGACCGTAAACTTGTTCCGCCACAAATTCAAAATCTGCTGTTGTAGCAACATTATAAGCCAGCCCCGGATACGAATTATAAGTTCTTAAAATATTAAAGAATGTAGAATCCCCTACTATCACTCTCAGCATATGAAGGACAACCGCGCCTTTTGCATAACTTCGTGCGTAATTAAAAATTTCATCTTCGGATGTTATATCCTGAACATATACAGAGCCCACTGCGCTTTTTGCGTTAACCATATCCTGCTGTATCATCTGGTAGTAATCGCTGTCCTCTTGTGATGCGCCAAAATAAATTGCTTCGGAATAGGTAGCAAAGCCCTCGTTCAGCCATATATCCTGCCAGTCTGCGCATGTTACTTTATCACCGAACCAATGATGAGCCAACTCATGTGCCTCAAGGTCTTCATCAAACACGCTAAGTGAGGTGATGGTTTGATGTTCCATTCCCCCGCTCCAGCCAAATTGTGCCTGTCCGTATTTCTCTCTGAGAAAAGGATACTGACCATAACGGTCGGAATAAATTTTAATCATGTTGGGAACTTTATCAATTATGCTTTTTGCAGAATTAAAAATTTCCGGATAGACATAATTAATAACCGGCATGGAATCAGACTCGGTATATTTATAATAATTTGTATAAACCGTATAATCCGAAACGGCAATTGATATAAGATACTGGGCTATAGGGTAACTGTTTTTCCATTTAAAGGTATGAGTGCCGTTACCGTTATCAACAGTACTTTGTAATATTCCATTTGAAGCGGCAATTAGATTTTCGCTGCATGTTACCCAAACATCGGAAGAATCAGCTTTATCGGCAGGAGTATCTTTACATGGCCACCAATTGCTTGCCTCATAAGGTTCGCTTAAAGTCCAGATAGAATAACTTTTACTATTACTGGTCGAATCAAATACAAAACCGCCAAAGCCGCTTACCACAGGTATGCCTTGATAATAAATAATAATAGAAAAAGGAGAGCCGGTATTATAGGCAGTATCAAGCGTTATAGTTAATTTGTTATTTGCATGGATAAATGATAATTTTTTTCCTTTTGTAATTATGGAATCCACTTCTAACGGATCCTTTAAATCAAGAAAAAAAGTTTTTAACCCCGGAGCGCTGCTATTGGCGTTTACGGTAACTGCGCCTGTCAAATAGCCCGGAGAATAAGTAATTGTTAAATCCAACTTATAATATGTTACATCAATTGTAGAATCACCGGGATAAAGAATTTTATCCGGTTTCATTTTCTGCGCAAACATTTTTTTTTCGGACTTAACAAGCGATTCTTTATTGTTCTGCCCAAAAGAAAAGTTCGAAAACAAAATCAGTATAAAAATTATCGCTATAATTTTATTATATAACTTCATATTCTAATAGGATACTCCTAAGTTCGTTATTTGGCGTTGTAATTTATACCGGCAATTTTTTAAATTATTTCTTGTATTCTGCATACCGGGCGGAAACTACAAAACTTGCAAACTTTATTTTCTCTATCTTCCAGCATAGATAAATTGAATTTGCCTTTTGAAATGCCGTCGGCATATTTCTTAATCGCCGCCAGGCAAATATCTATCATTTCTTTATAAGATTCAGTTAATTGTTCTTCCGTATATTTTGCAAGGGGATGCAGCAATTTTACAAGGTGGGGTCCAAATTCTTTATCGGAAAATTTTAACGAATAAATTTCCGCCCCGGCAGGTTCATATTCCGTATTATTATTGTCTAATTGAGCGCTTATCATTTTTTTTACAGCATATAAATAAAGCGGAAGCTGAAGAGACAATCCATCCTTTAAATCGGATACGGAAGGCTTCTTTCCGCTTAACTTATAATCAATTACTTTATATTTTTTATTTTTCCTATCCACATCAATCCTGTCAATTTTTCCGACAACGCTGATTGAATCTATCTTAATATCAGGAAAAGATTCCAATTCCTTATTATCATTTTTTTTGCCGCCGAAATTAAATTCAAAAAATTCGGGAGTAAATCCCATCTTATTTTTAGCTTCTTCCTGTAAAAATTTATACAAAACAGAATTTTCCCTGTCTCCGTTTATTCCTAAAATTTTTTCTTTCTCATAAAAAGTAAGAGGCGAGTGAAAGTTTGCATTATTAATTATTTTTTCTGCAATATCAAAAATCAATTTTTCTGCAAAAGCAAAATTATCCTCATTTGCTTCAGCCAAAATAATACCTTTGCCTGCAATCTGCTTATAAAATTTAAAAAGAATACTATGGAGCAGGCTTCCCATCTCCAAAGCTTCTATTTCTTCGGTGGGTTCCTGTATAGGTTTAAGCTTTAATATCCTTTCAGCCATATACTTATAAGGGCATTTAGCATAAGTCTCTAATTGTGATATAGAAAATTCTTTGAACTTAAAATCCGACAGCGCATTACCACAAGTTTCATTCAGTGGATTATCTATCCAGCCGGTATACGCTGATGTGCCAAATGGATGAGATCTTCTCAGTTCCTCTATATTAATAGATTTTTTAATCCTGCCGGAATCAATATTCAATCCGGCAGTATCTAAATTTTCAGGAAAACTATCAAATTTATTTTGAGAAAGAAAAACCAACAATTCTTCTTTAGAATAAATCGAGCCCGAGTAATCTTTTTCATTCTTTAACCCCGTTTCAAACAAATTACTAAATTCGTTCAGAAAATTTGATTCAACCAATTCTTTTTTATCATCCCGGAGAGGATAAGTTAAATAAAGATGCTTGGTCCAGGAACAAAGCGATTGATAAAAACGGTATCGTTCTTCTGTCTGGTGCATCATTTCATTCTTCCGGTAAGAACCGGAGAAAAATATTTCAGGTGAGTATCTTGTCGGCATATCGCCGTCGCATAATCCGGATATAAAGAGATATTCAAATTTTAGACCGCGTATTTCTTCAAGGTTTGTTATCTGGATGCCATAGCCCGGTTTTTCTTTAACATTAAAGCGGGATGATGAGACAGCAGTTTTTAAGTTTGCAAGGAAAAAACCAAGCGGAAATTTCTTATCCTTTCCGTATTCAAGTTCGAAAAGCTTAAATATCTCTTTAATTAAATCTAAAAGAGTTGTAATTCCTTTTATATTTTCTTCCGCCTTATCGCCGGCATTATTAATCAATGTCGCGGGAAGCTGTAAAGAAAAGATTAAATTGTTTAAATTATCTGCAAACTCCTTTAATGTCATCGTTTTTTGAAAAGGCAAAAGAATTTCATTCAAACTTTTCAAATCAGAAAGTGCCCGCCTGTAGTTCTCTTTGTCGTCCAAATTAAAGCTATTTTCATCGTCTTCATTTTCCCCTATTCGCAATAAAGCATCCTGAAGACTGTTGATCCAATTATCATACCCGGATATAATTTTTAAATCAACTGAAGCCTTTAAAAGGTTTGATTTATCTATATTAGAAAATTTCAAATATCCGCCGCTCAATGCACGGAAAATATTTTTGTAATAGAAATCATTTTCAAGAATTTTCAAAAAATTTATAATCGAAATTACAGGCGAAGATGAATCAAGCGGGATCCTGTCCGTAAGGTTAAAAGGCAGCCCGTACTGCCTGAAAATATCCCTTATGACATTGGAATACTTTTGAATTAAATTAAAAACAACACATATTCGGTTCGGTTCGGCTTTCCTTAAAGTAATAAGCTCTTTTATCTCTTTAGCAATTAATTCTATCTCTTTTTCCCTTGAACCTGCTGAAATTTTTGTAATCGAACATTTGAAGTATCCGATTTTATTTTTAGCGTTGAGCTTGAATAAGTTTTCTCTTATTTCATTTTCAAACTTTTTCTGAGCCGGGAAATGATCATTTTTTACGGAGCGGAATCCTTTTTGAATCAATTTATTATAGCATCTATCCAGATGAGAAAAAATGGCGGGGTTATATGCGAGATAGTCAAATGAAACATACAGATCAATATCTCCTATTTGGGAAGCCGAATTAATTATTTCAATCTCAGGAGCGGTAAATTCATCGAAACCATTAATTACAATTAAACGGACAAACGGATAAAGCGCTCTGAAATTATTTTCAAAGGAGGTATATGATAACCGGTTAAGTTCATAATAAATATCACCTGTCTCTTTAACATTTAATTGACGGCACTTATTCTGGTATGCCTCATATATAGCGGCAATATCTTCAGCTTTATTTTTTTCGGATCCTTCCAACTCCTTCGATTCAGTTCTTAAATTGTCAGGCGTAATTCCACTCTTTTTATATTCGGAAATAACTTCTCTTATCCTGATTAAAGTGCCGTGGGGAAATTCATCTTTATAAGCGGAAAAATACTTTAATTTACATTCGGCTAAACTCTGATTCAGTAATACAGCGGAAGCTGCTTCGCTTAAAGTTTCCGGTTTAATATCTCCGCCGGTAAAAAGCAGGCTGCCGGCAAATGTTCCTATGGTTTCTAAATTGATTTTCCCGGATGCCTGCCCGGCAGTTAAAGATATAATTTCCCTTTTCAATGACCTGATCTTCCTGTTTGTAGGAACGATTAAAAGAAATTCCTCCTGCCTGCCTGTTTTTATTTTTTCATCAATCAATATGTCAAGATCAATTGAATCTATTTTGGTTTTAGTAAGGATCATTTATGTATTCTCATTATAAGGTCTTTAAAAGATTTCCCGGGCTTTCATCTCTATTGCACTTTACCTTTAGCTCAAGACCGATCGGCATAATTTTCATTCGATTTTTCCTAAATATAAATTTATTTTTGGTCAATTTCACAAAACTTTCTATGGTGTCTTAAATAACCTTAAAATAATCATGAATATAATTTTGATAACTGCTTAACATAAGTTACCATCTGCAAATGAACCAAAAATGGTTCAATTATGTCATTTGTAATATCCTATTATCTATTGCTCATCTTACGTAAAAGAAAATTAAAATATGCCCGGCATTCTGAGACTATGAGAACATTATTTTTGCTAGAATATTTATACAAAAAGTAAATATTTAATATTTTTAAATAAGGGACTTTAAATTGCTATACCGGATAATAAAATCATATTTATTTATATCATCAAGACCGCGATTAATTGTGATGTTATTGATGAATCCCGAAGGTCTCTTACCGTTTCAACAGTTTATATGATGTTTATAATTTGAAGAATAAAAACATATTATTGAATATTTATAATTATAGCTTGTATTTTCACAAAGACGCTTTAGGCGGCGGCTATCCGATTATGAAATTGTGCGCAATATGAATTAGTGATTCATTTTGGAAGATTCTAAGTAGAACATGCGAATAATATTTAATAAATTTAGATTTATTATATAATTTATTATTTTTTCTAAACTTATATTGAATTAAAAACATGCCGCAAGACATCGATTTTGCATACCAGTTATATTACAGTTATCCTCATTATGTCGAACGGAAATTGACGCACAGAAGGTTCAAAAATTCTGATATCGTCCCTTTAATAGAAAAACTGAAGGAGAGAAACAACTTTGCTATAAAAGAAGCGGGCAGATCCGCAAATGGACGTTCAATTAGCCTGATAAAATACGGCGATGGAGATGAAAAGATTTTCCTGTGGTCTCAAATGCACGGAGATGAATCAACCGGTACTATGGCTATATTTGACATTTTAAATTTCCTGAATGTGAATGACCACTTTAATGACTTCAGAAGAGAACTATTTAGTAAAGTTTCAATATATTTTATGCCGATGGTTAACCCGGACGGCGCTGAAATTTTTCAAAGGAGAAACAGCCACCAGATAGATATAAATAGGGATGCTGCTGCCCTTCACACACCCGAAGGGAAAATACTTAATGATATTTTTAATGAACTTAAAGCCGGTTTTGGATTCAACCTGCACGATCAGAAGATTAATTATTCCGCAGGACATACGTTTAAACCTGCCACACTTTCATTCCTTGCTCCCCCTGAAGATTATAATTATACTCTTTCAGCCTCCAGGTCAAATGCAATAAAGCTAATTGCACAACTATATGAAATTCTATCTTCTTTCCTGCCGGGACACATTGCCAAATATCCTGCTGAATTTGAACCGCGTGCATTCGGAGATAACTTTCAAAAACTTGGTACAAGTACAATCCTGCTCGAATCCGGCGGATGGGAAAATGATATTGAAAAGCAGTTTGTCAGGAAAATGAATTTTATCGCCTTGCTGGCTTCTTTCAAATGTATTGTTGAAAAAAGCTATAAACTTCAAGCCCTTGAGACTTATGATGAAATCCCTTTTAATGAATGTGATCTAATGAATCTTATTATAAGAAATGTAACTTATAAAAGGAATGGTACAGATTGTAAAATAGATATTGGAATCAACCGAACCGAAATAAATTTCAGCGGCGCAAAAAGATTTTACTTTAAATCAATTATTGAGGACATAGGCGATTTGTCTATCTTTTTCGGCTACGAAGATTATAATCTTGACGGTATGGTAATAACTACAGGTAATACTTACCCGGAACATTTTAATTCTATTTCAGAAATTGAAAACCTAAACTTTGTTAAGCTTTATGAAGAAGGTTATACTAATGTTGTCTTAAATTCAAATCAATTCAAAGAAGAATTTTCCAGATTTCCAATTAATATTATTACTAATCCCGATTTAAAGCCTGAGTTTGATATTAAAACCGGCGAAATACCCAATTTTTTAATCATTAAAGAAGGGAAAGTAAGATATTCAGTTATAAACGGCTTTATTGTTGATATTGAAAACTTGCTGTGGGAAAATAAGAACGGTATAATTATTTCTTAAAGTTTAGCTGCCGGTTAGAAGTTAAAAATATTATAAATTACTGCTGTCAGAAATAATTATTAAATGATAAAAATGTGTTGAAATATTAACTCTGCTGTTGCATTTAAAAAAATGCTTTTTAGTCAGACTAATACAAAATGAAGAAGGAAGTTTAACTTTAGCCAAAAATTCATCACTTTTTACGCATCCACTTATAAATCCATTTATTACAGGCAGCATGAGCTGCGAAGAAAGAAGACAATTTATCTGACTTATCTGATACCGGAATACTTGATTATAGAATACTATTTTATTATTTTAAACACTTGGCTTTTTACCAAAGGAAAATTTATTTATGGCAAGAATTAAAAATATAGAAGCTATTTGTCCTAATTGCGGTGGAATGAAAAAAATGGAATTAG
>CAZUCY010000032.1:0-3935 GCA_964618785.1 uncultured Ignavibacteriaceae bacterium | reverse complement strand
AAAAATATAGAAGCTATTTGTCCTAATTGCGGTGGAATGAAAAAAATGGAATTAGCCGGCGAAGTGTTGGGAACGGATAATCATGATAAATACTGGGCAAAATGTAAAAAATGCAAGCAAACGATGATTATTGACATGAATGAAGATGTTAAAGTGACAAAACCTTCTCTGGAAGGAATTGAAAACGAAGATTGCACAGTTTATTCACCCGATAAATCATTTTCGGTAGGTGAATCTATTTATCATAAAAATTGGGATGACTTTGGTAAAGTTGTTTCAAAGAATGTGTTATCAGGCGGTCAGAAATCAATTGCTGTTGAATTTCAGAAATCAGGCTTGAAAAAATTAATTGAATCATTAACTATTTAATACCATGAATTGAGGTGATACTTTGGTAGGAATTACAATCGGCGAAAACGAATCCATCGATAAAGCTTTAAGAAGGTTCAAAAAGAAATATGAAAGATCAGGTGTACTTAAAGAATTTAAGAAAAGAACCTTTTTTGTTAAACCCTCAATTAAAAAGCGTATGGAAAAATTAAAAGCTGCCAGACGAGCTCATCGTGTAGATTTTATAGAGTAATCTTAAAGCCCCATTTATTGGGGCTTTTCTTTTTACGCTATCAGCCCCGGCTCTGTTATTCCCGGATCTTTCTTAGAAAGATAATATTTATCAAAATGGTTTACTATTGTTGTAAATGCTTCATCAACTGTGTTGCAAAAATTTAAAATACTTAAATCGGATTTGCCAATTACACCGTTTTCTATCAGCCCGTTTAAGTTAATTATATTCTTCCAGTATTTTTCATCATAAACTACAAGCAGCATCTTCTTTTTAATCTTCCTGGTTTGAAGAAGCGTTACGATTTCAAAAAACTCATCCATAGTCCCAAAACCGCCGGGAAAAACTATTAGGCATTTAGCAAGATATGCAAACCAAAACTTCCTCATAAAAAAATAATGAAATTCAAAGCTTAGTTCGGGAGGAACGTACTTGTTTATATATTGCTCAAAAGGAATGCTTATGTTCAACCCGATTGAATTACCCCCCGCAAGCTTAGCCCCTTTGTTAGCCGCTTCCATTATGCCGGGCCCGCCGCCGGTACAGATAGTAAACCTACGGGCAAAAGTTTTTAAACTCATCGCCCATTCGGTCAATCTGCGGGAAAGCTCTACCGCATCTTCATAGTACTTTGACATTTCAACAATGCGCTCTGCCTTCCGTAATTCTTCTGCGAACCCAGGAGTGGATTTGGGATTGATGGTTTTAAATTTATTCAGCTCCGCTACTGCATCCTTTTGGGATTTTAATCTTGCGGAACCGAAAAATACAATCGTATCAATAATCTTATGTTTTTTAAATTCTTTTTGCGGCTCCAAAAATTCGGCAAGAATTCTTAATATCCTTGCTTCGGATGAATTTAAAAATTCAAAATTTTCATAAGCTTTTAGTATAGTTTTCTTTTTTTGCATTTTTTTTCCCTATTACCCGGCTTACTCAGTTATTAATTATTTTTAAGCGCTTTCATTTAAGCATTAAAATTCTATATTTGCTCAATAATTTTTTTTGATTCTTATTTTAGCAAATTAATTAAGATATGTTAAAAAATTATTTAGGATAAATGAAAGATAATTAAGTTGCATAATATTCCAAAGACAGTTTTGGTGTACTGAATGACGGAGATTCTAATTGATGCGTATAAAAAACATTATTTTCCTTTTTCTAGCCTTTAATATTCAAATATTTTCGTTTACCAACGATTTTATAAAAATTAGAATTGATGAAGCTTTAACAAAGCTTCCTCCCAATACAAAAATTGCAATTTTAATTTTTGATCCGCTTACGCAGGATACTATATATATAAAGAACCATACCGCCTCAATGATTCCTGCTTCCAATACGAAAATTTTTACTACTGCAACTGCTCTTTCAATAATGGGCGGAAATTATCCTTTGGCAACTAAATTACTCACGGATGATAGAACTATTATAAACGGCATAATTAACGGGAATCTTTATATTAAAGGATACGGCAATTCCCTTTTTACCGAACAAGATTTAACAAATATGGTTCAATCCCTAAAGAGCCAGGGAATAAAAAAGATCTCCGGCTATATTATCGGCGACGATACTTTTTTTGATGACATCTATTCCCGGTCCGATTGGATAAGCGATGAAACTGCCAATATTAAGCTCCCTCCTATTTCAGCGCTCGTAATTGACAGGAACAGGACAATTTCGCAAAGAAGAGTAAGAGTTCGTAAAAAAAAGCATACTAGCTATAAATATGTAACTGCGTTTACAAATATTAGCGATCCGCCGTTATACATGGCAAAACTATTAAGAGAAAAATTGATCGATAACGGAATCGTTGTCGGTAAGACTGAAATGAAAGGAGAAACGCCATCAAAAGCAATTGTTCTAACCGAATCATCAATATTGTTAAAAGATATCATAAAGATAATTAATAAACGCAGCGATAATTTTCTTGCAGAATGTCTTTTTAAAACCTTAGGCGCAGTTGCTTCAGGCCGGCAGGGCAACTCTTTTTACTCTACACAGGCTGTTCTTAACTTTCTAAAAGACAATAATATTTACTCCGAAGGAACCGCTGTAGTTGACGGCTCCGGCATTTCAAGATATGATTTCGTAACCGTTGGGGCAATTTCAGGTGTTTTGGAAAAAATGTATTTTGATTTGAAAAATTATCAGGACTTTTATAATTCATTAAGCATTGCCGGAGTAGACGGCACGCTAAGAAACCGGATGCAAAGCAGTTCGGCTGAAAATGAATTTCGCGGTAAGACTGGAACGTTAAATGGCGTATCTTCTCTTTCAGGTTATTTAAAAACCGGCAAGGGAGAAGATTTAATTATCAGTATGATATTTGATTTTGATAAAAAAGGCGCAAGATATTACAGGGGAATCGAAAATGATATTATCAAAATTCTTACTAACTGGGAATAAAAAAAGCTCCGCTATATAAAATGACCGGAGCTTAATAAAATACAACTAAAAAATATTTATTTACTTTTTCTGCTGTCCGCTTTGTGTTTGAGTCTCCGGTATAGATTGGTTTTGAGAAGGTAACGAAGGAACCTGCGGAATTTGCTGTCTGCCAGACTGCTGGATTATACTTTCCTTCTGGTTAGAAGTTGCCTGACCCGGTAAAAAGAACAAGTTTATTCCTATGGCTAAAACAGCTAAACTGCCGCCAAGCCACCAGGTAGCTTTACTTAAAAAATCTGCAGTCCTTCTTGTTCCAAACATTGATCCCATACTTCCGGCAGCGCCGCCAAAAGTACCGGACAAACCATCGCCTTTGCTTGATTGCATTAACACAACAATCATAAGAAATACAGAAATTATAGATGCAATTGCAACTAAAAAATTATACATAATTTGCTCCTAAAATTCGCAGCAATTGATATATCCGGGTTCTCTAAATTGTTTATTTACAACAAATAAATTTTCCGTTGTGCCGAACGCTGCAAATATACTTAAATAAAATATCCCCCAAAAAATATATTTATTTGGGTTGTATAATCTACAAAATTTTTTAATAAAAATCATCCGCTGCTGTCAAGGGATGGAATTTGTGCATTGGATTATTAAAAGTCAAATAACTTCGCTTAAGAATTAAAGAAATGCCGAATATGAATAAGTCGTACGCTTGATTAACAGTTATATGGCAAATAGTTCATTAAAAGACGAGTATTTTACTCTTGATTTATTTTCATCTTTTTTAGGTTTCCGAAATACGAAAAGATGTTCGTGCATAATTAAATAGAAATTATATTTTGCTGCACTTTGCACCCATTTTTTTGAATAAACACAATTATGCTGTGCCTTTATTATTTCCTCTTTAAGAACAAAACCCGTTTTCAAAAATATTTGAAACAAATAATATGAGAGAGGAATATAATGCTGTGCT
>CAZUCY010000031.1:0-33171 GCA_964618785.1 uncultured Ignavibacteriaceae bacterium | reverse complement strand
GATATAAATTTATTTGAGAAAATAATTCATCCTTATTTGTTTTCGTTCTTTCTTTCTCAATACTCCCGCTTAAAAAATTTACTACTTCAGCAAGGCTTTCCATCCCGTAAACTTCAACTTCATCAACAATCGAGGCTTCACCGGCAGAATCTATAGGCAAAATTATTTTCTTAAGTCCTTTCCTTTTTGCTTCAACAGCAATAGGAAGCGCTCCTTTTATGGCTCTGAGCTTTCCATCTAATGAAAGCTCACCCAGAAAGATTGTATCCTTATAGTTATCAAATGAAATTAACTCCAATGCTTTCATCAAGCCTATTGCAATAGGCAGGTCAAGTGAACTACCCTCTTTTTTAATATCGGCAGGAGCAAGATTTATTGTTATCTTTTTTATTGGGAAGTCATAACCGCTGTTTTTTATTGCGGTAATAACCCGTTCTTTACTCTCTTTAATAACATTGTCAGGCAAACCGACAATCGTAAACCCTGGAATTTGTTTTTCAACATTAGTTTCCACTTCGACAGTGTATGCTTCAATCCCTAGTGTAGCGCTTGATAAAATTTTCGACAGCATTTTCCCTCTTTATTGATTTTACAAAAATCAATTATGTATTTAGCAATTAAAAAATATTTCGTGAATTTCTACCTGAAATGTAAATAACCCTTTCTATGTTTTTCTGCTTCTAAATTAAACTTTAATATTATAAAAGCAAATTCCTTAAACTTTATAAATAAAGGTTTATTCATTTGCTGCCTACATTAACCCAACGAGGTTCAGGAAGACCCCCGAGATTAAGTTATATATTCAAGAAAAACCCCGGAGGTTGAAGAAAACCTCATAGGTTTAGTAGTTAATATTTGCACAATTCCTTGTCCAAACTGCTGAAAGGTTTATTTGTAACTTCTAAGAAATTCAATCCTGTCCTGAAGCTGATAGACCGGAGTAAGAAGTTTATCTTTTCCATATATGGCATCTTCCCTATTGTTAAAAGCCAATTCATAGTCTTTACTCATTACAATAGCTTCTTCCGGGCAGACATCTTCGCAGAATCCGCAAAAAATGCAACGCAGCATATTTATCTCGAATTTTTCAGGGTATCTTTCCTTTTCACGCGTAGTTTCCCCGGCTTGAACTTCGATTGCAAGCGAAGGACAAACACGTGAACAAAGCCCGCAGGCTATGCATCTTTCTTCACCATTCTCCTCCAAAACCAACACAGGTCTGCCCCTATAAGAAGCAGGCGGAATAAATTTTTCTTCGGGATACTTCATTGTAAATTTAGGCTTAAACATGTTTTTCATTGTAAGCGATAAGCCTTTTACAATTTCAGGTATATATATTTTCTCTAAAAACGTTAAATCTTTTTTTCTTTTTTTTAATGCCATCTAATCATCCAAATAATTAACCTGCATTATCAATCCATTAAAATAATGATATAAAAATATTTTAATCGTACGGCAAAGCCACTCCCTGGGCTGCTCAACTATGCGGGGGAATGGCATAGCCATTAAAAAGGGAAAACCTTCATATTTTAAACACCATTATTAAGAAGGCTACCCAAACAATATTTATAAGCGATAAAGGAAACATTACTTTCCAACCAAGACTCATTAACTGGTCGTATCTAAAGCGGGGCAAGCTCCATCTGACCCAGATAAAAAAGAAAAGCAGCGCTGCAACCTTGATAAAAAAAGTTAATACCGAAATAACAGCATATAGACCGGCTGATAAACTAAAGTTTTCAAGGTAAGGGAATCTCCAGCCGCCGAGATATAATGTTACAATCATAGTGCTTGCAATAATCATGTTTGCGTATTCGGCTAAGAAGAAACCGGCAAACTTCATACTACTATACTCAGTATGATAACCGCCGACAAGTTCAGGCTCCGCTTCGGGCAAATCAAAGGGAAGACGATTTGTTTCAGCAAAAGCAGAAACAACAAAAGTAATAAATCCGACCGGCTGTAAAATTGCATTCCACATCCACCCCGCCTGAAATTGAATAATTTCCTCAGGACGAAGAGAGCCTGCAAGCAATATCACCCCGCCGACAGAAAATCCCATTGATATTTCATAAGAAATCATTTGTGCGGAAGATCTGATTCCGCCGAGCAAAGAATATTTGCTCCCTGATGACCAGCCTGCAAACGTAATTGCATAAACCCCTAATGATGTTAATGCAAGAACGTAAAGTATCCCTATATTAACATCCGCAACAACAAGCGGAATATTGTAACCGTAAATATTAACGATAGGACCGAAAGGAATTACAGCATACGTTGTAAAGGCGACAAATAAGGCTACAACCGGGGCTAAAGTGTGAAGAGTTTTATTTGCAGCTTCCGGAACTATATCTTCTTTTAGCAGAAGCTTAAACACATCGGCAAACGGCTGCAAGACCCCTTCCCAACCCACACGATTTGGTCCCAGTCTGTTTTGCGCCCATGCACTAATCCTTCTTTCAAAGTAAACAAGGTAAGATACAGTAAGCAACATAACCGTTAAAACAAGGACTATCTTAATCAGACAAAAAACTATAGTTTCCAATATGCTCATTTAATTAAAGCTCCAATTATGCTTTTACCCAGCAGAAATAATACCGGCAGGTTTCAATTTTAATTGAGCGCCAAGCTCGCCTATTACTTCGTAATCAAGTCCGTCAAACGCACTAATCGTCCTGGATATTTCATCAAATACTTCTTCGGTATTATTAAACTTCAACCTAAATCCCATTAAAGCTGAGAGAGCGGAAATAATTTTCCATGATGATTTTGCATCGTACCTATGACCCTGTGCCCACCTGTCGAACTTTGTACCAAATTTATCAAGCCTGTTTAAAACCATTCCATCGAGTGAACGATCCGTTTCGATAGTTGAAACAGCAGGTTTTAATCTTTGGACTCTTTCCTTGAAATTAACAATAGTCCCGTTTTTCTCTGCATAAGCAGCAGCCGGAAATACTATATGCGCAAGTGCGGTCGACATGTTAAAATTAGTAGCATGAGCAATAAATAAATCCAATCTTGAAAAAGCTTCTTCAAGTTCGGGATATAAAGCAACGATATCATCCTCAATGAGATAAAGCGCTTTTATTTTTCCTTCTTTTATACCGTTAATAATTCCTTCTAAATTAAGACCTCCATGAGGAGGTCTAACACCAACTATTTCTGCACCAAGACTATTTGGTGTTATATCATCTCTCCTCAAAATATTATCTTCAAATGATAGATCAGTATGTCTTATAAGATCAATATTTTTTGAACCTAACGCCGAAGCAAACTTCGCTAATAAATAATTATCTTCAATGGCAGCATAAGGAGAACCTATGAAAGCAATTTCACTTTTAGAATATTTCTTTAGCGATTCGGCAGAATTGTTTAGAGCTTCATCCCATTCTGCTTTTCCCAAAAAGCCTTCTTTTCTTATATGCGGACCATTTACCCTGTCTTCAGCATTTACCGACTTAAATGTATTCAATCTACCGTGATCGCAGATCCAGTAATTATTCACTTCATTATTCTGCCGGGGAGTAATTCTAAGAATTTGATTATCCCTTACCCATAATTCTATATTGCAACCGCGAGAACATCCCTGGCATATAGTCTTATTAGAAGACATATCCCAGACTCTTGCTTTAAACCGGAAATCTCTATTTGTTAATGCGCCTACAGGACAAATATCCGTTACATTTAATGAATATGGATTTTTCAATTCTTCACCGGGGAAAGTAACTATAGTAACTCTATCACCCCTTTTCACAAAAGTAAGTTCCGGATCTTTTGCAATCTCATCGCAAAACCTTATGCAGCGTGAGCAGGAAATACACCGGTCGCCATCAAACATAACATAGGGTCCAAGCGGCACACGTTTATCTTTAAGATTTTTCTCTTCAACAAAGCGACTTTCACCGGCGCTGTGTAAATAAGCATAATCCTGAAGTTTACATTCACCAGCTTCATCACAAATAGGGCAATCAAGCGGATGGTTAATAAGCAGAAATTCCATAACCGCATTTCGTGCGGTAAGAGCGTTTTCAGAAGTAGTATGAACAACCATTCCCTCAGAAGCAAAAGTAGAACATGCTATAGCAAGCTTGGGCATTTTTTCAATTTCAACCAAACAAACGCGACAATTACCAGATACAGATAAACTAGGATGCCAACAAAAGTGAGGGATTGTTATCCCGTACTCTTTAGCAGCTTGAATAATAGTCTGCCCTTGTTGAAACTCAATTTCTAAACCATCCAAAACGAATTTAGGCATTTAATTTTCCAGCAAATGAGTCCAATTTTTTTCCTAATCCTATTTATCCGGCGGCATGTATGATAACAAGTCTTGATCTTATAATAGGAATTTTACCTAATTACTTATCTAACGCAGAAGTTCTGGTGTTCTATGATTTCAAATAAACACACCTCTTTTATTCCCCTTTCGTGAGGGGATTTAGCGGTGTGTGTTCTTGTATTATTAGCATCTTTATTTTTGCGTAACATAAATTAATTAATATAAAAATCAGCATCTTAAGATCAAGATATTTAAAGAACTTTTCTGTGACCGGCCAAACTATCAAATTAATTTTTATTATATTATTGAATCGACCGAATTATATTTAAAATCAAAAGCTGTAGCAACGCCCTTATAGGTAATCTTACCATCAATCATATTTAATCCAAGTTTTATTTCGGAGTTTGATTTAATGGCTTTTTCATAACCTTTATTAGCAATTTCTACTGCATATGGTAAAGTAGCATTTGTTAAAGCTAAAGTAGAAGTATGGGGAACAGCACCGGGCATATTTGCGACACAGTAATGAACCACACCATCAATAACGAAAGTAGGGTGTTCGTGAGTCGTTGGTTTGCAAGTTTCAATACAACCGCCTTGATCGACAGACACATCTACTATAACAGAACCTTCTTTCATCAAAGGAATCATATCTCTTCTAACAAGCTTTGGCGCTTTTGTTCCCGGGATTAAAACAGCACCGATGACAAGATCAGCTTTAGGAAGACCTGCTCTGATATAATACTCATTTGACATCATTGTTGTGACATTAGCCGGCATTACATCATCAAGATATCGCAGCCTGTATAAATTATTATCATAAATTGTAACTTTAGCGCCAAAACCAGCGGCAATTTTTGCAGCATTAGTACCGACAATACCGCCGCCAAGAACCATGACTTCTGCGGGACCCGTGCCCGGAACTCCGCCTAACAAAATTCCCCGTCCGCCCATTGCTTTTTCAAGATATTTAGCGCCTTCCTGAGGTGCCATCCTTCCCGCAACTTCGCTCATAGGAATTAAAAGCGGAAGTGAATTATCAGCTTTCTGAACTGTTTCATACGCGATACAAACACATTTTACTTTCATCATCGCTTCGGTCAATTCCTTACTAGCGGCAAAATGAAAATAAGTAAATAATATCTGTCCTTTCCTAATCAACCCGTATTCGGGTTCAATCGGTTCTTTCACTTTCATAATCATTTCAGCAGCAGAATAAACTTCTTGAGCCGATTTTGCAATTTCAGCCCCAATGGCTTTATAATCTTCATCTGAAAAACCGCTGCCGACACCTGCGTTTGTTTCAATAACAACTTTATGACCGCTCTGAATAAGAGTAGAAGCACCTACGGGTAGTAAAGCGACTCTATTCTCATTGGCTTTTATTTCTTTTGGAACACCAACTAACATATTGCACCTCTTTTTTCAGCTATGCAGCTGATTTTAGTAATGTATTTTTTGATTTTATGACTAATTTAATGAATGACTTCTCATTAAGAAGTTCATTTGCAGCTTCAAGGATGTTTTCTCTTGTTACCGCATCTATATCTTTTATAGCTTCATCAATTGATTTTATTTTATTAAAATATAATTCCGATTGAGCCATACGCATCATCCTGTTAGAAGTGCCTTCCAGGCTTAGCAGCAGGCTTCCTTTAATTGATTCTTTTGCCTTGTTTAATTCCCGCCCAGAAACCAAAGTTTCTCTCAATTTTCTAAATTCTTTTAAAACGATAGCGAGTGCCTTATCCATCATTTTTTCATTTGTAGAAAAGTAAACACCAAAAGTTGAAATATCATAAAAAGAATTTAAAAAAGAGTTTATTTGGTACGCAATTCCTTTTTTTTCTCTAACCGATTGAAATAAACGTGAGCTGCTCCCTTCGCCCAGTATTTGAGAAAGAACATTTGCTATATTTCTCTTTTCGTTTTTATATCCATAAGTAGCCCGTCCAATTATAGCATGAACCTGCTGAATCTCTTTATCAATTACTTCAAGCTTCGCAATTGAATTGTAAGGCAAATAATTTTTTCGTTTAATATTAGACACACCTAAATCAGTTTTAATATATTTATCTGCAAACCTCAGAAGCTTTTCATGATTAACCGCTCCCGATGCCGCTATAATTAATCGGTTGAACCCGTACATTTCTTTCACGAAATTAAATAAATCACGTTGTGAAAATTTTCTTAAGTTTTCTTCAGTTCCGATAATCGGCATACTTATGCTGTTTCCTGCAAAAATATTTTCTTCAAATTTATCAAATATTAATTCTTCGGGATTATCTTCAATATCATATAACTCATCTATAACAACATTTGATTCTTTTTTCATTTCGCCGGGTTTAAATGCAGGCTGCTGAATCATGTCTGAAAGGACATCGAATGTTTTTTCAATATGGTTTTCCAGCCCACGACCATAATAGCATGTATGTTCCTTGGAAGTAAATGCATTTAAGTAGCCGCCGAAAGATTCTATATCGACAGCGATTTTTTTTGCGGAACGCATTTTTGTCCCCTTAAACAACATATGTTCAATAAAATGCGTAATCCCATTATTTTGAAAATTTTCATCCCGTGAACCTACATTAAACCAGAACCCAAGTGAAAAGGATTTTACATAAGGGATTGATTCTGAAATTACTCTTATTCCATTTGGAAGGACTGTCTTATTATATTGGCTCAAATCTATTTTTTTCTTAGTTTCAACTAAAAGTATGTAGTCAAATATAGAGAAATGGGTAAATGTAGTCAAGGAAAGTTGATAGGCAGATGGTCTCCATCAATAGTATTTATCACTTTTTATTAAGTATTGTTCCTTTGCCTTAAAACCTCGAAGAGAAGAATGCCTGTTGCAACGGAAACATTTAATGATTGAATTTTCCCTTTCATGGGAATATTTAAAAGGAAGTCGCAATTATCGGCTGTAAGTTTTCTAATACCTTTTTCTTCATTACCCACTACAAGCGCTAAAGGAATCTTATAATCGATCCCGGTATAATTTTTAGAATTATCCAAAGACGAACCGGCAATCCAAAAGCCATTACCTTTTAGTACTTCGATAGTCTGAGCGAGATTATTTACGACGCATATTTTGACATGTTCAGTGGCACCAACTGAAGTTTTAGCGACGGTAGCATTTACAGGAGCGCTGTTATGTTTAGTTATAATTACTCCGTCAACACCGCTGCAATCGGCAGTACGTAGAATTGCACCCAGATTATGTGTGTCTTGAATGGAATCAAGGATTAGTATCAAAGGATAAGCTGCTTTCTTAGCAGTTGAAATTATTTCGTCTAAAGTATAATATTTTTGCTCCAACTTAATTGCAACAACTCCCTGGACATTAGGATGTGAAGTTATAGCTTTTAATTTTTCCTGAGGGATTTCACCGCATTTAATTCCCTTTTTCTTGGAAGCAATTCTTATGGAATCTATAATAGCACCTTTCTGACCATATAAAATATAAACCTGATCAATTTGCTCTCCTGAATTTATTGCTTCAAGAACAGGTTTACGTCCAATTATAATATTCATTTAGTATTTTTATTAAAAAATGAGTCAACTAAAATTTAATTTTAGAATACTGCAGTAGAATTAATATTTCAATTTTAGTCAACATTAAACCATAATAAGAGTCGGCTAGGCAAGGGTCAGCTTGTCAAGCTGATCTACATTTTAGACAGCCTCGTAAATAGTTATTTTTTAGGTCGTTCTAATTTAAAAGGCGGTGGAACAAATTTAGGAAATCTGGCTTTATTCATATCAAGATAAACAAAACCTGAAGAGCCGATTATAATTAATATTATTGAGATTAATTGAGCTTCCGATAAACCGAAAAGTAAATGCGGGTTAAGTCTTAAAAACTCTACCAATAGCCTTTCAATTCCGGCAAATAATAAATACAACATAAATAATTTGCCGTCTGTCCAGTCTTTTTTTCTTAGGTACCATAGAATAAAAAATATAACTGTGCAGGTAAGGAATTCATAAACAGGCGTTGGGTGGAGGCGGATAAACTCATCAAATTTTGTTATTATACCATATTGATCTGATCTAAGAAACTGGGAAGATAAATAATGATAGTTATCTCTAAGAGCTAAAGCCGGGTGGTCAATATAAAATTGTTTTAATACATCGGTAGGTTTTACGGTACCGTTTGCAAAATTAATACCCCATGGCAGAGAAGTCGGAATTCCGTAATCTCCATCACCTGCAAGCTGGCATCCAATCCTGCCAATTCCATATGCCAAGATAAGTGAGGGACTAGCAGCATCGCTGATAAATAAAAAAGAAATATTCTTTTTCTTCAGATATATTGCAATTACAAAAGAAGCTAAGATCAAGCCTCCATAAAAAGTAAGACCACCTGGCGAAAAAGCACTCAGGAAAGGATTTGCAATAAACGAATCCCAGTTTTCGATTAAATCTAAAACTTTGCTACCAATTATCCCGAAAATTATAGCAAGTAAAGTAATTTCCGTTGCCAGGGACGGGTTCAATTTTCTTCTTTCAAATTCTTTGGTAAGTAAGTAGCTGGAGACGATAAAAGCAATACCTACCATCAATCCAAAGCTATATACCGTAAATGGTCCTATTTTGAAAAGTTCAGGATACATTTGAAGTTCCTATTAATCTCAATATTGAAAGATCTTATTTATTATCATTTTAAAATAATTATGGCAACTAATTTACGGGTCAGAATAAGAACTTAGGAACTGATTATAAATCTCATCCTTACACTTCTCAATTGCAATTGGAAATTGCTCACCCGTAGACATATTTTTTAAAATTACTTTTCCGGTATTATATTCTTCACCACCGACGAATAAAACAAAATTAGTATTTAAGTTATTTGCCACACGCATTTGAGATTTTACACTTCTATCAAGATAATCGAATTCCACTTTAAAAGGTATATTCAAAGATATGACTCCATTTTGATATTTTTCATTTTCTTTTAATGGAATTTGATAATTGTCTCTAAGATTAATTGCAAGTTCAAAAACTTTTTCAGATAAGTTTTTATCTATTTTAACAATATAGAGGTTTATTTTTTCATGGGGCAAATCAAGCACTTTCTCGTTTTCGCATGCAAGAAGAATTCTTTCCATGCCGGCAGCAAAGCCTACGCCGGGCGTTGGTTCTCCCCCAAGTTGTTCAACGAGCAAATCATACCTTCCGCCGCCGCAAAGAGCGCTTTGTGAACCGACCTTCCCGCTGACTATTTCAAACGTTGTTTTTGTATAGTAGTCCAATCCTCTAACGAGCTTTGGATCAATTTCAAAAGGGATATTGGATTGATTAAGAAGAGTTTTTACAATTTCGAAGTCAGCCTTACTCTCTTCATCAATAAAATCAATTAAAAATGGAGCATCCTTAAGTATTTCCTGATCGGATTCTAATTTACTGTCAAAAATTCTTAATATATTCTGATCGAGTCGTTTCCTGCTATCTTGGGAAAGTTTATCTTTGGAGTTATTTAAAAAATCACGTAAAAGATTTTTATAATTCTCTCTTGATGAAGGGATACCGAGGGAGTTCAGTTTTACCGCCAGGTCTTTAAGTCCCAGCTTAAATAAGATTTTATAAACAATTATAATAATTTCTGCATCAAGCAGCGGTGAAGTACTTCCCAAAGCTTCGCCGCCAAACTGATGGAATTGGCGCAGCCTTCCTGCCTGGGGCTTTTCCTGTCGGAACATTGGAGAAATGTAAAACAATTTGTTCAAAGGCTGATGCTTACTGAGCGAGTGTTCAATAAAAGCCCTAACAACCGATGCCGTCATTTCAGGTTTTAAGGTTAGGCTTGTTTGACCCTTATCAAGGAAAGTGTACATCTCTTTACCCACAATATCGGTTTCTTCACCTATACTGCGCGCAAATAAAGCAGTTTCTTCAAATATAGGAGTACGAATTTCTTTATAATTAAAACTGGTAAAAATTTCTTTAACAAGTTTTTCCAGACAGTTCCATTTCTGCATTTCGGTCGGCAGTATATCTTTTGTACCTGTAATTGCTTTAAGCATAAATATTATATTTTAATTTCAGAAGTATTTTGAGGTAAGCAATCCGCATTTGACCGAATAAATATAATCACGGCATTACTTTCCAATTTAAGTTAATATCTATCATCATATATGTCTGAATAAATTCCGGCAGGCAGATAATTAAGACTTTATCTCTATAGAAGAAGTTGTCAAACTTCAAAATAATTTTCTTCTTCTTTCTTGAATATTTCTAAAATTTCTTCCGAGGTAGTTGCTCCAATTAATTTATTCCTAAATTCATCTTTATTCATCATACGGGAAATACGGCTCAAAAGTTTAATATGTTTACTTACAAGATTATCTTTACCGACGAGAAGAAAAACAAGGTTGACTGGATGACCATCAAGTGAATCGTATTCAATTAGGTGATTAGACTTTCCGAATGCAGCTAGGATATCATTTATAGCGTTTGTTTTACCATGCGGGATAGCAAATCCTTTACCTACCCCTGTGGACATAATCTTTTCCCTTTCAAGAACCGCATCCCTAACTTTTTGTAAGTCTATTACTCTCGGATCTTCTTTAAATAAATCAATTAGTTCATTTATAACATCTTCTTTTGTCTGTCCCTGAAGATGCGGAATAATAAAATTTATATTTAATAAATCCAATACTTTCATTAATTACCACCGACTTTCATAATGTTAAATAAAATTTCTTAAAAATCAATATTTAATTTAATATTCTATTCTAAGTTTAGCAATTAAGAGCCATTACAATAAAAAAGATTTTACCAGTTGTTTAAATGGTATTTTTGAAATTTTCCGAATAATGTTCAAATTTTGGCTGAAATCGCGCTTTAAGAGGTAGCTTAGTTTAAGAAGTAGTTTAGTTTAGCAGAGTTGAGATTTTAATTATAGCATTTTGAGCAGGTTCATTATTGCCGTCAATAGTAATAACTTTATTAAAATATCTTAAAGCTTTCAGCCAATCACTTTTTCTTTCATATATTTTCCCGATATTATAATAGGAAAGACAAATTGAATCAGCATCATTGACTTCAATAGCCTTTTCAAACCAATGGATAGCGTCTTCTTCCCGCCTCAGACTAACCAGATAAGATCCAATATCGTTATATGATTCTCCAAACTCAGGTTCCAGTTCGATAGCTTTTTTACATTCTTCAATTGCAAGATCATATTTACCTTGCAAGCTAAAGACAACACCCAGACAAGTATAAGCTTTTGCAGTCGGGTACATCCTGATTGAAGCCCGGTACGCTACAATAGCGTTTTCTAGTTTCCCGTCAATATGCAGTTTATAAGCAGTATCAAAGTATTCGGTTGCTAAAGAAATACTATCTTTTTTAATCATAATAAAGACTTTATTAAATACTTTACAATTGTCTTGAATAGAAAACTTTATTTTTGCATGCTAAATAACATTTAATACAAGAAATATCAATTTAGGTTCGATAAGAGGTATATTTTCACATAGCAAGGTAATTTTGAATCGATGAAAAACTTTGAATCTTTGTAAATAATTACATTACAATTGATGAAGAATAAAAAGTACCTTTCCAAAAATAAATTCCACCGGTTTAATTCAAGTAAGCTTCGGCAGGCAAATTCCACTTACAATATGATTGAAAGCTAAATGACGTTATATTCTAACGTCAAATGATTTTTCTTCCAAATCAATTGCATTAGGAAACAGAATATAGCTTTCAAGAAGTATAACAGTTTAAATTAAGTTAATGTAGTAATTTAATCAAATATCATTTTTCGTTCGGTATATAATCTCCCGATTTCCGCACCGATAATAAAAGCTATTGAGGAATAATAAATCCAAAAAGCAACAACAACAATCAAAGCGTAAGTTCCGTAAATCCTGCCGAATGTTCCAAAATGGTGAAGATAAAATCCAAATCCCTGCTTTGCAGCTTCCCAAAGGACAGCAGCCGACAAAGCACTTACCAGAGTAGAATTTCTACCTGGCTTTCTGACCGGAACGGTAATATATAAAATGAAAAAAACAATGAAGATTAAAACAAGCGAAATTAATGAAAGAATAAAATGTTCAAAGATAGAACTCCTGAAGTAGCTTAGGCTTTCCCAACCTTGAGCAGCTTGTATCAATAAGTCAAGTATAGGCGATGTAATCGTTGTTATAAAAAAGATTAAAATTACCATAATAACCAGGGCAAAATCTCTTAGTTTACCAATTAAAAAATGGACGCTAGTTTCAATCCCAAGAACTTTATTGAGTATTGTCCTCATGCTGCTGAAAAGACCGCTTGCAGCAAAAAGCAGACCGAAACCACCTATAATTCCTGCAATATTCTTGTATGCTATTACTTCATTTATTCTTGTAAAAATTATTTTTTTTACAAATTCCGAATAATTGTCATAAGGAATAATTGTATCAACTGCAAGATTAACCTGGGATTGAATATTTTGCGATTTGAGTATGTTACCGAGAACTGAAAACATTATAAGAAAAAACGGAATAACACAAATCAACAGTGAAAAAGCCAGTCCGCCGGCAAGCAGGAAAACATGGTGTTCATCCATCCGGTTTCTTAGTCCTAATATATAATGTTTTAAGAAATTTTTAAGTTTTTTAGGAGATGGCTTAAAGTGTAAAAGCGATTTAAAAACTTTAGATAGCATTTTAACTTTTAGAAACAAAAACTTTTCTATATACTTTATATTAAGCATTCATTATTCTAGAGATTGTGTTAAAATAAATATCCGATAAAATATTCAAATTAACTTCAATTTTATTTTTTATTGATAAAACCATTCCACCAGTTGTGCCAAGAAACGTAAACGATTGTCCTGAAACATTTAATATTTTTTCAAATTCTTCTTTTTTATTCTTATCAACAGAAACTATAATTCTTGACTGGCTTTCTGAAAACAATGAAAAATCATCCCGCTTTATTACAGGGATAACCACTGAAGCGCCAACAGGGTTTTCTTCATTAATAATACAGCACTCGGCTAATGCAGAAATAATACCGCCTTCGGATATATCATGAGCCGATTTAATAAGTTTTTTATCAATTAAAGATAATACAGTACCTTGAAGTTTCTTTTCAATATCTAAGCTTAATTTAGGTGAATCCCCTGAAACAATATTGTGAAATGCTTTCAGGTATTCGCTTCCGCCTAATTCCTCAAAATCTTCGCCTAATACATAAATAAGGTCATTATCGGCTTTAAAGTAGGAAGTTGTAATATTTTCAAGTTTCTCTATTAGTCCGACCATACCGATTGTTGGAGTGGGATAAACAGCAGCATTCGGAGATTCATTGTAAAAACTTACGTTACCCCCGGTAACCGGAGTATCGAAAAATCTGCATGCTTCGCCCATTCCTTCTATAGCTTCTTTAAATTGCCAATACATTTCGGGTTTATAAGGATTACCAAAATTTAAGCAGTTTGTTATAGCAAGAGGTATACCGCCGGAACAAACAATATTTCTTGCAGACTCTGCAACCGCAATTTCCGTCCCTACTTTAGGGTTTAAATAAACATACCTTGAATTGCAATCTGTTTTCATTGCTAATGCTTTGTTTGTTTCTTTTATAAGAACAACGGCGGCATCGCAACCTGGACCAACAATAGTATTAGTTCTTACCATTGAATCATATTGTTCATAAACCCATCGTTTGGAAACAATATTGGGTGATGAAAAAACTTTTATAAAAGCATCGTACAAATTTTTAGGTTGGGGTAATTTGGAAGCATCATAATCCCGCAATTGTTTAATATAAGCCGGCTCCCTTGTTTCTCTTAAGTAAACAGGTGCTCCTCCCCCAAGTACTAATTCATAAGCAGGTATAACAGCTTTTTTTTCACCGAGATAATCTATATCCAATAAACCATCGTTAGTTACATATCCTAAAGTTTCACAATGCAAATCCCATTTTTCAAAAACTTTTTTAACTTTATCCTCGAAACCATTTTTTACTACACATAACATCCTTTCCTGACTCTCGGAAAGCATAATCTCATACGCAGTCATTCCTTTTTCTCTTAGAGGAACTTTAGTCAGGTCTATCTTCATACCAGAATTTCCCTTTGCGCTCATTTCGCTAGTAGAACATGCAATTCCTGCGGCTCCCATATCCTGGATTCCAATCAGCCAGCCATGCTGAATAATTTCAAGCGAAGCTTCAAGCAATAGTTTTTCAGTAAACGGATCTCCGACTTGAACTGAAGGACGCTTTGCTTCTGATTTCTCCGATATTTCTTCAGAGGCAAAAGTAGCACCGTGAATTCCATCGCGTCCTGTGGAAGAGCCGACAATCATAACTGTACTACCTTCTCCTTTTGCAACGGCGCTTGCAAATTTATTTTTTTTAACAATACCTACAGCCATTGCATTTACCAGCGGGTTATCGCTATAAGACTCATCGAAATAAACTTCACCAGCGACCGTAGGAACGCCGAAGCTGTTTCCATAATCACCGATTCCTCTTACTACACCGTCAAAAAGGAACCTGTTATGAGCATCATCCAAAGATCCGAACCTTAATGAATTAAGAGAAGCTATAGGGCGCGCACCCATCGTGAAAATGTCTCTCATTATTCCGCCAACACCAGTTGCGGCACCCTGATATGGTTCAACAGCAGATGGGTGATTGTGGCTTTCAATTTTAAATGCAACCGCAAGATCATCGCCTATATCTACCAATCCGGCATTTTCCTCTCCTGCACCGACCAAAAGGCGACCTCCTTCCCGAGGCAGTGTTTTAAGCAGAGCAATAGAATTTTTATAACTGCAATGTTCGCTCCACATGACACTAAAAATCCCAATTTCCGTATAAGTTGGAATTCTTCCTAAAATCTTTTTAATTCTATCGAATTCTTCAGTTGTTAAACCATGCTCCAAAGCTACTTTTAAAGTCACATCAGGTTCATTCATCTATATTTATCCATTTTTCTTAAATAGAAATGTAATTAATTTATAATAATAAATATAACACTTTTCGTTTGGGATAAGAAAAGGTAAAGAAAATTTAAAAATATGCGGGCTGACAACTTTTCCCAGAAAATTATATGAAAATCCATGTTTTTAAGAATACTCCATTTGAAAAGGCAGGTTACATTGAACAATGGGCAAATGAAAAACACTATCGCCTATTTTGAAAAAAACTTTATGAGGTATTTACATTACCAGGACTTAACGATTTTGAGAGACTAAAATTTCAAGTACTCATTCCAAATTTGAAAAAGCTTATAGGTGGCTTTAATATCTCCGCCACAATATGCGGCAATATCTTTTACTCTTCCCGCCTCGAAGAGGGTTTTCACTTCCATACCAGAAATACCTTTAGATTTTGGAGATTCTATCCCAAATGCATAACAATAAAAATCGAGATTAAATTTACGTGTCAATCCATAATAAGTAAACTGCTCAAGAAGGTCAATGTGAAGTGACAAGTCAAAGCGTTTTGTCATAAAATTTTTTGAAGGTTTAATTTTATTCAATGCAGACCGCATCATTAAAAAAGGTAGATCAAAATTTCTTCCGTTGAAGGAAATCAACTGATCGGTTTTTTCAGTTATTCTCCAAAAAGATTTTAGCATTTCCGGTTCGCTCAAACCTCTATAATTAACATCCTTTTCTTCGTTAGCCCACTCTTCTTTTGCTTCGCTCTCATAATACACAAATGCTTTTTCTTTTTGCACATCAAATAAACCAATTGCAATAACTTTTGCCGTAAATGGATAAAGAGATGTAAAACGTATTGAGTCGTCAATCTTTTTATCCTTTTCTTTTTGGTCTTCAATTTTTTGGGCATCACGCAGCAGATATTCCTGCTGGCTTTCGGAAAGTGTTTCAAACGGAAATGAAACTGTTTCAATATCAAAAACTACCTGACGCATATAAATCCCCCGGTACGGTTTTATTAAATTAAGTTAATTAGGTATTTCTTCAATTTTTTACTAAAGCTTTTTGACCTTATGAACAAAGCCTTCCTGTAATGAAATAGATTTTTTTTGTAAATGGAATTGTATTAAGCAAGCATTCTTTTACAGAAGCACCGAAAAAATAACCTGTCATTCGGACGATCCCAAAGTCTGTTCAAATGCTTTTATCTTATTTTTTACATTCCCGGAAATTGGTACCGATTGGTGTTTTTTATAGTCATAAGACACTAACTTAGTTAATGCAGCAGCAGCGTGAATGTTTTCCTTTCCACGTTTTAAAATTATCAAATGTTCAACATCGGAACTTTTATTTCCAATCTTTGATACTCTTGTCAGAACCTCGAGTTCATCACCAAGAACTATTGGCTGCAAGTAATCAATTTCAATTCTCGCAATAATTGCTCCAAAATTAACACTATTTTTAGGCATATTAAGCACATCATTAAAGTAGGCTATACGAGCTTCTTCAAGATAAGATAGATACGCTGCATTATTTACATGACGAAGTGCATCAAGATCTGAAAATCTCACATTTATTTTAATTTTATGTTTGAAATTTTTTTCTTCCATAATATTTTAGCTCATGATAAATTTTTATAAAAACATTTTCTTAAATATCTTTTTAGTTTTTTCTATATCATCAGCACTTACATCAAGATGAGTAATTGCTCTAATAAACCCGGGCTTACCTTCTGAAAGAAGGATACCTTCAGCTTTAAAATTATCAATAACATTTTCTACACTTAAAGTTACGGATTTAAATATTATAATATTTGTCTGTACAGTATTAATATCAATATCCAGCGAAGGAATTTCAGCAATTGCGGCTGCAAGATTTCTTGCATTCTTATGATCTTCTACAAGACGATTAATATTATTCTTCAGCGCATATAGACCCGCCGCAGCTAATATTCCAATCTGACGCATTCCTCCCCCCCAGGCTTTGCGAACCCTGAAAGCTTTGTTAATAAATTCCTTTGTACCAGCAATTATTGACCCCGCCGGTGCACCCAATCCTTTTGATAAGCAACATGAAATTGAATCAAAATATGAGGCATATTGTTTAACGGGAATTCCGGTTTCGACGGAAGCATTCCATATTCTGGCGCCGTCAAGGTGATAAAGCAAATTATATTTATTGACTAATTCTTTTACCCTGATAATATTTTCAACCGGCTGTATTGTACCTCCTGCACGATTATGAGTATTTTCAAGCGCTACTACTTTGGTACGGGGCATGTAATAAGCACCTACAGGTCTAATGCAAGGCTCAATCTGCTCAGGCATTATTACACCCTTTTCACCGGGAACAGGCATAATCTGTAAACCGCTAAGTACTGCGGGTGATCCTGATTCATATTGAAAAATATGAGCATCTCTTTCACATATTATTTCATCGCCGGGATTAGTTAAAACATTAAGGCATAACTGGTTCCCCATAACTCCACTGGAAACAAACAGAGCCGCTTCTTTTCCCAAAAGACCGGCAGCATATTCCTGAAGTTCATTAACTGTAGGGTCTTCCTGAAATACATCATCTCCCACTTCAGCTTCATACATAGCTTTTCGCATTTCATTAGAGGGTTTTGTGACAGTGTCGCTGCGAAGATCAATAATATTTTTCATATATCAATTAAAAAAAATTTTATTTTGAAATTTAAATAATTACGATTACAATTTTAAGCATTTCTTAACTTTTTTAAATATAAATAATCCAATTATCCAAATAGATATAACACAACAAAAAGCAGGGGCGATCCATGGGTATTTAGTAAAAAAAGTTTCCGTATCTTCAAGAGATACATCGGCGACGATAAAAGTCTTAGTAAATAATTCCGATTGTATTTTTGTCCTTCCTAACGGATTAATCACACAACTTATACCGCCGTTTGCCGCCCTGATTACAGTTCTTCTATTTTCAACTGCACGCAGAATAGAAATATCTTTATGCTGGTAAGGTCCGCTTGACTTTCCATACCAGCTATCGTTTGTGACAACAGTAATTAGTTCAGCGCCTCGTTTTACAAAATTTGTTACAAAGTACGGGTATATCGATTCATAACAGACAAGGCACGTAATATGAATAGAATCACTTTGTAAAATTTTATTATTGGAAGATTGCCGGGTGAGATAAGGCAAAGCGAAATTTGCCGTATTTCTGCCGATATTCCACCCTGAAATTCCGACACCCCACTTAATAAAATCGCCAAGGAATGGAAATACATCAACAAATGGGACTCTTTCACCAAAAGGAACAAGCTTTATTTTACCATACCTTTGGATCCGCCATGAATCCGGTGCAAAGAGTAAAATTCCATTATATATAGTGTAATAAGAATTTCCATGTTCACCATTAATAACATCCGGCGGCATTTTATCATCTTTGAAATAATACCTAACATCGGGCATACCCGTAATCAGATAAACATTGTTCTTTTTAAGAAATGAATAAATCGAATCAATAATATATTCATAAGAGCCATCCAACAAAAAGACCGGAAGTGCAGTCTCCGGCCAAACTATAAGTTTAGCCCCCCTTGAAACTGCCTGTTGTGAAAGAGAAATATATGATTGTGTAAGTTCATTCAAATTTCCTCCTTCCCACTTTTCCCATGGATCAAGATTAGGCTGGATTAATCCTATTCTGATTATCTTGTCTGTCTCTTTAAAAACAGAAATTTTATAAAATCCATAGCTCAAAACAACAACAAATATAATTATTGCCATTGCCGAATAATAAATAAATTTCTTTTTGCTCACTTTAATATTAGTAAAAGCTTTGTACAAGAATATATTTATATAGATTACCAACAACGTTAAGCCGATAACCCCTAAAGCATCAGCGATCTGAATAAAAGTAGTAAAATTAGCCAAACCATTTCCAAGAGTCAGCCATGGAAAGCTTAACTCAGTAAGCATATATAGATATTCATAAGCACCCCAGAAGAAAGGTAAAAGATAAATTACCTGTTTATTAGGTAGGGACCTTCGGGCAAAATAAATAAGCGTTGAAGGTATTAGAAAGAACAACGGATTAGCAAATAGCAGGAGGCATCCTGAAATCATTAAAAAAGGATCTGCTTGTTTTTGCCAGCTTCCAACCCAATAAATTGTTATTACATTAAAAATAAAGGCAGTTAAATAAGTAGCCCGGTTTATCTCAGCGAGTGTTTTTCTTTTTTCAACAACACATAGATAAGGGACGAAAGCGAAAAACAATAAAATTGGAAAGGGCATGGGGAAAGGCGGAAATCCTATTCCAAGCATTATTCCGCTTAATATTAAAAGCAGTCGTTCTTTTTTTAATTTACCTTTTTCTTCGGGAGGTAGTAATTTGCGTTTTAGAAATTCCGGCATCACTTTTTATTCTTTTTCTTTCTTAAAATAAAATTTCTTAGCAAATATATAACCAGTACAATGACTAATACAATTAATACTATATGGCTATAAGTTGAAATCAAATTATCTGCATATTTTATATTTTGCCCAAATAGTACACCAAGATAAATTATACCCGCATTCCAAATTAAAGCGCTGATTGATGCAGACAATGCTGTTTTCTTAACATTTAATTCACTCAACCCGGCAAATAAGGAAACGACGGATCTCATCCCCGGCAGGAATCTATTTGAAAGGATTATAAAATAGCCGTATTTTAAAAATAAACTTTCAACTTTGAAAAGCGCTTCAACTGAAATAAATTTAATTTTACCTGTTTGAACAACTTTTTTATCAAGTTGTGAGCCGATAAAAAATATTACCATAAAACCCGCAACGCTTCCTAATGTAGTAACAAGCAGGGTAGGTAAATAATTGATTGATTTGGAAACTATTAAAGAGCCACCGATTATTGAAACAAAGTCGGCTGGAGAGGGTGGAAATACATTTTCAAGAAATGAAAAAAAGAAGAGAACAATATAAATCCAGAAGGGTTTTAGTAAGGAGATATCTTGCAGGAGATGTTCAATCATATTAATTATTTTTAATAATCAATACGGTTACAAACGCAGAAACTCCCTCTTCCCTTCCGATGAATCCAAGTTTTTCAGTAGTTGTCGCTTTTATCGAAATTTGATTTATATCAGAGTGTAAATCTTCGGCTATTCTCTTTCTCATTTCGGAAACGAAAGGTGAAATTTTTGGTGTCTGCATTGCGATGACCGCATCAATGTTACCTAATAAATACCCTTCTTTTTTAATTAATTCATAAACCTTTTTTAAAAAAAATCTGCTGTCTGCATTATTAAATTGAGCATCCTTATCGGGGAAATGCAGACCGATATCACCAAGAGCAAGAGAACCAAGCAAGGCATCGCATATTGCATGAATAAGTACATCAGCATCCGAATGACCAAGCAACCCTTTTTCATTAGGTATTTCTACACCGCCGATGATTAATTTCCTGTTATCAGCAAAAGCATGGACATCGAATCCGATACCGGTTCTAAATTCAGTGCTCAAAATCTTACCTCAAAATCTTTAAATTCACCTTTATAATCCTGCCAAACTATTGTACACTTTGATACATGGGCATACGAATGCCCAACTTTTATTTCTTTGAATAACTCCTGAATCATTACTTTATCACCTTCAACTACTGTAATCACTTCCCCGGAGTATAAGTTCTCTACATAGCCATGAAGTCTAAGATCATGTGCTTTTCTAAGAACAAAATATCTAAAACCGACGCCTTGAACCCGTCCGCCTGCAATGATTTCTGCTCTTTTAAGATTGTCACTCATTATTCTTTATAAATTTATCAAACAATTCAGTAACCAACAATCCTGCAAATATAAGTATCCCCCCTATAAAGCTAAAGTGGGTAAATTTCTCATGGATAAAATAATAAGCAAATATGGCAGAAAAAACAGGCTCGAAGGAAAAGATAATCCCTGCTTTGGTAGGCGTGACAATTTTTTGATATTTTGTCTGAAACGTTGTAGATAATACTGTTGCTAATATAGAAGTATATAAAAAAGCAAAAATCAGGTTCCCGCCAAAAATGAATTTAATGTTTTCCAAGCCGGATACAGAAAGGATAATTACTGAAATAATTCCCAAGGCGGCAGTAATGCTAATTTGCAGAAAAACCAGAAGTAAATAATCATACATCTTACTAATGATATCAAGATATACAAGATACATTGAGTAAAACACGGCGCAAAGAAGCGTAAAAAAATCCCCGATATTAAAACCGTTTCCTAGTTCATGGAAAATATCAAGGATAGAATTTCCTTTGCTGGATAACAGTATCAATCCAGTTAACACAAAGAATACACCTATTAAGTTACCCTTGCCAGGCTTTTTCTTTTCAAATAAATATTGGAATATTGGAGTAAAAAGGACAAAAGTACCTGTAATAAACCCTGATTTAGTTGCAGTAGTAAATTCTAAGCCAATGGTTTGTGTTGAAAAGCCCAAGAAATACATTATACCCAAAAGCAGCCCGCTTAGTAAAGCCTTCCGTGAAATGTTTTTAGACTTTTTTAAAAATAGAGGAAGAAGTAATAATGTTGCAAATGAAAACCTGATTGAGATAAAAACCATAGGGGAGACATTAGCAAGAGCAAGTTTAATGATTGCAAATGTTGCACCCCAGATTAAAGTAATAATAAGAAGTACGGATTCGGCAGAATACTTTTTCATTAGGATAATGTTCTTTTATTCATTATTCCTGATATAACCGAATGATTTTAGCATTTTTTCATCCGATCTCCATTTATTTCTTACTTTCACCCTTAAATCAAGATAGACATCATGCTGTAAAAATTCTTCGATCGATTTACGGGAAATTTGCCCAAGTTTCTTTATTGCTATTCCCTGTTTCCCGATAATAATTCCCTTCTGGCTCTCCTTTTCGACTACAATTTCAGCCTGGATAAAATCTTTTTTATCCTCTCGTTCTTTAAAATCCACAACAAGCACTTCACAACTATATGGAACTTCCTCCATATAAAGATCAAATAGTTTTTCGCGGATTATTTCACTTACAAAAAATCTTTCGCTTTCGTCAGATACTATATCATCAGGATAAAATTTCGGACCTTCGGGAAGATTTTCAATTATTGCAGCTAATACGGAGCTAATATTATATCCTATCGAGGCAGAAACAGGTATTATTCCAGCAAAGTTTTTACTTTCATCAAACTTTTTAATCACATTTTTCATATGCTCATGCGTAGAAAGATCTGCTTTATTGAGGATCACTATTTTAGGTTTCTTATTTAGCTCCATCAGTTTAGCTACTAACTCATCTTTCATCGTAGTTTCTCCTTGAGGATCGGTTTCTATATCGATTATCAAAATAATTATATCCGCATCATGAACTGACAAATCTATTTCATCGATCATTTTTTCCTGCAGCAAATAAGCCGGTTTCAGAATACCTGGAGTATCTAGAAATACTATCTGGTAGTTTTCATCAGAAAGAATACCAAGAATTCTTTTTCTTGTAGTTTGTGGTTTTGGAGTAGTAATAGAAATTTTTTGTCCAAGCAAAGCATTCATTAAAGATGATTTACCGGCATTGGGTTTTCCAAGTATAGTTACGTAACCTGCTTTTGTATTTGCCATTTTATAATAAAGCCTTATTTCAAATTGGAATGATTAATACGATGATTTGTTTAAATAGCTTAACTTTCCGAAAAAATAATTATCTTTAATACAATTTAAAGCAAAAACAGATATCAAATAATAACCGCCTTTAAATATTTATAATGGAAGGGCTAAGGGATAATCAGAGAATTTTACTTAAATTTCTTTTTGCGTGACGTTGGTTTTCAAGAAATAAATAGCCTGCAATTATAATGGAAAAAGATAGAATTGAGCCGATAATCGAAATATTCTTTTGTGTCATTAGTCCTTTTAAGGAAGATGAAACATTAGTAATGAAGATCAAGTAATTATTTATGACCCGAACATTTTGTGCAGTATCACTTTGCTGGCTGAAACTCATTAAAAATAAAAAACATATAATAGCTAAAAGGATAATCAAGAATACTATGGAAATAGAAAATATAAAAAATCTATCCATACGAAACACCTTAGATTTCTTTTGCAATTTAGACATTACGATACAAGTGAAATTATTCGATACTTCCAATGGTTCGAGCTTACCAAGCTCTCTGTGAACTTTTTGCAGCATAGCTAATCTTAAGCTATCTGACTCCGAGTTTTTAAGATGTTCGCGCAATTCACTTAATTTATATGGATCAAGCTCACCATCAATATAATTATTTAATATTTCATCACTAAGTTCAATCATAATATTTCCTCAGCATAATTATTTTTAATAAGCTGATCTTTTAAAGCATTTCTGGAGCGATGAAGCATAACCTTAATGTTAGCAAGCGAAGTCTCCATAGCTTGGCTTATTTCTTCACAGCTCATATTGTCAAGATAATACATATTAATAACAGAAGCATATTTTACGGGGAGCTGTTCAATTAATTTATGAATAAATTTTGAAACATCTTTTTGTTCAGTTTCCTGATAATCATATTCGCTTTTAATATCAAGATGATTTTCCAACGAGGACATTTCTAATTCAATTTCCCTTTTTTTAGAGGAAAGTCTTGTTAATGCGGTATTATAAACAATCCGGTAAAACCAAGTTGAAAATTTAGATTCCTGCCTGAAATTGTCTAAAGATTTGAAAGCTTTCAAAAAACAATCCTGAAGAATTTCTTCCGATTCCATCTCATTTTTTAACATTCTGACAAGCAAAGAAAACGCTTTATTCTTATATTTATCAATAAGCAGAGTATAATCGGAATGATTACCTTTTTTTACAGACGCAATTATTTCAATATCAGTAAGGTTCTTCATCTTAATTATTAAGACTTCCTTGACTATTAAAAGGTTACAGCATTTTGAAATATCAGTGTACTTATATTTTCGTTTAATTTCTTAATATTCAAAATATGGACAAGAAAATCGATAAACAATCACTTATTTCGGCTGTAACCTATTATAAGGGATCTATGTCTAAGAATTAAGGACAAGAAAAGCTTGATATTCAAATTTACTAAGAATGGCACTTGTAATCTTTGATAAGAAAGTACAGTCATTATTAACAAAAATAAACTGAAAGGAAAATTTAAATGGCACCTGCAGTAATTGGAGTTTTTATTCCTATAATACTTTTTTTAGTAATAGGATTAATATTGGTATCCTCTGCTTATTTTAACTATAGAGTAAGGCAAACGCTTGTAGAAAAAGGACTTGATGCCACATCAATTAGAGAATTTCTTGAACATAAAAAAGACCCATATGTTTTGCTGAAGATTGGAATTATAGCCATTGCGTTTGGTATTGGTTTGGGATTAGGATTGATCTTACAAGATTATACTGATAGAGATTATTGGATACCTTTTGCTTTATTCACATTTACAGGTCTCGGATTTGTAATTGCTAATATTGTAGCCAGAAAATTAGAATCCCGAAACAATAAGTAAGTAAATAAAAAGAGGTTGTCTAAAAAACATTTTTAATCTCTTATGTAACTATATTAGGATTTTTACTTTTTTAGACAGCCTATAAATTTTTATTTATTGGCTTCCAGCCATTTTTCCGCATCAATAGCCGCCATACAACCAGTTCCGGCGGCTGAAACAGCCTGCCTATAAGTTTTATCGGTGACATCTCCCGCAGCAAATATGCCCGGAATATTTGTATAAGTAGAGCCGGGTTTAACAATTAAATAACCTGTTTCGTCCATATCCAAGACACCCTTGAACAAATCAGTATTAGGTTTATGACCGATTGCCACAAATAAACCATCCGCGTCAACTTTTAAGATTGATTTATCTTTTGTATCTTCAAGGTAGGCGCCTGTTATTGTCTTTCTTCCGTTTTCATCTTTTCCAAGTATTTCTTTTACTTTTTTGCTTGTTAGAAACTTTATTTTAGTATTATTTCTAACCCTGTCCAGCATAATTTTAGAAGCACGGAATTCATCTCTTCTATGGACGATAGTGACCTCGGATGCAAATTTTGTAAGATAATTAGCTTCTTCCATTGCCGTATCGCCGCCGCCAATGACTAATATTTTTTGATTTTTAAAGAAGAAACCATCGCAAGTTGCACACGCAGATACTCCATAGCCCATAAACTTTTTTTCGGATTCAATACCTAAGAGTCTGGCTGACGCACCGGTGGAAACTATAACCACATCTGATGTATGAACTTCATCATAAGTTTTTACGATAAAAGGTCGATTTGAAAAATCAATTTCCGTTACTTCTTTATAGAACGATTTAGCCCCAAATCTGTGAGCTTGCTTACGCATAATCTCCATCAACTCAGGTCCCATTATTCCGGCTTCAAAACCGGGGTAATTCTCAACTTCAGTTGTAATTGTCAACTGTCCCCCCGGCTGCAAACCTTCAAAAATAACAGGATGAAGATTTGCCCTTCCAGTGTATAACGCTGCGGTAAAACCAGCTGGTCCCGACCCGATAATTATTATTTTATGATGATTTTCACCAGACATATTTTTCTCCATCTTTCAAAAAAAAATTTTCACTTAAGGCTCAATAATCCTTCAAAATAATTGATTATAAAACTTTCTAAATTAATCTATTTTATAATCATTTGGTCCATTTTTTATTTCAAGGATTCACAATAAACTATTATTATAGGACACCTTTTAATATTATAAATTTTGGGTATCAAGCAAAAATTCAGCATTACGTTTTAAACCATTCGGTTTTGCGCGTTTTACCGGACTTACTTTAAATCTTTTATTGAATTCTTCTTCACTCATATTCATTACTTCATCCAAATCAATTTCATTGTTACCACATGCAGGGTAAAATTCTTCATGCTTCGTTGATTTAAAAAATTTCATATTCCATGGACATACGTCCTGACAAATATCGCAACCGAAAATCCAGTTTTCAAATTTACCTTTAAAGTCTAACGGGATTTCATTTTTGTTTTCAATTGTAAGATAGGAAATGCACTTATTGGCATCAACAACATATTCATCCACGATAGCTTTAGTTGGGCAAGCCTCTATGCATGCAGTACATGTTCCGCAAAAATCCGGGGATGGAGAAGAAAATTCAAACTCATAATTTGTAATTATAGAAGCAAGAAAAATCCAGCTTCCAAAATGCTTGTTAATTACATTTGTATGTTTTCCCTGCCAACCAATTCCCGATTTAACTGCCCAGGCTTTATCCATTAAAGGTCCGGTATCCACATAGGATTTTGATTTAAATACAGGATCAATTTTTTTTAACTCATTCTCAAGCAAAGACAGCATGTCCCAAATTTTTAAATGATAATCGACACCCCATGCGTACCTGGAAACTTTTCCGAATCTTTTATTGCAAGAATATTTTTTATCTGTATAATAATTTATTGCTAACGAAATAATACTCATGGCATCGGGTAAAATGTTTTTAACATCTTTTCTTTTAAAAACATTTTCCCTCATATATGCCATATCTGCATGAAAACCTTTCGACAGCCATTTTTCCAGTCCTAAAATCTCATCTCTTAATTCATCAGCCTTTGCAAAGCCAATAAGATTAAAGCCGACCTCCTTAGCTTTTTGAATTACTATATTATTTGTAATGTTCATAGTTCATTAAATGTTTTAATTTAGAATTGGTTAAACTTACCAATTCAACTCTTTCTTATTTACTTTAACAAATACATTTCCATTAGTTACTTTTGCAGGATAAGAATCCAGACCTTTACTATCCGAAGGCATTCTGCCAGTTTTTAGATTAAACATCCACCCAAGAGCAGGGAAATTACGCAACCGTCCTCAATAAATCTATCAAATAATAATACCGTATGCTGGTGAGGACAAGTATTGCTTAAAGCATAAACTTCCACATCAACTTTAAATAACGTAACCTCAACATCTTCGATAAAAAATCTTTTCCTTTTGAATTCTTTAATACAATCTTCAGCGGACACTTTTGTAAAACCTTCGCACTCAAATATATCTAAAGGTGTTGAATTTTTCATTAGACTTATATTCCTTATCCGTCACAGTTACCCATGTAAAAGTTGTTATGGGATTATGTTTAAAAAATGATTTATAAAGTTAATAGATACCACTATACAATTAAAAACAAGGATATAGAGAAATAAGTTAAGGTGAACTATTAGATAAGACTCTTGAAAGATTTCACAAATTATCAAGTTGAAAGGGTTATAATAATAATAATGGGCATCAGCAGATGCCCACTAAAAGTTTCACAATAAATTTATCTGCCGATTCCGTCTAAATGTTCTTTCTTTTTGAGAAGAGCAACTTCATCTTCAACATGAATAGGATCTGCAACACAACAGTCAACAGGGCAGACTTCCTGGCATTGTGGCGAATCATGAAATCCTTTGCATTCAGTACACTTGTCAGGCACCACATAAAAATAGTCGTTAGAAAAGAAACCGGTTGCACCGGAAGGAGCAGCATCACCTTCTCCGTAAGTTTGACCGCCAAATTCCCAGCTTGTTCCGCCTTCATAGATTGCATTATTAGGACATTCAGGTTCGCACGCACCACAATTTATACATTCTTCATTTATTTTAATTGCCATTTTATTCTCCTTGTTTTCGTTATTAAATAATTATTAAAATATCAAGTTTTTATAAATCACACCTTAAAGTTATTATTTAATTCTAAATCTATGCCAAGTACTTTTCAAAAACTGAATGGAAATGAAACCAATGTTATTTCATATTTAGAGGATAGCAATTTCTGTGGTGGGCAAAATTGATAAATTTCTTTTTTCAATAGTGAGAAATAATTAAAATCTATTTCTCTAAATTGGCCCTTTAAAAATGCAGCAATATTAAAATTTTTGCAAATTTCCGATAAAAAAGTGCAAAAAGATGCGTATATTTAAAAACTTTAAAATTTTAATCTATCTACCGATACCATCCAAATATTCCTTCCTTGCAAGAAGAGTTGCTTCGTCTTCAGCATGGTTTGGATCTGGAATACAGCAATCTACAGGACAAACAGCAGCACACTGAGGTTCATCATGAAAGCCTTTACATTCAGTGCATTTATCGGGAACAATATAAAAGAAATCCGAAGAAAAGAAGGCGGAAGCACCTGAAGGCGCTGAACTATCTGAGTCGTAAATCTTGCCAGCTAATTCCCAATTAACACCACCCTCATAAATTGCAGTATTGGGACATTCAGGTTCACATGCACCACAGTTGATGCACTCTTGTGTGATCATTATTGCCATCTATATTTTCTCCTTTCTATCTCTGCTCGGATATTCCCATAGAATGAGAATAAAAAACAATTAATTAAATTTTGTTAGCTCTTATCTTAAAATAAGTTTTAAGAATCCGCTACTTATTTTACTAAAACAATTGCCAAACGTCAATAGTTTTAAAAATTATAAGACCTATTTACCAGCCACCGCTGGCACCGCCGCCGCCAAAACCGCCGCCGCCGCCTGAAAAACCACCACCTCCAAAACCACCACTGCTGAACCCGCCACCGCCAAAACTACCAGGGAAGAAAAATCCGCCGCCTCTTCTTCTGCCGCCACGGAATATGGAAGTAATCAAAAAGAATATAATAATAAAAAAGGTCACTATACCCGAATAGGAATCTCTTGAATTCCCTTTATCGACGGCTTTGTATTCTCCTTTAGTGGCAAGAATAATTGCATTTATCCCCTCCGAAATACCACTGTAATAATCATTCCTTTTAAAATTGGGCACAATGATATTTCTGATAATCGAACTTGCAAGAGCATCAGGCAAAGCACCTTCCAAACCGTAACCAACTTCAATCCTGATTTTTTTATCATCTTTTACAATTAAGAAAAGGATACCGTTATCATTCTTTTTAGTACCGATTTTATTTTTGGCAGCAGTTTCGTTTGCGTATTCTTCCAAAGGGTAATCATTAATTGTGGGGACAATTAATAAGATTAGCTGATTAGATGTTGAATCATCAAAAATTTTTAAAGAGTAATTGAGAGTACTTAATTGTTCTTGATCCAGCGTACCGGTAAAGTCATTAGCATAACTTTTTAACTCAGGTAATTGCTGTTGGGCAAAACCGACAGAAATTATAAATAGAAATAGAAAGAGCTTTTTCATTTAGTTAAAATCTACTTTCGGGGCTGTCTCCGAACCCGCAGTTGCTTTGAAATATTGTTTATCCCTGAATCCGAACATATTTGCGAATACAGCATTTGGAAATCTTTTTATAGTAGTATTATACCCTTGCACTGTCTCATTAAATCTCCTTCTTTCTACGGCTATCCTGTTTTCGGTTCCTTCCAATTGAGCCTGAAGTTGAAGAAAATTTTCGTTTGCTTTTAGATCCGGGTAATTTTCGACTGTAACAAGCAGTCTTGATAATGCACCGCTTAGCTGTCCTTGTGCCACTTGAAATTTTTGAAAAGATTCTGGGTCGTCAAGAATTTCCTTTGTCGCTTTGATGCCTCCGACACTTGCCCTGGCCTGGGTTACCTCGGTTAAGACGCTCTTTTCAAAATTTGCATAGCCTTTAACAGTACTTACCAAATTGGGAATGAGATCAGCTCTTCTCTGATATTGGTTCTCTACCTGGCTCCAGCTTTGATTAACGGCCTCATTTAGGGTAACTAAATTGTTATATATACCTACAACCCACATAATTAATATTAGTACAAATAATAAAACTCCCCCTGTAATAGAAAGACCTATAATCATTCCTTTCTTCACAAGACCTCCTGAAATGGTTGATTTCTAATTGGTTGAAAGTTTTTGTCTTACTCCCTATTGAATTTTTTTTAAAATACAAATAGAAAATATTTCTTCACAGAATATAACACAAATTATTAATTTATGCCGTTTTTCTCAAATATTTTAGCTAAGATTTTAAAATTAGATAAAAATAGTCCATTTAAGGTTTTATTCCCTGATAATCGAATTGCAAGTAGTCGAGTGCCCGGTTTGTAATCCAAAGATTTTTCTCTTTTACATATTTTACCGCATTCTCCAAATTACCGTTATAAAACCGGAGCCATAAAAGGTCGCCGATTACTAAACCATCAAATATTCGATTATTTACAAAAGAGTTTATCGTTAAATAACCCCATAAAACATTCCATCCCAGAGAAAGAAATCCGCTAAAATAATGGCTGGCATAAATTTGCCCTGCTCCGGGGAAAAAATGAGATATTATGTCTGCAAAAGAAACGGAGTATTTCTCCTGCTCTACATTCTTACAAAATTCCATCAAGGTCCTACAAGAATCTATCTTACTAAATTCATGAGCGGCCTCATCCCATCTATCGTCAAAAATATATGCCCACCCCTTCCAATAACAAATATTCCCTGAATTAACGGTAAACTTTTTGTCTTTCTGTAGTGTGTCAAGTAAGGCAACTGCATGAGATATTGTTCTTCTCAATATATTTGCCCTTACTATTTCAATTTTTGAATTAAAAAGTTCTTCATTATTATCCGTGTTCATTTCAGCAATTGTAAAGTATAAAATTGCTTCGGAAAATTTACCGCCAATTTTATATGACATTCCAATATATTCATTTGCATCATATACATATTCCTTTTCCCTATCGAAAAACAATAATCTTTTAAACTCTGTTATTGCATCATAATATTGCTCGCTATTATAAAGCTTGAGGGCATAGCTATATTGATTCTGAATTATGTCTTGCGAAAATAATTTTATAGGGATCAGAATTGAAAAAAATAAAATAAATTTTAAATAGCCACACATTTAATTGCAAAAATTAAATACTTGTAAAAAATAATTTTTATCTTCAAGAAATGCTTTCAACTCATTAACAAAATCAAAACGGATATGCGCATTATATATTTGCACGGCAGCAGCAGAACCATAAATATTACCCGCATAAAACCCAACAGCTAAGCCGCTGAAAATCCATCCTCTAAAATCATGTCCAGCTTTAAAGTTATCATAAGTTAAGTATCCGGCTGCTAATGTTGCAATGAAAGCATAAATACCGTCCGAATATTCATCAGCATAAATTTTACCGGCGCCGGGAATTATAGCAGAAAATATTGCAGCTTTTAAAGGACTTTTTTCGGGGAAATCTTTTTTCCACTCATAAAAGTTTCTAATTTTATTTTTTTCAGCAATCTGAAATGCGTTTACAAATTCATCTTCATTCGGAAGCGATTCTTCCGTTAAAAGGAAAGAGAACATGTAAAGTGAAGCTAACCCGGCGCTATCCAGATAAGCTCTATTAGAATTTATATAAAGGTATTGACTTCTAAATTTAACAATATCGCCTATCTGAAAAACCAACTTTAGAGATTGTGCTTGTGCAGATTTGTAAAATGATGAAGATTCTGTGATCGAGTTGAATCTTGTTGAGGCTTCATTAAAATTACCCATCTCTAGATAAGAAAGAGCAATCTTATATTCTATAGTATCGTTTTGGACAAGATTTAAAATCCGCTCATACTCGTTAGCCGCACGCAGATAATCTTTTTGACAAAAAAGATAATCGGCAAATTTTTTAATATTTGGCAGAGAGAATAAATTATCATTCACTAATTGATTATTCTCTTGAGAAAAAATTATTGAACTAAAAATAAGAATAATAAAAAATAAATTCTTCATTCATTCTTTACGACAACTGAAGGAGGAATATAATTAATGGAATCACTATCCAAAATATAAAGAGACGGAGGGTCATAAAAATGGCCATTTAGCACCCTTGGATAATGATTCACCTTCCCAAATATATTCATATCTCTTATAAATCTGTCAAAAAACATTAATGTACCCTGCACAATATTAGTTTTTTCAACAGACAGAATAAAAAAATTAGAACAGGTCGGGTTGAACGAACAATTATCTCCATCCACATCAGAAATAAAAAACCAATAAGCATTTGCCAAAGACTTAAGTAAAAATCTTCCCGGATTATTAAAATCAAATGAATAATTACGCTTTTCAACCAGATTATTTATTCGATAAGTATAATCTGCTTTATTCCATTTAATCCAATCAGTTTGAGCAATAGTTTTGAAACTAAATGATAATATAAAAGCTAAAGTTATCTTAAATATAAAATGATTATTGTTCATTTAGTACGGTATTTAATTCGATTATTTTCCGAATGTTCGGAGTACTCTCATTTTCCCGTTAATTTGCATAACTAAGATATTTTGCTATCTTTAACTATCTTAGGTAGCCATAAACTCCTTGAATTTGAAATGCCTCAAATTTTTTCAATCATTACAAGAGTACGGCTTATTGCATCCAGTCCGAGGCGCCGTATTACTTATGGGCTATAATTTCAAGGGAAACCGTTTATCAGCTTCTTTCAACTCCGGTGAAAAGCAATCCGTTTATATCACGGTTATTGACTGATTGACCAATTTAGGCTTGTGCAAATTCGCGTGCAGTTCTACGGATCAATAACTGTTACTCGGAAAGCCCAAAATCCATCAACACCATTTTATCAAATTTTTACTAATATTATTAACTCATATTACACAAAATTTTATATTTCAATAAGAGGCTGACTAAAAAGTAACCTTTTAATGTTACCGCATAATTAGTATTTTAATTTTAGTCAAAATTCAACCATGAAAAGGACAGCTTGGCAAGCTGTCCTACATTTTAGTCAGCCTCAATTACTGGCAACAGAACTTATGGCTTTAGCCAAATTTAGAATCTTTTCTGAGCTAAAGCCCGAATTTTAAAGGTTTACTTTTCAACTACTTAAAGATTGCGGCAAAAAATCCATTTACTTCGGATAATATGAGTTAGTAATTTAAATTCCGGAAATTATTAATACTTTATCAAACTTTTGATTTGAATCAATACAGATAAATATGGAAATTTATCATTGAAAATAAACCAATATTTTTTTTTAAGCAATAATAATTGATTAAAAATTACCTGCGTCACTTATGTAGTAAATCAATTTTGTACTAACAAATGAATTCTTATATTACAGCCAACAAATAATAA
>CAZUCY010000030.1:0-34735 GCA_964618785.1 uncultured Ignavibacteriaceae bacterium | reverse complement strand
AAAAGTGTCAGTACAAGCTTTTTGATCATTAATGAGGGTTCCCATTATTATCTAAATTTAACATTCAATGAAAAAATTAACAAAATGAAAATGAAAATCAAGGCAAATATAAGAAGAAAAGGGCAACATAAAATTTAAATTTATGCCGCCTAAAATGAATTTATTTTGCTTTACCCTGATTAGCAACAGCCTGGGCTTTTTTAGTTATTTCTTCAGCATCACCAAGATAATAATGTTGTAACGGCTTTAGATTATCATCTAATTCATACACAAGCGGAATACCTGTAGGTATATTTACACCGACAATTTCATCATCAGGTATTTTATCAAGATATTTTACAAGCGCTCTTAGACTGTTTCCGTGTGCGGCAATAATAACTTTATTCCCTGCCTTAACTAGCGGGGCAATGCGCTGTTCCCAGTAAGGGACAGCTCTTGCAACGGTATCTTTAAGGCATTCTGTTAGAGGAAGTTCGGTTTCAGTTAGGTTTTTATATTTTGGGTCATTGCCAGGATATCTGGGATCTGTTTTCTCCAATAAAGGCGGCTGAATATCATAACTTCTTCGCCATATTTTCACCTGATCTTCACCGAATTTAGCCGCTGTTTCAGATTTATTAAGACCCTGCAAAGCTCCGTAATGTCTTTCATTTAAACGCCATGAACGCTCAACCGGGATCCACATTAAATCCAAACCGTCAAGCATAAGCCATAAAGTCCTAATAGCTCTTTTAAGTACTGAGGTAAAAGCTAAATCAAAAGTGTAACCCTCGCTTTTTAGAATCTGTGGGGCACTTTTTGCTTCTAGTATGCCTTGATCGGAAAGATCGACATCGGTCCACCCGGTAAACCGGTTTTCTTTATTCCATACGCTTTCGCCGTGTCTAATTAATACTAATTTATAAATCATTTAAAACTCCCTAATTTTAATATATTTTCTAATACAAAAATAGACATTGGAATAAGTTAAAACAAAAGGCAAACGAAATAAATTGCAAGTTAGGCTGCATCAAAGAAGATAAAAAAAATAATTGGAATAATATCAATTAAGCTGGTCTTTAGGCAATCCTGCTTCGGTGTCTACTGCAAATATAGTCGCTATCGAGTGAACTTCGGTTTCGCTTCCGGCTAAATCTTTTAAGGTTACCTTACCCAGCACACCGTCTATTAATACCTGCACTGCTCGCCATAAAGATCTTATTGAGCAATCAATAGTATTTGTACAAATTAATTCCGAACCGGAATGATCGGCACAAAAATCTGCTTCAAATAACCTACCCCCTAACACCGCAAGCACCTCGCCAATGATAATTTCATCGGCAGGATGCGACAGTTTATATCCGCCTGTTTGCCCGCGTGTGCTTTCAATAAATCCGCCGAGCCGTAACGCTCTTAACAGTTTCCCCGTGTTGGCAGCAGTTAAACCCTCCATCTGGCTTATTTCAGGTATAGTTAGTCCGGTTAGAGATTTCGATTTATAAATCCGCAACAAACATCTTAACCCATATTCTTCCTGTGTACTGAATTTCATTTGCTATTAAATTATTGTCCTTATTCGGTCACTTATCTCACTCTGCCATACAAAACAGAGTAAGATAGATATGCTTTTTAATTATTTAGTTCTTTAAATTTAAACTTATCCCCGGAACAATGGAATTTTTGAACCACACATTATAGCATTCATTACTTTTGCAAAATCTTCCGAGCTTATAGATGGCCCATAAGCTTGACAATATTCATTGAAAACACTTTCAAGAATTCCTGCAATAAATTCAGCATTGCGTCCTTCTATTTCATATCTTTGCATAAAGTAAATAAGATTTCCATTTTTAAATAGCGCTATACCTGGCGAAGAAGGCGGATAGTTACCTATGTAATACCGGATTCTTTCAACAGCATCTCTTTCCTGCCCTGCAAAACCGGTATAAAGCTTATCGGGAATTACATTATGCTGTAATGCAAGGGAAACGCCCGGCCTAGCGCTTCCCGCAGCACATCCGCATACGGAATTAATGAATACCATAATTATATTATCATCTTTTACATTGAGGGCTTTATCAACATCAGCAGACGTGATTAATTCTTCAAAACCAACCGCGATTAGTTCATCCCTCATTGGCTGTACTGCATCTTGATCGTATATCGGCGAACGCGCATAAACGTTTAACATGATTTCTCCTATCTTATAGCTTGTTGTATTTGATTATCTAATCTTCTTTGATTTCTTCTAACCATTAATTTTGATATTATTCTTAATTAATGCCATGTAAAAGGTTATATTTCAATAACTGCGTAACGTAAATCAATACATCCCTAATTCGACTTTTGCAATGTCAGACATCATGTCTCTATCCCATGGAGGATTCCATACTAACTCGATTTTTACGCTTTTAACCTCGGGAATAGATCTAATTTTCAATTCAACTTCGCCTGGAAGAGATCCGGCAACCGGGCATGCGGGGGAAGTCAAAGTCATTTTAATATTTACAATTGCTTCATTATCAATTTTAATTTCATATATTAAGCCAAGTTCAAATATATCAACGGGAATTTCAGGATCATAGCAAGTTTTTAAAACCTGAATGATCTTTTCTTCAAGTTCCTGTTTATTCATTGTTTCCGCTTCGGCTTGATTTTTTTCTTTTTTCAGAAACATATATTAGTCTTCCGTTGAAACTACATGTTGTTCATCTTTTAAAGCAGAGATTAAAGTATGCCACGCAAGGCTTGCACATTTAACTCTTGCGGGGAAATCTCTTACGCCTGAAAATACGGCAAGCTTACCAAGCGCTTCAACATCAGTTTTGTTTTTAAGCTTGCCGGTAACAAGATCATGGAATTTTGAAAATAGTTCTTCTGCTTCTTTTTTTGTTTTTCCTTTCACTATGGAGCTCATTAAAGAAGCAGATGCTTTTGAAATTGCACATCCCGAACCCTGAAACCCGACATCTTTAACAATATCATCTTCAACAATAAGGTAAAGATTAATTTTATCGCCGCAAAGAGGGTTATATCCTTCAGCTTTATGATTTGCATTGTCCAGTTTCTTGAAATTCCTTGGACTTTTATTATGGTCTAAAATTACCTGCTGGTACAATTCTCTTAATTCAGAGTCCATTATTTAAATACCTCTATTATTTTTTTAACCCCGCTTACAAGCACATCTATTTCTTCTTTTGTATTATAAAAGGCAAAAGAAGCGCGAGAAGTAGCAGGAATATGAAAGCGGTCCATAACCGGCTGTGTACAGTGATGCCCCGTCCGGATCGCTACTCCTTCAAAATCAAGGAAAGTACCGACATCATGCGGGTGGATATTTTCAATTATAAAAGAAAGAACACTGCTTTTCCTTTTTGCATTACCGATTATTTTAACTTCATCCAATCCGGAAAATTTTTCAGTTGCGTATTCTAATAATTCACTTTCATGCTTTGATATGGAATCAATTCCAATTCCTGATACATAATCAATTGCTGTACCTAAAGCGATAGCATCAGCAATATTTGGTGTACCAGCCTCAAATTTATAAGGCAGCGTATTAAAGGTAGTTTCTTCAAATGTCACTTTTGAGATCATGTCTCCTCCACCCTGGTATGGCGGTAACTCATTCAATAATTTTTCTTTTCCGTAAAGCACGCCTATTCCCGTAGGACCGTAAATTTTATGTCCTGAAAACGCAAGAAAATCGCAGCCAAGTTTCTGTACATCAACAGTCAAATGTTGCACTGCTTGTGCGCCGTCAAGTAAAACCGGAATATTATGATTGTGGGCGGTCTCAATTATTTCTTCAACAGGGTTAACCGTCCCCAATGAATTTGAAACGTAAACAACAGAAATAAATCTCGTTCTTTCGTTTATCATCTTTTCAAATTCTTCAAAGATGATTTCACCGTTATCGGTAATAGGTACAACTCTAAGTTTAATATTTTTTTCTTTAGCTATAAGCTGCCAAGGAACTATGTTTGAATGATGCTCCATCCCTGTAATTATTATTTCGTCTCCATCTCTCAATTTTCCGCGTCCAAATGAACCGGCAACTAAGTTTATTGAATCGGTAGTTCCTTTGGTAAAGATAATTTCTTTTTCACTCGAGGCATTTATAAATTCTTTTATCTTTATCCTTGAATCCTCATAAGCTTTGGTGGATACTTCGCTTAAGTAGTGAACGCCCCTGTGAATATTAGCGTTCATGGAAGAATAGAACTCAACAAGCTTATCAACAACAACTTTAGGTTTCTGGGTAGTGGCAGCATTATCAAAATAACATAAAGGTTTGCCGTGCACTTTTATATGTAGTATAGGAAAATCAGAACGAATTTTTTCCACATCAAATGCTTTTACAGTATTATTTGGAATAACTTTATCCACTTGTTATCTTTCGTTTAGTTTAACACAGCCTGTTAAATAAAATTTAAATTCAATTCGATATTAAGATTTTTACTTTTATGTGTAATTAACTCATGCCATGCTGAATAAATGGGTTTATAACCACGACCTTTAGGGGTTTGGCAAAGTAATACTTTAAAATTCGGGCTTTGTCTAAAAAAACTGAATGTGGCTAAAGCCATAAGTTCTGCTGCCAATAATCCCACAACCTTAAAGTCTTGGTTATTTAAAGATAAAATTTGGGGTGACATGAGTAATTAATTATTTTTTCTTATTAAATCTTCCTTCAAGAATTTCTTCAAGATAATTTTTTACCTGTTCTATCTTAATTGATTTTATAACATCGCTCCCAAATGCATGTATCAAAATATCACGTGCTTTTTCTACTCCAATTCCCCGCGACCTCAAATAGAATAAGGAATCCTGATCAAGTTGTCCGACAGTTGCTCCATGACTGCATTTTACATCATCCGCAAAAATCTCAAGCTGGGGTTTTGTATTTACCAAAGCTCCGTCAGATAAGATTATATTATTATTCGCCTGGAATGCAATTGTTTTTTGTGCATCCTTTCGTACAATAACTTTACCGTTAAATACGCCACGGGAAGTATCATCAATGATTCCTTTGTAATGCTCATGACTTGTACAGTGAGGCTTAGCATGATCTATTAACGAATGAGTATCATATAGCTGGCTGCCGGTTAAAAGATACAGCCCGTTTAAGGAGCATTCACCACCCTCACCATTAAATTTTGAGTTTAAATCGTACCTGGAAATTTCTCCGCCGAGCGATATTGAGTAAGAAATGAAATTACTATCTTTTTCCTGGTCCACTTCAGTTCTTGATACATGGAAGGCGTTTAAGCTTTCTTCCTGTATCTTGATATGATTGATTGAAGAATGTTCGCCGGTTACAATTTCCGAAACTACATTTGTAAAATATATCCCATTATCAAGAGCAGCATACCGCTCTATAATAGTTAACTGAGAATTTTTACCTGCAACAAAAAGATTTCGGGGCTGGGATAATATTTTTTCTTCTCCCGCTGCCGTAATAAACAGGATATTAATTGGTTCATCTACAATAATATTATCAGGCACATAAATAAAAGCGCCGTCCTGTGTAAATGCAGTACTTAACGCAGTAAATATTTGCGTCTTATAATTTGCATACTTACCAAAATGCTCCTCGATAATTGCCGAGCCGTTTTTAATTTCACCTGCAATACTTCCGACATTTAATCCATCGGGCAGGTTATTAATCTTAGAAAGTTCCGGTACAAAATGACCATTTACAAAAACCAGATTATTATTGGAAATTTGCTTGAAAAGAAATTTCTTTATTTGTTTCTGTTTTAAATTAATTTTTCCCGAAGGCAGAAAATTATATTTTAATAAAGACGTAATGTTGGTAAACCGCCAGTCTTCATCATGGGTAGTCGGGAAATTAAGACTAGAAAAAAACGCAATCGCTTCTTTCCTGACCTGGTGGATCGGCTTTAAGCTTTCGCCGTTAAGATTGTTTTCAAAGTTTTCAAAGTTGGATATGTACCATTTTTTAATATCTAAAGTTTGGCTCATACTATTCTTCCACCAGTTCTTTTTGATCCTTAAGCCAATCGTAGCCTTTTTCTTCAAGTTCAAAAGCTAATTCCTTTGTGCCTGATTTTACTATCTTCCCGTTATACAGAACATGAACAAAATCCGGTACAATGTAGGTAAGTAGTCTTTGATAATGAGTCACAACTATTGTAGCTCTATCTTTAGATTTCAACATATTAACACCGTTAGCTACAATTCTAAGAGCGTCAATATCCAGGCCTGAGTCAGTTTCATCCAATATGGAGAGTTTTGGTTCGAGAACAGCCATTTGCAGAATTTCGTTCCGTTTTTTTTCGCCGCCTGAAAATCCTTCGTTAACCGCACGGCTTAAAAGCGACTGATCCATTTCGACAAGTTTCATTTTTTTCTTAAGAATAGTAAGGAATTCCATAGCGTCAAGCGCTTCTTCGCCGCGGTATTTCCTTATTTCATTTATTGCGGTTTTAAGCAAGTTGGTATTACTGACACCGGGAATTTCCACAGGATACTGGAAAGCTAAAAATATTCCTTCCCTCGCCCTGTCTTCAGGCGCTAAATCCAATAAGTTTTTCCCTTCAAAAATTACTTCACCGCTTGTTACAACGTAATCTTTTCGTCCGGCAAGTACCTGCGCAAGTGTGCTTTTGCCGCTTCCGTTAGGCCCCATAATTGCATGAACCTCGCCGGCATTTACATTTAGGTTGATGCCTCTTAATATTTCTTTACCTTCTATGCTTGCATGCAGATTTTTAATTTCTAGCATTAATTTATCCTATTTATTTTTTAACCTTTTTTACATGATATTTACATTATTTTACTTTATAAGTTAAAACTATCAGAAAAGACTTCTTCGGCAAATACCAAAATTTTATTTATTTTTTGGCTGTCAACGGAAGGAAAATCTTCTAGTAATTTGCTTATTATTTCTCCATTTTTAAGGTAATCAAAAAAAAAATTAATTGGTACTCGTGTACCATTGAAAACGGGAGTTCCATTTAAAATCTTAGGATCTTTGGGAATTATTCTTTCTTTCTTATTATTATAAGGATTTTTTAATTCCAACATATTTAATCCATTATTTAATTATCGCTTACCGGACTGAATGCCAGAGTTTACTTTATCCAACGCTTCCTTCAAGGCTAACGCTTAGTAATTTCTGTGCTTCCACTGCAAATTCCATCGGAAGCTCTTTAAATACTTCTTTGCAGTAGCCGTTCACAATCAAATTTATTGCATCTTCAAGAGCAATTCCTCTTTGACTAAGATAAAATATTTGATCATCGCCTATTTTAGATGTAGTAGCTTCATGCTCAATCTGTGCAGTAGAATTATTTATCTCCAAATACGGAAATGTATGAGCGCCGCATTTATCGCCTATCAATAATGAATCGCATTGGGAAAAGTTACGTGCATTGTCTGCTTTTCTAATTATTTTAACCTGCCCTCTGTAACTGTTATTACTTTTGCCGGCGGAAATGCCTTTGGAAACAATAGTACTCTTAGTATTTTTCCCCATGTGAATCATCTTCGTGCCGGTATCTGCCTGCTGGTAATTATTGGTAACGGCAACCGAGTAAAATTCACCTGTTGAATTATCTCCCTGCAAAATGCAGCTTGGATATTTCCATGTAATAGCTGAACCTGTCTCGACCTGAGTCCAAGAAATTCTTGAATTTATGCCTTTGCATAATCCACGTTTTGTAACAAAGTTATAAATACCGCCTTTGCCGTTTTTGTCGCCGGGATACCAATTCTGTACAGTAGAATATTTTATTGCAGCATTATCAAGCGCTACAAGTTCCACAACTGCTGCGTGAAGCTGGTTTTCGTCTCTCATAGGAGCGGTACATCCTTCAAGGTAACTAACATAAGCGCCTTCATCTGCAACAATCAAAGTTCTTTCAAATTGACCAGTATTTGCAGCATTTATTCGAAAATAAGTTGAAAGTTCCATTGGACAGCGCACACCTTTTGGTATATACGCAAAAGAGCCATCACTGAATACTGCTGAGTTAAGTGAGGCAAAATAATTATCAGTATAAGGCACCACGCTTCCAATGAATTGCTTAACAAGATCCGGGTGGTTCATTATAGCTTCCGACATTGAACAAAAGATAATACCAAGTTCCGAAAGTTTTTCTTTGAAAGTAGTCGCAACCGAAACGCTATCGAATACAGCATCTACTGCAACACCAGAAAAGATTTTTTGTTCTTCCAGTGAAATACCGAGTTTTTCATAAGTTCTTATTAATTCAGGGTCAACTTCCTCAAGGCTATTAAGCTTAGGTTTCTTTTTTGGCGCTGAAAAATACGATATAGCCTGATAATCAATAGGATTATAATGAATATTTGCCCAAGTCGGTTCTGTTAAAGTAAGCCAGAAACGATAAGCCTTAAGTCTCCATTCAAGCATAAATTCAGGCTCATTTTTAATAGCGGAAAGCTTGCGGATTATATCTTCATTAAGTCCAAGAGGAAAACTTTCAGATTCAATCTCGCTTACAAAACCGTACTTATATTCTTTATTTGCAAGTTTTTCAATTGTCGATACTTCAGTAGAGCTCATTTACTTTCCATATATTGGTTGATATATCAAAGACGAGGTTTACCTGCCTGTCCGATAGACAGGCCTCGCCACTACATATAATTTCAACTAAAAACACATACCAAACCTAAAGTATCTGTACAAAAAAGTCAAGATTAAAAAATGAGAATTTGCTTATAATTTGTAGTTGTGATAGAAGGATAATGGTCATAAGAGCAATTTAAACAGATACAGCAAATGAGATAATTTATTATTTAGGGAAAATCCTATATATATCTTTCCTGCTGACCGTTTCATTTGTTTTTACCTTATTCATAAAGGTACCCAATGCAAAATCTTCGAACTGCTCATCTTTAATAGGCAACACATTGCCGGCAAGGTTTTCACCCAATAAATCTTGCTAAAAATGAAAACGGAAAATATTTTGATGTAAAAAACCATTAGTTATATAAATATTATTTTTGATTATTTTAACAATCAAAATATTTATTGTAAACTACGTTTTTAGAACTTTCTTTAAATATAATAATAGGTAAAATTATGAAAAGAATAAAATTACTTTTACTTACAATAATCTCATTAATTTTTTTTCAAATAGGATTTGCACAAACTGATTATGTTCCTTCTGCCGGGAATCTTAAAAACCGGGAATGGTTTCATGATGCAAAATTTGGTTTATTTATTCATTGGGGAATTTACAGTGTGCTCGGAAGCGGTGAATGGGTTATGCAGCAAAAAGCAATCAGCAAGGAAATATATCAGGAACTGCCGGAGTTTTTTAATCCCGTGGATTTTGACCCAAAAGAATGGGTTGCAATCGCGAAGGCTGCAGGAATGAAATATATTACTATTACTACAAGACATCACGACGGATTTTCAATGTTCGCTACAAAGAAAACTGATTGGAATATAATGGACCGAACCTCTTATAAAAAGGATGTAATAAAAATGCTTGCAGATGAGTGCCATAAACAGGGCATAAAATTATTCTTCTACTATTCTCAATTAGATTGGTACCAAAATGATTACTATCCCCGCGGCAATACCGGTCAGTATTCCGGACGACCGGACAGCGGTGATTGGAATAAATATCTTAGTTTCACGAATGCCCAGCTTACCGAACTTTTAACAAACTACGGTGAAATTTCCGGCATCTGGTTTGATGGCATGTGGGATAAACGAAATACCGATTGGCAGCTCGATAAAACTTATAGTCTTATTCATAGCCTCCAACCAGGATGTATGATTGGAAATAATCATCATCTTGCCCCAAATCCCGGGGAAGATTTTCAAATGTTTGAAAAGGATTTACCCGGGAAAAACACTGCAGGATTTAATTCAGAATCAAAAATCGGATCACTACCGTTAGAAACTTGTGAAACGATTAACGATTCGTGGGGATTCAATTTACTTGATAATAATTTCAAATCGGTAAAATCATTAGTGCAATATTTGGTCAAAGCTGCAGGGAATAATGCTAACTTTTTATTAAATGTTGGGCCTATGCCTAATGGTAAATTTCATTCCCGATTTATTTCAACATTAAAAGAAATTGGGAAATGGTTGGATAAAAACGGAGAAACAGTATATGGCACAAACGGAGGTCCGGTATCTCCCAAATCTTGGGGTGTTACTACTCAAAAAGACAATAAAGTGTATGTGCATATATTAAGCGCTGAAAATTCAAACTTTTTGATTCCTGATTTCGGGGAAAAAGTTAAAAAGATTAAGCTATTCTCCAATGGTAGTGAAATAAAATTTAAGCAAGATGGATTTGGTATTACAATTCAGGTTCCGAATGACAAAATAGATGATATTGATACTATTTTAATTATTGAGATATAATCATTAATCCATAGCGCGCTAAAGCGCGAGAGCAAAGTTTAAAGTTCAATGGACAAAGGGAAAACATCAAAGAAAATATTTACTCACAAAAAAAACAAAAACTTATATGACAATACTATAAAAGGTTTTTGAACTAAGAATAAGTGTAAGTTATTTATCCGAAATAAGAAAGCTTCGATTAAAGTATTCAAATAAGCTGAAAGTAGGAATAATACGATTTAATTATTTCTTTTAAAATTATATTATCAAATTTATGCTTGTTTTCGCCTGAACTTTATTATATTTATAAAATTTATTATTTTCATTTTTAACAATTTAAAAGTGCAATAATATAATCTCTTAGATATAAAAACTTTTTCAGGCAGGCTTTATCAAGAACACTTACTTTTTAAAAGAAACCTTAAAATGATTTACATCAAAGAAAGAAAGATGTAATAATATTAGTTTTACGACTGTATAAAGACGGATTAAAAATTGACGGAAAAAATCTTACTATGAAAATATTTCTTCTTTTATTATATGCAGTTTTATTATCAAATAGTCCATTACATTCTCAGCCTCAAATAAAATCAGACTCTTTACTTCAGAACGGCACTTTGCAAAATTGCGTGCAATATGCTCTCGAACATCAACCTCAGATGCAACAGACATTAATAGATGAACAAATAACAGACCGGGAAATAAACAGTAAACTTGCCGACTGGTTTCCGCAATTAAATTTTAATTTTAATGTACTACATGACTATCAACTTCCTGTAACAATATTCGAGGGCAGCGGGGCAGTTGTTGGAGTAAAAGATAATTCTGGCGGTTTATTCTCTCTAACCCAGAATATATTTAACCGCGATGTTCTCTTAGCCAGTACCACCGCCGGAGATGTTCGCAAACAAACTAAACAAATAACTATTAATAATAAAATTTCAGTTATCATAGATGTGAGCAAGGCATTTTATTCCGTCTTACTTGCACAAGATCAAATAGATTTAATAAATGAAGATATTACAAGGCTTGAACTTAGTTCTAAGGATACATATAATCATTATAAAAGCGGAGTTGTTGATAAAACGGATTATATGCGAGCCAGTATTGCACTAAATAATGCCTTAGCTGAAAAAAAACAGGATGACGAGTTTTTGAAAGTAAGCAGGGCCCAGTTAAAGCTGCTAATGGGTTATCCCCCTGATAGTGATTTGAAATTGGATTATGACAGAACCCAAATGGAAAATGATGTTTATTTAGATACTACACAGAATATAGTTTATGAGAATAGAATTGAGTACAAGCTACTACAAACACAAAAGCGTCTGCAGGAAGCAAACTTGAGATATTACGAGTGGAGTTTTATTCCGTCAATTTCTGCTTTTGGCGAATACAACCTAAATTTTCAATCTGACATATGGTCAAAGCTTTATAATACAAATTACCCGAGCTCTTATATCGGTATTGAGTTATCATTCCCAATTTTTACAGGAGGTAAACGCATTCAGGAAATCGACCAGGCTGAATTAGAGCTTAAGCGCTTTGAGTATAATTTTGCATCAATAAAAGGAAAATTTAACACTGAGTACGCTCAGGCTTTGGCAAATTATAAAAGCGACCTGAACAGTTATGGTGTACAAAAGAGCAACCTTGAACTTGCGAAAGAGGTTTACGATATAATCCAATTGCAATATAAATCCGGATTTAAAACTTATTTAGATGTTATAACTGCAGAAACAGATTTAAGGACAACTCAAGTAAATTACATTACTTCTTTGTACAGAGTATTAAGCAGCAAATTAGATGTTCAAAAAGCTTTGGGAACAATTAAATATTAGAAAATAAAATTGTCAAGTATTATGAAGAATAAAATATATTTATTAGGATTTGCAATTATTATTACCTTTGCAATTACCTCGTGCAATAGCAAAAGTGCACAGCTAAAAATACCTGCTACACCTGTTGATGTATATATAGTTAAGTCAGAGCAGGCAATTTATTATGATGTTTACCCCGCAAGCGTAACTTCATTAAACCAGGTTGAAATCAAACCGGAAGTCTCGGGTTATTTAACTGACATTTACTTTACAGACGGGCAGCATGTAAATAAAGGAGCAAAGTTATATGCAATAGATCAGCAGCAATACAAGGCAGCTTATGAGCAGGCTATTGCTGATTTAAATGCGGCAAAAGCAAATCTTTTAAAAGCCCAGCAGGATGCCGACAGGTATAACGATCTTGCAAAAGAAGATGCTATTGCCAGACAAGTGCTTGAACATTCAGAAACAGATTTACAATCCGCAAAAATGCAGGTAGCCGCTGCTGAAAATAATGTCAAAGCGGTTCAAACGAATCTGCGCAATTCCATAATTTATGCGGCATATGATGGTACAATCGGAATTTCACAGGTAAAATTAGGTTCCGCAGTATCTACCGGCCAAACATCATTAAATACATTATCTTCCGATAATCCTATTGCAGTAGACTTTAATATAGATGAAAAACTTATTAATAAGTTTACAGAATTATTACATAAAAAAACCGGTACTAATGATTCAACATTCACTATTGTCCTTCCGGACCAGACAATATATCCATATCCCGGGCACCTAATCCTTTTGGACAGGGCGGTTGACCCCCAGACAGGGACAATAAGAACGCGTTTAATTTTTCCGAACTCAAATTATTTATTAAAACCCGGCCTTACATGCGATGTGAGAGTATTAAATAATAATGATTCAAGTAGTATTATAATTCCATACAAAGCGGTAACCGAGCAAATGGGAGAATATTTTGTATTTGTTGTAAATCAGAATAAAGTTATTCAAACAAACGTTAGCCTGGGTGAACAGATAAATGAAATGGTAATAGTAAAAAGCGGATTAACGCCAGGCGAAATAATAGCAACCGAAGGCATACAAAAGCTGCGTGATAATTCTCCGGTAATTATAATTCCGACACATGCAAAACAGGTTGCGCAGGCGGTGCCCGGTAAATAATACTCAAACTGGATAAGAAATGATTGCAAATACATTTATAAAAAGACCGATGACCGCGATAGTTATTTCAACTATAATTGTATTAGTGGGTTTAATAGCTATTTTTAATTTACCTATAAGCCAATACCCGGACATTACTCCGCCTACCGTGCAAATATCAGGATTATTTAACGGTGCTGATGCACTAACAGTAGAGCAGACAGTTTCGACTCCAATTGAATCACAGGTAAACGGAACTCCCGGCATGGCTTACATGCAAAGCAACAGTACCAGCGACGGGAGATCTACTATTAATGTAACGCTGAATGTGGGAACCGATCCGGATATAGCAGCACTCGACATACAAAACAGAGTTGGAATTGCAACTCCGCAATTGCCTGATGTTGTGAAACGTTTGGGTTTAACTACAAGAAAACGAACACCAAGTATTCTACTTCTTGCGGCAATATACTCTCCAAACGGAACTCATGGAATTACATTCATTGACAACTATACAAATATCTTTATCAAGGATGCATTGCTAAGAGTTAATGGAGTAGGAGATATTTTCACACGAGCGGATGATTTCAGCATGCGTATCTGGCTTCAGCCTGATAAGCTAGCGCAGTTAAACCTTACAGCCAATGATGTAATAAATGCATTAGCACAGCAGAATTTACAAATTGCAGCCGGTTCAATTGGCGCTCCTCCACAAAATAGTGCACAGGCTTTCGAATACACTGTATTTACCAACAGCCGATTGAGTACGGAAGAACAGTTTGGCAATATTATTATCCGTGAAAATCTCCAGCAGGGTTCGGCAGTTCATTTAAAAGATGTAGCAAGGGTTCAACTCGGCAAGTTTAGTTATGGAAACAATTCATTCGTTGATGGGAAAAAAGCCTCTTATTTACTGATTTTTCAGGCGCCCGGCAGTAATGCTTTAGATGTTGCAAACGGTATTAATAAACAATTGAATGAATTAAAAAAATCCTTTCCGAAAGATATTGATTATGTTATTCCATTTGAGGCTGTCTCGGTTGTAAAAGTATCGATAAATGAAGTAGTGACAACACTTCTTGAAGCATTGGGACTTGTTGTACTGGTGGTATTTTTATTTTTACAAAACTGGCGTGCAACTTTAATCCCGGTGCTGGCAATACCCGTTTCTATAATCGGAACTTTTGCATTTTTCATCCCGTTGCATTTTACGATTAATACGTTAACTATGTTTGGATTTGTATTAGCCATCGGTATAGTTGTTGATGATGCAATTATAGTAGTTGAGGCAGTTCAACATTACATTGACGAAGAAAAGCTTTCCCCTGTGGAAGCTACTTCAAAAGCTATGAGTGATATTTCAGGGCCGGTTGTTGCAATAGCCTTGATACTTGCAGCAGTATTCATCCCCGTTGGTTTCATACCGGGAATTGTTGGTAAATTATATCAACAGTTTGCAATAACAATTGCCGTATCAGTATTAATTTCTGCTTTTGTAGCATTATCTTTAACTCCAGCATTATGCTCCCTAATGTTAAGACCAACAATTCCCGGAAGAGAAAATAAAGGCATAAACAAGTTTTTCACAAAGTTTAATACCTGGTTTAAAAAGACAACTAATACTTATAGTTCAGGTGTGAGTAAGTGTATAAAGGCAACTCCTTATTTTATCATAATATTAATTATTGTTTATGCCGGAACTGCATTGCTCTTTAAAATCAAACCAACCGGTTTTATCCCGACTGAAGATGAAGGCAGATTGTTAGTTACATTTGAATTACCTGAAGCTTCATCTACGGCAAGAAGCTTAGATGCACTTAACCAAATGATGTCTATTTTAAAGCAGACTCCCGGTATTGCTCATTATTCTGCACTTGGAGGAGTTAACGTAGTTACTTTTGCGACAAAATCAAATAGCGGCACTATGTTTATTCAATTAAAACCATGGGATGAAAGAACTGATAAATCACTTCAAATAAATTCTATAATAGCTACTCTCCAAAGAAATCTGTCTTCTATCAAAGATGCTAATGTAGTGGTAATTTCCCCACCGGCAATTCCCGGATTAGGAGCGACCGGCGGTTTTACTTTTCAATTGGAACAACGCGAAAGCACAGATAACATAAAACAATTTGAAGGTGTGGTAAACTCATTTGTTGCAGCAGCTAACAAACGTCCTGAACTAAGCCGGGTCTTTACATTTTTTTCTGCACACACTCCCGGCTACGATGTAAATATTGACAGGGAAAAATGTGAGAAACTTGGAGTTTCAATAGCAGATGTTTTCAATACGATCCAAACTTATCTTGGCAGTAATTATGTAAATGACTTTACTATTTACGGCAGGAATTTCCATGTTGTTGCGCAGGCTGATACAGGATACAGGAAAAAAATCCAGGATTTTCTCAGATACTATGTTAAAAGTTCTTCAGGAGGTATGGTTCCGTTAAGCACTTTGGTCAGTTATAAAGTAACGGAAAATGCCCCGATGATATCTCATTATGATCTTTTCCGTTCGGCAGAAATAGATGGTACTGCGGCTGAAGGATACAGCAGTGGTGAAGCTATAGACGCTATGAAAGAAGTAGCAGCAAGCATACTGCCTGCCGGATACGGTTATGAATTTTCCGGTTTAAGCCGGGAAGAAATAAATGCAGGTAATAGTACACTGACCATATTTGCATTATCAATTGTATTTGTATTTTTATTTTTAACTGCGCTTTATGAAAGTTGGTCAGTACCTTTTTCTGTATTATTAGCTGTCCCTATAGGAGCTTTTGGAGCAATATTAACTCTTATTTTTATTCCCCGTCTTAGCAACAACGTTTATGCACAAATCGGGTTAATTGCACTTATCGGTTTATCGGCAAAGAATGCTATCTTAATCGTTGAATTTGCCAAAGACAGATTAGAAAGAGGTATGCCGCTTATTCAATCAACAATAGAAGCAGTTAAATTGCGTTTGCGTCCTATACTAATGACATCTTTGGCATTTATATTCGGTGTATCCCCTTTGGCTTTTGCAAGCGGCGCCGGCGCCCAGGCAAGATCTACTATTGGCTGGACGGTACTGGGAGGCATGCTTGCAGCTACTCTTCTGGCAATTTTTATCGTTCCCGTTTTATTTGTAACAATTACACGAATTGCGTACGGTAAAAAGAAACTTGAAGAATTGGAGGCTAAACTAATAAAAACTGATGAAAATAATTCCGTTATCGAATAATAATTTATTATTTCAAAAGTAACTTTCCTGTTTAAGCATTATATAATTTTTAAGGCAAGTATTTTGGGATTTATCCGGTTTTATTTATCTTTCTTATTATGATGAATACATAAAATCGATGTACAAAATACAAAAGATATTATTTATTCTTTCTATTGCACTTTTTTGTTTGACTTTCTTTCTTTTTGCATTTGTCCGGTTGAAGCCTATATCCATATATACTATTGCTTTTATTTCTTCATCCCTGCTATATATATCAATAAGCTGGCAAATTATAAAGCATGAACTGCCGAATAAATATGTTTATATACTTTTAGGTTTATCTTTTATTTTGCGAATAGCATTCATTCCCGTACATCCTATTGGTTCTGATGATTATCACCGTTATGTGTGGGATGGGAAAGTCCAGGCACATGGAATAAATCCATATGAGTACGCGCCCTCAGATAGTGCATTAAATAGCCTTCATACGGATACTTTGCCGGTATTAATCAACTTCCCTGATATGAAGACTATTTATCCCCCCCTCTGCCAAATTATTTTTTATTTTTCATATCTAACCGGCGGAGAAAGTTTTATAGGAATAAAAATATTCCTTCTGCTATCGGATATTATTTCTCTTTTGGGGATTTCCCTTATATTGAAAAAATTAAAGCTCCCTTATAAAAATATTCTGATATATGCTTTATGTTCTCTGCCAATATTCCAGTTTTTTATAGACGCCCATCTTGATGGGTTCGGGCTTCCGTTATTTATCTTCACTATCTACTTTTACCTAAATAAGCAAAAATTATTGTGTCTGATTTTTCTTTCGGCTTCTATTTGTATCAAACCACTCGGGCTAATTTTAATTCCGATATTTTTCTTTAGAGAAAAAAGATTTAAAGACAAAATAGAAGTGGTTATAATTCCTGTTATACTAAGTATGCTAATGTATCTCCCTTATTTATTTACAGGCTCACCATTCCAGGCATTAATGAACTTTACCGAAAACTGGACTTTCAACGGAGTAATATTCGATATATTAGATTTATTCTTTAAAGATAATCAGCATACAAGGCTTATTTGCGGTATTATTTTTATTATTATGTACCTGCCGGTTATATTGAGCCGAAGAGATTTAATAACTAAAATATATTTATCAATATTCCTGTTGTTTATTTTTTCACCTGTTGTTCATCCGTGGTATTTAAACTGGCTTGCAGTATTACTACCATTTATCCCGAGGTGGAGTGGTATCATTTACGTAAGCTTAATAAGCCTTACAACATTCACTATTTTAAATTACCAGTTAAACGGCGTATGGAAGGAATATATTCCTGTTTTACTTCTTGAGTATATTCCTGTTTTGACATTGTTCGGTTTTGAATTATTCGTTTTAAGGAAGGAGAAATTGAAAGATTCAAAAATTTAATACTCACTGTCCCAAAACCCCGATATTGGGATGCAAATTTCTGCTAAAATTAATAAAAAATGATATTTCTCAAGCGTTATATGTAGAAGAAGCTGTCGCCCCACCTTTTCCGGTCCAGTTGGTGTGGAAGAATTCGCCTTTGGGTTTGTCAATTCTTTCATACGTATGAGCACCGAAAAAGTCCCTCTGTGCCTGTATTAAATTTGCTGGAAGTTTGTCATTTCTAAAGCCGTCAAAATACTCTAAAGCAGTTGACATTGCCGGAATCCATATTCCGTTCAATACAGAAGTCGAAATGATTCTTCTCCAGCTTTCCTGTGCCTGCTCAATTTTTGCTTTAAAAAACGGGTACAATAACAGATTGGATAAACCGGGATTTTTAACATAAGCATCTTTTATTTTCTCAAGGAAAACAGAACGGATAATACATCCTCCTCGCCACATCAAAGCTATACCTCCGTAATTCAGGTTCCAGTTGTACTCCTTTGCGGCAGCTTTCATTAATAAATATCCTTGGGCATAAGACACAAGTTTGGAAGCATACAGAGCCTGTTCCAAATCAGAAATCAAGTTTCCCGGATTACCGGAGAATTTTGTATTTAAATGGGGGAATGTTTTTGATGCCTCAACTCTTTCTGATTTCATTGAAGATAATGTCCTTGCAAAGACAGCTTCCCCTATCAATGTTAAAGGAACGCCTAGATCAAGCGCTGCCATACCTGTCCATTTACCTGTTCCTTTTTGTCCTGCGGTATCAAGAATTTTATTAACAAGCGGAGTACCATCTTCATCTTTAAAAGCAAGAACATCCCCCGTAATTTCAATCAGGTATGAATTTAATTCTCCTTTATTCCATTGTTTAAATACTTCGTGCATCTTTTCCGCATTCAGGTGCAGCAACTCTTTCATTATTTGGTATGCTTCGGAAATTAATTGCATGTCTCCATACTCAATACCGTTATGAACCATCTTCACAAAATGTCCTGCCCCGTTTTCACCTACCCAGTCACAACATGGCGTACCATCTTCAACTTTTGCAGCAATTGATTGGAAAATAGGCTTAACAAATTCCCAAGCTTTTACAGAACCGCCCGGCATTATCGAAGGACCGTGTAAAGCGCCATCTTCACCTCCTGAAACACCTGTCCCGATATAAAGCAATCCTTTACTTTCAACATATGCGGTTCTGCGATTTGTATCTTCAAAATATGAATTTCCCCCGTCAATGATAATATCGCCTTCTTCCAAATAAGGTAAAAGTAATTCTATAAAATCATCGACGGGCTTACCAGCCTTAACCATCAACATTACTTTTCTTGGTCTTTTTAGTACTCCTGCTAATTCAGCAATTGAATATGTTCCCACAATATTTTTACCTTTAGCTCTGCCGTTAACAAAATTGTCAACGCGTTCAATAGTCCTGTTAAAAACAGCGACTTTGAAACCCTTGCTTTCCATATTAAGGACTAAGTTTTCTCCCATTACTGCTAAACCTATAAGACCAATATCAGCAACACTCATTAAATAACTCCGTTTTTATAAATGAAGAATTGACCTATAATTTAAAAAAATTCATATATAAATTTAATGAAATTATCACATTTTGCATACCGGTAATTCTCTGATATGACTTACCTAATAAAATAAAAAATAATATTTGTCTTTTTTTATAGGGTTACTTATTTTTTAATGTGCTCATTACTTCTTGATAAGCAACTAATGAATTTTAATTTTTGAACATTAATTTATTGTAATATTTGAAAAATAATAAATAACTTAATAATGTTAAAATCAATTTACAGAACCCGTAAAGGCTTATTTACAAAATACTTAATATAATAATATAAGACAGGAAAATGTTACAACCTGGTATTCAATCAAAGAATTTTTCACCGATAAAAATCCGCAATTTGCCGATTTTGCATTCTTCAATAGAAAACAGCATATTAACTTTGGAATGAGGTTAAATAATTATAATATTTAACCCGGGTAAACAAATATTTTTCTAATAAAGGCTATTTTTATCAAAAAAAATAAAACGAACCTAAAAAAGAAGTAAAAACATCTGAAAATTTCATGGAAACAAAGAACTCTGATTTAACATCATTAAAAATTGATCGTTCTGAAAAGCAAGCGTCAGGCGTATCAAGAAGGAATATTACAATTATTACTTCACTAATAATAGCAGCGGTTTTGGGCTTATTCGGATACAATATTCTAAGTTCCGCATTAAATTCGGCGGAAGAAGTAAAGCTTATTACAGCAACATTACAAACACCGGCACAAAGTAGTGCAATCTTTACAGCCAGCGGGTATGTGGTTGCCCAGAGAAAGGCAGCAGTAGCTTCAAAAGGAACGGGCAGGCTTATGTATCTTGGAGTAGTTGAGGGTGATAAAGTAAAAAAGGATGAGGTATTAGCCCGTCTTGAAGACAGCGACGTCAATGCACAATTAGCCGAAGCAAAAGCTAACTTAGAACTTCAGGAATCAAGTTTAAAAGATGCCGGCAACAGCTATGAGCGGCAAAAAGCTTTATTTAAAACAGGATCTACCACCCAGGCTGATGTAGATGCGGCTGAAGCAAATTATAATCACGTACTTGCATCCATTAACGTAGCTAAGGCACAAGTACAATCCGGTGAAGTTGCATTGGAAAATACAATTATACGGGCTCCTTTCAGCGGGACGGTACTTACAAAAGATGCCGACGTAGGTGAAATAGTCGCTCCAATGGCAGCCAGCATAAATTCCCGCGGGGCAGTCGTGACTATAGCCGATATGAGTTCCTTACAGGTAGAAGCCGATGTATCCGAATCAAATATTGAAAAAATTTATTCAGACCAGGAAGGCGAAATAATTTTGGATGCTTATCCCGGACACAGTTATACCGGTTATGTAGCTAAAATTGTTCCAACCGCCGATAGAACTAAGGCAACAGTTCTTGTTAAGGTAGGTTTTAAAAATTATGACTCCCGTGTACTTCCTGAAATGAGCGCCAAAGTTATATTTTTAGGCAAAGATTCAAAAAATTTATCCTCAATCAGACAACAACCGATTTTGGTTATTCCATCTACCGCAATTGCCAACAGGGATGGGAAAAATGTTGTTTTTATTATTAAAAATAACCAGGCAGTAAAGGTTCAGGTAATTATAGGGCAACAGTTTGACACATACGTAGAAATTAAGTCGGGATTGAAAAACGGAGATCAGGTAATTGATAATATTACCGATAGAATTAAAGACGGATTAAAAGTAAAAGTAAGCTAAGAAAAAATAAATAATTTTGACTCAAAAAGTTTTCAATAATAATATCGGAGCGAAAATGCCGGATATAATTAAAGTTCAGGATGTAAACAAATCATATTGGCGGGACAGCATTGAGATTCCCGTCCTCAATAATATTACTCTAAATATAAATGAAGGAGAATTTCTTGCCCTGATGGGACCTTCCGGTTCCGGTAAGACTACTCTGCTTAACCTCATATCGGGAATAGATAGACCTTTAACTGGAAAAATAATTATAAATGAAACCGATATTACAAGAATGGGAGAATCTGCGCTTGCAAAATGGCGCTCGACAAATATAGGTTTTGTGTTCCAATTTTATAACCTGATACCTGTATTAACGGCTTATGAAAATGTAGAACTCCCTCTTCTTCTGACAAAACTTTCTAAGTCAGAAAGGAAGAAACATGTTCAGACTGCGTTAGATATTGTTGGGTTGAGTGACAGGATTGACCACTATCCGAAACAACTTTCCGGCGGTCAGGAACAAAGGGTAGCTATAGCGCGTGCGATTGTGACCGACCCGATTATACTTGTTGCAGATGAGCCTACGGGCGACCTGGATAAACATTCCGCAGATGAAATTCTTACTTTAATGGAAAGGTTGAATAAAGAATTTAATAAAACCATTATAATGGTTACACATGATCCTCATGCGGCTTCAAAAGCCCATATAATTCGTCATCTTGAAAAGGGGGACCTAATTCAGGAGCGAGTATGAAAATATTAAAGTTAATTTTTAAAAATACACTTCGCCATAAGCTAAGAACTTTTCTCACAATATTCGGAATTTCAATTGCGGTAATTGCCTTTGGAGTACTCCGAACTGTCGTAACAGCTTGGTATCAGGGAGTTGAGGCTTCTGCGGCAAACCGTCTAATAGTTCGCCAGTCAGTATCATTTATTTTCCCGCTGCCTTATTCATACAGAGAAAAAATTATGCAGGTACCCAACGTTACAAAAGTTACTTATTCTGACTGGTTTGGGGGTGTTTATATAGACCAAAGTAATTTTTTTGCAAGGCTTGCAGTTGATCCAGAAACTTATTTTGATGTCTACAATGAATTCGTAGTACCAAATGACCAACTTGAAACTTTTAAAAAAGAGCGCAGTGCATGTGTAATCGGAGTTGAAATAGCAAAGAAATATAATCTTAAAATTGGCGACGTTATGACGGTTGATGGTGACATTTACCCGGGCAGGTGGGAGTTCATTGTACGCGGAATTTATCAGCCAAAATTTAAATCAACAGACGCTACGCAAATGCTTTTCCATTGGGATTATGTTGATGAAACGATGAAGAAGGAAATGCCGGGAAGAGCCGGCAATGTAGGTTGGTACGTGGTTATGATAAATAATCCGGCAAACGCTTCGATAGTTTCAGCGCAGATTGATGCTTTATTTAAAAACTCATCAGCCGAAACAAAAACAGAAACAGAAAGCGCTTTTCAACAAGGTTTTATTCAGTCTTCAGGCGCAATAATTACTTCTATGAATTTTATTTCTTTTATAATAATTGGAATAATAATGCTTGTATTGGGTAATACGATGATAATGTCTGCAAGAGAAAGGACACGGGAATATGCAGTTTTTAAGACACTTGGATTCTCAGGAAAACATTTAGCCGGAATTATTATGGGTGAATCTTTATTGATATCAATATTGGGAGGAGTTATCGGCTTATTTTTAACCTATCCTATTGTTTCAGGGATAAGTGATTTCATCCCGAGAGGTATGTTCCCTATATTCGAAATTGAACCCGTTACGTTAGTATTAGCAGCTTCGGCAGCGCTTATTATCGGATTTGCTGCGTCAATTTTCCCTATTCAAAGAGCTTTAAAAACTAAAATTGTGGATGGATTCAGATTCGTAGGATAATTAAAAATTTAGACTAACATACTCAATCTATATTTCTATTTAAAGGTCTGAAAATGAAAATTCCATTGAAATATACGTTAAGAAATTTTAAAACACGTAAGCTTACTACAGGTATCACAATTACCGGAATTTCACTTGTAGTATTTGTATTTGCAGCAGTACTAATGATGGCTTACGGAATACAAAAGACATTGAAGGCAACAGGCAAACCTGATAATGTAATGATATTTCGTAAGTCTGCAAGCGCTGAAATATCAAGTATAATCGATCCCGGTACACAAAATATAATTCGTACACTTCCATATATCGCAAAAGGCGCTGAAGGAAGTTCTGAAATATCGTTTGAGCCGGTCGTAGTTATAAATCTTGAAATATTCAGCGGAGGATTGAGTAATGTAACTGTACGCGGCGTATCTCCGGCAATAAACGAAATACGCCCTCAAATGAAGATTATTCACGGCAGGATGTTTAATTGGGGAATGCGCGAATTAATTGTTGGAGAATCGATTTTCAAGAGGTTTAAAAATACTCAGCTCGGCAGTTTTGTAAAAATTGCAGGCGATTACTGGAAGATAGTCGGCATTTTTTCTACTGACGGCAGCGGTTTCGATTCTGAAATATGGGGGGACGGATTACAGCTTGATAACGCTTTTAAGCGAGGGACAACTGTATCTACTGTTACACTAAGGTTAGACAATGCAGAAAACTTTGCAAACTTCAAGAGCATCTTTGAATCGGATAAAAGATTACAACAGTTTGAGCCCAAAATTGAACAAAATTATTTTGAAGACCAGTCACGAGTTATGGCAACGTTTATAAGAGTATTAGGAATTTTTATCACCATTATATTTAGTTTCGGCGCCACAATTGGCGCTACTATTACTATGTATGCTGCCGTTGCCAACAGGACGGTTGAAATAGGTACTTTGAGATCACTTGGGTTTAGCCGCCGAAGTATCCTTTCAACATTTTTAATTGAGTCTCTTCTTATTACCTTGATGGGAGGAGCGATTGGATTAGTGATTGCATCATTTCTTCAAATATTCACGATTTCGACCCTGAACTTCGGTTCATTTGCCGAACTAACATTTTCATTTGCATTATCGCCTTCGATCATAATCACTTCTTTGGTCTTTGCCGTATTGATGGGATTTATAGGAGGATTTCTTCCTTCGGTTCGTGCAGCAAGGTTAAATATAGTAAATGCATTGAGAGCAGGCTAAGAATAAATACGGCTGAAGTAACCTATTTTAGTGAGTAAAAAACCTCTGTAATTATGAAGAATTCTTTTAGTTGAAGAACAAATCTTCTCAAGAAATCTTTTAGAGAAGAACATTACTGCCCAATTAAATTCTTGTTCTCAATTTAAGTCAAATTTTATTGAGATACTTTACTTGCTGCTAGTTAACCGTCAGTAACTGTAAACCATTAAAACGGTTATAATTTCAAATTTTTATTTAAGCAGTCCATGACTTAAAGTCATGGACTGCAAAGGATAAAGCTCATATTTGTTGACCGTTTCAGCGGTTTATAAAATGATAAAACAATAAGCGGTCAACTTGAATCACTTAAATATAAAAAATATAAACTACTTTGGTTATTATTAGACTGCACTTACCTACCTCATTTGGCATACTGCTTGATACTAATTCTTAAAATTATATTATTTTACAAATATACGTGCCTTAAAAAGTGAAGATGATTACCTACGATTATTTTTCAGCATTTTATCTCTTCATTTTTTTATCTTTCTGAGGCGGATTTTTGCGGATTAATTCATGTATAATACAAAACCGCTGATGTATTTTAAGAATATTTTATATAACTTAATCATATCCGCATTTAGAATGTGTATAAAACCGGCTTGCTTATTTGTAATATACAGTTGAAAATATGAAAACTCCGAAAAAGGAAAAAAAAAGCAATCTTAGTGATATTCTTATCGAGTTTTTTGATACAAATACTATTTCAAAACTCAATAAGAATTTGCCAATAAAAACGCAAGTCATCAGAACTCCTAATATTTCAATTAGAACTACAGACAATAACAGCAATGAAATCATCAATTTATTTCAAGCCGAATCACCAATCGATTTTATTATCACCGAAGCTGAAGCTATATTATCCAAAGAAAACTTTTATAAATTATTATCGAAACTTGGAAATTATTCAATCGGTTCAGGACAATTCGCATCGGCAGTCTATACTTTTGAAAAGTTGGCTACAATTACTAAGGGTAAGGGTAAATTAAATAAGATAGCTGCCGATTCACTTTTATCTTTGGGAGATATTTTTAGCAGGCAAGCCTTATGGGGGATTAGTTTTAATTATATTTATGACGCGTATGGCATCTTTAGAAAACTTAGCAATGATGAAGGTTGTGCTGATTGTGAAAATCTTCTTGGCGCCATTCACGGTGAATTAGGAAATTTGAGCCAGGCGTACATTCATTTCGAAAAGGCATTGTCATTATTAAAGAATAAAAAGGATAGTAGCAGAAAAGCTAAAATTGAAATTAATCTCGGCATCATAAATAACATTCAGGGCAATTTTTATTTAGCTTTAAAACATTTTAAGAACGCTTTAGAAAAATTTAATTCCGTGAAGGATCTAAAAATAATTGCCGAAACTAAACATAACCTAGGCATGCTACATAGTAAAATGCATTTGTACCTGAAGGCAATTAAAGAGTTCGATCAAAGTATCAATCTTTCTTTAAGAAAAGGGTACCTGCCGACATTAGGAATCTCGTATCTTGGTAAAGCAGCGGTTTATGCAATTCAGAAAGATTATAAACTAAGCAGCTTTTTTGCCGAGAAAGCTCAGGAAGTATGCCATAAGCTTAATGATAAGCTTTCCTTAGCAGAGGTATATAAGATTAAAGGAATAATTCACCGCGATACAAATAATTATGAACTTGCGGAAAGCTATCTCAGCACCAGTTTAAGAATAAATGAAGAACTTCACAATGAAATGAATAAAGCCGAAACTGAATTTGAGCTTGGATTGCTTTATAAATATATGGACAAAGAAAGCAAAAAAAAATCCTGCTTAATAAACGCTAAAAAATATTTTATAAAAATAGGCGCCGTAAAAGAAGTAAAAGAAATCGACAATCTGCTTAATTAAGAATATTTTTTTATGCCTACAATAGAGTAAGAAGTACAAGGATTTATCATACCAAATATATATTTTACATTTGGGAAATAGTTAAATTATTTAAAGAATACCCGTTATTCTTTGAAATTAATATAAGCTTTAGATAATAATAATTTTAATTAAACTGACCCGCTAAATTTTTTTACTTCCATTATGAGGAAGATAATAGCAATTGCAATTGGTAAAGGGGGCGTAGGAAAGACTACTACCGCTATTAATTTATCCGCTTGCTTAGCTGCATCCGAGAAAAAAACTTTACTAATCGATTTCGATCCGTCAGGTTCGTGCTCCGGATTTTTAAACTTTGGATCAAACAAAATTGAATCCGGTATTTTCAAAGTTTTTAGCTTTGCCAAGTCAATAATGCAAGTTATAAATAAAACTGAAATGGAATTCCTTGACTTTATCTCTTCAGACATTTCCAGCCCGGATATTGAAGAAAGATTAATTCGCATAACAAGCTCGGTATATCTTTTTAAAAACATTCTTAATTCACCGGAACTCCATTCTTATGAATATATCATTTTAGATTGCCCTCCATCATTAAAGGGATTAACTTCAATTGCATTAACAACTGCCGACACTATTCTTATCCCGATTAAGGCAGGAGATTTCTCTATTCTTGCATTAAGAAAAATGTTTGATTATTATAATTGGATAAAGAGTCATTATAATGCACATCTTAAAATCGAAGGCATACTACGTACGATATACGAAGCGGATACTATAGCCTGGTCACTAACTAATGAGGAATTATTCAGGAGCTATAAAAGCTATCTATTTGAAACAGTCATACCTAAAAATACAACTTTAATAGAAGCCGAGTTTTTTCATAAACCGGCAATATTGTATGATTTAAGAGCGCCCGGATCCCAGGCATATTTGAATCTTGCTAAAGAAATTTTATTAAAAAATAGACAATAATTACCTTTCTGCCAGGTAAATTTCTTGTTATTCAAATTATGACATTACCCGGCATTTTGATTTTCTCAGTTTTTATACTAATTTTTAATAGAATATAGTTTAAGTATTAAAGCTATATTTATTAAAGCTAAAAAATAAATCCTGGGGCATTTATGAAATACTTTCTTATTCCAATCAGCATTTCAATTTTAATCTTCACGGGGTGTGTTGATACGTATACCATAAAAGATTTTAAATCTCCTCAAGAATTTTATAATAAGATTAATGAAAAAGTAAATGGTCGTACCGTAAAGGTTGTAACCGACTCAAATGAAGTTTATGAAGCTGATAAATTGACCATAAGTCCCGATTCAATATTTTTTATAACCACAAAATTAGCGCGATTGGAAGAATTCAAGAATTCTTATAATTACTCAGAAATTAAGGAAATGAAACAAAAGACAGATTATAAAGACGGATTAGTCCATACGATTCTTTTAAATAATGGCGATATAATTACCTCCAAATCTATTAAGATAAAGAACGATTCGTTATTTTTATATGATATTATTTCCGGAATGTCCAGCGCAAAAAAGAATATTTCATTATCCACAACGCGGGTAAATTTGATATCATTCAACAACAGGTTAAAAGGGATGGGAGAAGGTGCTTGCTTTTTTGGCATAGCGGGATTTTTATTCGGCTTCTTAGATGCAGAAATTACTTCCGGGGATCAGGAAGCATTTCCTCCGGAAATAGGTGCGGTAGCAGGCGCTATTGTTTTTGGTTTAGGCGGCGCCGTTGTTGGTACAGTCACCGGGTCATACCAGGATTATGCTATCAATGAGCCGGATTATAATTATCATGGATTCACTTCTGTTGAATTAGAAGGAGGAATATGTAATTCGAATATGGGAATAGCAATTCACGGAAATAATTCTTACGGCGGTCAACTGCTTGATTATTCTGCAGGTCTATCTTTAGTATGGAGTTTCAATAATGAACTTGGTATAAAATCAGGAATATTTTACAGTTCAAAAGGAGGTGGTTTCGACCAATTAATTGCTCCATTTTCTTTTGACTTTCACAGAGACGTCTTTGTAAATTTCATTGAAATTCCTTTTTTATTTCAATATTCTTTTAGACATACAGAATTAAGACCGAGACTTTATGCAGGTCCGCAGTTAGGTTTTTTTCTTAACGGAAGAATTGATAACATATATGACATTAAAGAGCATTATTTATATCCATATCAAATATACTATAGAACGATTGATCCCAGCGAGGTTAACAACCCGGTAATTAATTTTGTTATCGGAACAGGATTTAACCTTCAAAAGTACATTACCGTTGACTTACAATATGAATACGGATTAAGCAAATTCAGTAATAGTTTATTTGACGGAGAAGTTACTAATTTAAAATTGAATTCATTTTCTATCCTGCTTGGATACGGATTATGATAAGGAGTCTTGTAATACATCAAGCACTCTAATTAATCTTTATCCGTGAATAAATAGCTTTATGTACTTTATCATCAAAGGTATAAATACTCAAAAAAAATTAACAATCTAGGCGAAGAGGGTTAATTTATAATATTACCTAAAAGAAAGAATTTTCATTTTGAATAAAGTTTTCAAATTACCACACATTTTAATAATTAAAGCTTCTAAAATTTTAAATAGGATTTAAATAATTTAATCTTCTGAAATTATCATGTCCTTTTTATTAAAAAACAGGGGGCTATACTTACCAGGAAAACGTCATAAAAAATTTCATTTTTAATTCAGAAATAAGAGGATTTATACTGAATTAAAAAAAATATTTTCATATTAATCTTATCATTACGGAAGATGTATGATAGTCAATAACTTTAAAAATAGGAAAGACAAAATGACTTAGGACAAACGAAAAGATGCCCATATGAAAACGAATTCTCCGAAAGCGTCTATGTTTTGCTGCAAATGCGGTGCAATATTCTCAAACGGAAGATGGACGTGAAAAGGACTGATAAATGACTTAAGGGGAACCACTTGCCTCGCCCGTAAAAGGATAAATGACACCTATTCAGCCGGCTTTGTAGAGATTAAAGGCAGTTTCTATAGCGAACATGAAAAAGAAATTTCCAACTTAATTTTGAACACGGAAAAGCTAGAAAAGGAAGAAAGAACGCTTGAAAGCATTATGGAGTTGAAACAGGAAAAAAGAAAAGTCACTCTTACCACAACGGAAATTCATATAGCAAGAAGAATCGGGAAGCACTACCCAGATCATATCAGGGTAATTTTTGTTTCCGGTATTTAGACGGAGAAGAAAGCATTAGAGTCTTTTGGGAACGCCTAAAAATTAATAATCTGAATATTAAAAAACCTGCTTGCTCCAGGCAGGCTTTTAGTCCATTAGAGCTTTTAAATAGTCAAGATAAATAAAATAATTTTCATAAAAACAACTGTTTTAAAAACTAATATAATACTCGATAAAAAGCACTTTAACTTTGCTGGATAGCAATAGATTATATCACAGACAGCCGTAACGATTGACTTGAGTTTATAGCACAGCAATAGACTGGATAATTCAACTTCCCATACATCTTTGTGCAGATCACCAACAAGGAAGAACATTAAAAGCTCCGGAATATTTTTTATAGAAGTTCGTTAAAATTTTTCTCAAATATGTATAAAGTTAATTCATTTCCCTTTGCTGATTTATTATTATTTTAATAAAGTTAGTTATTAAAATAATAAAATACTAAAGATAATACGATTGTAATTTATCCTGCCCGCCTTAATATCAAGTTTTATAAGCAATTCAGTCATATTATATCCCTTTATTTTAGGGCACAAAATTTGACCTACATTAAGATACATATACCGATAAACCATTTGTATTTTATTGTTTTATCTGAGGTGTGAAAAGTAAATTTTTGATAGAATCGCTTGAAAATTTTAAGTTTATGCAAATGCGGTTTACAAAAACTATTTTTAGTAATTTGGCTTATAAAAAAAAATATATATGGTAAAAAATATTTACTATCAAAAAATAATTGAAATATTAAATTATAATTGAGGAGTCTTCAGGTATGGCTATTTTAGCTTCCGATACTTTTGGGAAAGCGAATAAACTTAGTGGTTCCAAAAAGAATTATACGCCGGAACTAGCGATACTTACTACTTTATTCTTTATTTGGGGATTTCTAACATGCTTAAATGATATACTTATTCCTCATCTTAAAGCGGTCTTTTCATTGAGCTATGCCGAAGTAATGCTAATTCAGTTTTGTTTTTTTACGGCTTACTTTATAGTGTCGCTGCCTTCAGGAATAATCGTAGAAAAAATCGGATATAAAAAAGGAATTATCGTAGGACTAATAACAGGCGGAATAGGATGCCTATTTTTCTACCCTGCAGCGGGACTACGATCATATCCTTTATTCTTGCTTGCACTGTTTATCCTTGCTTCCGGTATAACTCTTTTGCAGGTTGCTGCAAATCCTTATGTAGTAATTTTAGGAAAGCCTGAAACTGCATCAAGCAGATTGACTTTGACACAAGCGTTTAATTCACTTGGAACAACCATTGCACCTTATTTCGGATCTTTATTAATCCTTTCGATAGCCGTAAAGAGCACTGAAGAGATTCAAAAACTTAATGCATCTCAGTTGACAACATACCAGTTAGCAGAAGCAAGCGCAGTTCAATTTCCGTACTTAGGTTTGGCTGCAGCATTATTAATAATAGCCGGGATCTTTGCTTTAATTAAATTACCGGAAATAGAGGCAGGATCTGTTGTATCAAGCGATGGCACCGGACAAAGTTATGACAGCATTTATAAAAGCGCATGGGGGTATAAGCATCTTATTTTAGGAGCTATTGGAATTTTTGTATATGTGGGGGCTGAAGTTTCTATAGGAAGTTTTCTTGTCAACTACTTCGGGAGCAAGGATATTGTTGGATTACCTATTGAACAAGCAGGCAAGTTTGTTTCCTTTTATTGGGGCGGAGCAATGTTAGGACGATTTATCGGCTCTGCAATACAACGGAAGGTAAAACCGGGTTATATCTTATGCTTTAATGCAATTACTGCTTCACTTCTTGTAATAATTTCAATGTCCACATTCGGTTTCTTTGCAATGTGGTCAATTCTATTAGTTGGTTTATTTAATTCAATAATGTTCCCCACTATATTTTCGCTTGCGCTCGATGGTTTGGGCAAACACACAGGACAGGGTTCCGGTATTCTCTGCATGGCAATTGTGGGCGGAGCAATAATCCCGGTTATACAGGGATTATTTGCTGATAAAATCGGTATTCATCACGCATTTATTTTACCAGTAATTTGCTATTTATTTATTGCTTATTATGGTATCAAGGGGCATATTCCTCAACTTTCAAAATCAACTAAGTTATAATAATGAGTATTAAAGATGTAACCTTAGGAATTGATATTGGAGGGACGAATACTGTTTTTGGATTTGTAGATAAATCCGGGAAATGTATTTACGAATCTTCTATCCCGACTTACGCTAATGAACCGGCGCCTATGTTGATTAAACGTCTTCATCAAGAAATTGATAAAAAATATAAGACTATTTCAGGTGAAAATAAATTGATCGGTATAGGTATTGGAGCGCCTAACGCAAATTACTTTAAAGGGACAGTAGAGCAGCCGCCAAACTTAAACTGGGGAGTAGTTAATATCTTAAAGATTTTAAAACAGTATTATGATCTTCCATCTGCAATAACCAATGATGCAAATGCCGCTGCAATTGGTGAAATGCAATTCGGCGCAGCTAAAGGTATGAAGGATTTTATTGTAATTACACTTGGAACAGGGCTTGGAAGCGGGATAGTTGTGAACGGACAGATCGTATATGGAGCCGACAGTTTTGCAGGTGAAATCGGACATACAATTGTTGATCCCTGCGGCCGTGAATGCGGATGCGGCAGAAAAGGCTGTCTTGAAACTTATGCTTCAGCAAGCGGCATTAGAAGAACTGTGCATGAATTGATTGCAACAACAAACATTCCAAGCGAGTTAAGAGATATAAGCTTTAACCTGCTTACGGCAAAAGATATTTCAATCGCCGCTAACAAAGGCGATAAGATGGCATTAGAGGCATTTGATTATACAGCTAAAGTTCTCGGGCTTAAACTTTCAGATACGGTTGCACATCTTAGTCCTGAAGCAATTATACTATTCGGCGGTCTTGCATTAGCAGGAGATTTAATTTTTGTTCCTACCAGGCGCTACATGGAAGCATTTTTACTTCCTATCTTCAGGAACAAAGTGAAGATAATTCCATCAGCATTACAGGGAGAAAACGCAGCAGTACTAGGTGCAGCAGCATTAATTTGGAATGAAATCAAGATTTAGAATTTATTGAAATCAATATTAAATTAAATTTGCAGATACTTGAAGGTATATAATTATGAAATATGGTTTTTTCGATGATAAGAACAAAGAATACGTAATAACCGATGTTGAAACTCCCTACCCGTGGATTAATTATTTAGGCAGCAACAGTTTTTTCAGTTTAATATCCAATACAGCAGGAGGCTATAGTTTTTATAAGGATGCACTCTTAAGGAGGATTACAAGATACAGATACAATAACGTCCCAATCGATAATGGCGGTAAATATTTTTATATCAATAATGATGGAGACGTATGGTCACCGGGGTGGAAACCTGTCAAAGCTGATTTGAAGGAATATTCCTGCCGGCATGGAATGGGTTACACAATAATTAAGGGTAAAAGAAAATCATTGGAAGCTGAAGTACTTTACTTTGTTCCGACATCAACTGACTGTGAAATACAAAAAGTAAAGCTCACTAATAAAAGCAACAAAACAAAATCAATAAAATTATTTTCATTCGTTGAATTTTGTTTATGGAACGCATTGGACGATCAAACAAATTTTCAACGTAATTTTTCCACAGGCGAAGTTGAAGTAAAAGATTCTGTTATCTATCATAAAACAGAATACAAAGAAAGAAGAAATCATTACGCATTTTATTCAGTAAATACGAAGATTAATGGTTTTGATACGGATCGTGAAACATTCTTAGGATTATATAACGGATTTGATAAACCCGATGCGGTATTCGAAGGTAAATGCAGTAATTCTGTTGCACATGGCTGGTCACCCATTGCTTCACATTACATCGAAATGGAACTTTGTCCGAAGGAGTCAAAAGAATTAGTTTTTATTCTTGGTTACGTTGAAAACGAAGAAGATAAAAAATGGGAATCCAAAGGAGTAATAAATAAAGATAAAGCTTATGCAATTATTGAAAGATTTTCGACGCCTGAGAAAGTTGAAGAATCCTTTAACGAGCTAAAGGAGTACTGGAAGTCTCTCCTTTCAATTTACCAGGTAAAGAGTAATGATGAAAAACTTGACAGAATGGTAAACACGTGGAATCAATACCAATGTATGGTTACTTTTAATATGTCAAGGAGTGCATCATACTTTGAATCCGGAATTGGAAGAGGCATGGGATTCAGAGATTCAAACCAGGACATTATAGGCTTTGTACATCAAATTCCTCTGAAAGCTAAAGAACGTATTCTTGACATTGCGGCTACCCAATTTGAAGACGGCGGAGCTTATCATCAATATCAGCCCCTTACTAAAAAGGGGAACTTTGCAGTAGGAAGTAATTTTAATGATGACCCTATATGGCTGATTCTTTCCACTTCATCTTATATTAAAGAGACCGGAGATTGGTCAATTCTTGAAGAGCGGGTTCCGTTTGACAATGATGCCTCAAAAGCTAAATCATTGTTTGAGCATTTGAAGCTTTCGTTTTACCATGTTGTAAATAATTTAGGGCCCCACAAACTGCCATTAATCGGCAGAGCCGACTGGAATGACTGCCTGAATTTAAATTGTTTTTCTATGAACCCTGATGAATCTTTCCAGACAACAGAAAACAAAAAGGGCGGTGTTGCTGAATCCTTGATGATTGCAGGATTGTTTGTGGCTTACGGCAAAGAATTTATAAATCTTTGCAAACAATTAAATAAGGGAGAAGAAGCCGAAGAATACCGGAAACATGTTGATGCGATGGTAGATTCGATAAAAGCTCATGGCTGGGATGGTGAATGGTTCCTTCGTGCATATGATTATTTCGGTAATAAAATCGGAAGCAAAGAGAACGAAGAAGGAAAAATATTTATTGAATCGCAGGGTTATTGTATTATGGCGGGAATTGGGCTTGAGGATGGGAAGGCAAAGCAAGCGCTTGAATCCGTTAAAAAAAATCTTGACTGTGAATATGGAATTGTGCTTAACAACCCCGCATTCACAAAATACTATATTAATATGGGAGAAATCTCCACTTATCCAGCCGGATATAAGGAAAATGCAGGCATCTTTTGTCACAACAATCCCTGGATAATTATAAGTGAAACTTTAGTTGGGAACGGAGACAGGGCTTTTGAATACTTTAAAAAGATCACGCCTTCATATTTAGAAGAAATCAGCGATTTGCATAGAACGGAACCTTATGTTTATTCTCAAATGATAGCAGGCAAAGATGCATTTAAACCGGGAG
>CAZUCY010000029.1:0-36247 GCA_964618785.1 uncultured Ignavibacteriaceae bacterium | reverse complement strand
ACCTGAATGGGGTTCAGGTGGTCGTGGGTTAACTTTCCGGAAAATGCAAAATTAAGTACAGCCTGCCGGTACGTTTTAATTTGCTCTTTTGCTTTTTTAAGTGCTCCAACTCCGCTATCTAATTCGCTGAAAAGTTATTCTATTTTTTCTACAATTTTTTTTTGTTCTGGAAATGGCAGGACAGGGATAAAAGCTTTTTCAACATATTGAAAATGACGGGCATAACCTTTATCCGGAAACTCAATACAATGAAGAAAATAATAAAATAATTTTGGATTTAAATATTCTTAGGTTTTATTACCTTAATTCCATCAGCACCTGCTATAAACTTAAAGTTAATATATTTTTTTACTTTTGTATGGTCACCAAATACTATTATAGGTAATTCACAATCAACTATCAAAGATTTATCACATGAATAACCCCCTATCAGTTCTTGTCCTTGATCAACGACAGGATATTCCCCTTCTTGTAAGTAATCTTTTTGTTTTAGTTTTATTCCTGTTGTTGGGATTATTTCAATCGCATCACCAAGTTTAGCCCATGACCAGTTGGGTGGAAGATTAATAGTGGCCATTAAAAAGTAACCTCATTTTCAAGAAGTGCAATACTAGTTTCATTAATATAAATGATCGGATTAAAAATTTTGTTCATTATTTCCTCCTAATTAATTCCGTCTGAACCACGATTAAACAGATTTTAAGATTAGCAGGATTCTTCAATCAATATTTTAATCGTGGAAATCCTCTAATCCTTCAAATCCCGGTTCAGACATTTTCTTTAGTATCTTTTTTTACCCGGTTAAATAATCTTTTAAACTCCAAACTCTTTGCACCAAAGTTAATAAGCAAACCAACTTCCATATTATAAGCTTCCAGGTAGTTTTTTGCTTGTGCAAGATGAACATCCTCTAATAGTGTAAGAGCCTTTAATTCAACCATGATCTTTCCTTCAACGAAAAAATCAACTCTACGTGTACCAATATTATGACCTTTATATATAACAGGCATTTCTTTTTCACGTTCAATATTTAGACCTTCAAGTGTCATTTCAATTTCCAAAGCGCGCTGATAAATAACTTCCTGAAATCCATTCCCAAGGATAGAATGTACTTTCATAGCGCATCCAATAATGCGTTTAGTTAATTCTTCATATAATAATGTCTGAACCATGATTACACGGATTAAAAGATTCTCAGGATAAAATATTTAATTATTTTTACAATTTACTATACTCTATTTAGTTCTAAATTTCTCAATTCTTGAAAATAAGTAACCTCTTTAGCTATAAACCAAATTATTATTTCAGTAATCGTGTAAATCCTAAAATCCGATAAATCCCGGTTCAGACAGTTAATTCCTTATTCAACTCATCCAATAATTTTTCATAACCAGACCCGAACATATTAAAAAATTTCCCTAATAAGTTCATCTCTTGAAAATGATCTGGTTCCCCGTCCTATCATCTGCTGGAAATAGTTTCGTGAACGAACATCCCTCATAAAAATTAATACTTCAATGGGTTTAACGTCGGTTCCGGTCGCAATCATATCAACTGTAACAGCAATCCTTGGATTATAGTTTGTGCGGAATTGCTGGAGGATTGATTCGGGGTCTTCATTTTTAACATTATAAGTTATCTTCTAGCAAAAGTTATTATCTTCTCCAAATTCCTCCCGCACAATATGAACAATAGCTTCAGCGTGGCTGTCAGTCTTTGCAAAAATCAATGTTTTGGGAATTTCTGTTTCGTTACCCGAATCAGCATTATTGACAATACGTTCCGGGAAAAACTCTTCTTTTATGACCCGTTTACATTCACGGATTATATTTCTTATAGTGCTTGGATTTACAATATCCCTGTCAAGCTGGCTTCCGGTATAATCCACTTCATCTTCAAGCTGTTTCCATTCTTTTTTGCGGGTCATCTTGTTCCGTAAATCGACATACTGCTTCGCTTTAATTTTTGCGCCGGCTTTTGTAATTTCTGTTTCAATCGTATAAACATCGTAGCCTACATTTACCTTATCGGTAATAGACTGCTTATGTGTATATTCACTAACAACATTTTCATGAAAGAATGCAAATGTGCGTTTGTCTGGCGTGGCTGTAAGCCCGATCATAAAGGCATCAAAATAATCGAGCACCTGCTTCCACAAATTATATATTGACCTATGGCATTCATCAATAATAATAAAATCAAATGTTTCAATTGGAATTATATCATTGTAGACAACATCAACGGGCTTACTAATTGGTTTTGACTCATAAGGTGATTCTTCTTCCAGTGATTCATCAAGCTCCTTACCTTTTAAGATTGAGTACATCCTCTGGATTGTACTTATACAAACATGAGAAGAGGGGTCGATAAAATTTGACTGGAGCCTTTGAACATTATAGAGTTCCGTAAAAAGCCTTTTATCATCATTCGGCTTGAATGCCTGGAATTCCTGTTCAGCCTGCTTGCCAAGATTGCGTGTATCAACTAAGAATAAAATCCTTTTTGCTTTAGCAAACTTTAACAACCGGTAGACTGAAGTTATAGCTGTGTTCGTCTTACCTGCCCCAGTAGCCATTTGCACTAATGCACGGGGGTGATTTTCTCCAAAAGATTTTTCAAGGTTTTTAATTGCCCGCGACTGGCATTCCCGTAGTCCGGTTTCAATAAGGACCGGAAATTTCTGCAATCTTGAACGCAAAGAATTTTCCTGCTTTAACCATTCCTGAAGCGTTTCGGGACGATGAAAAATAAATATTTCTCTTTGCCTTGGTGAAGGATCGCGTGCATCTGTAAAAAATGTTTCTTTTCCTGTGGATTCATATTGAAAAGGCAGTTCATTGACATTTCTAATAAATTTTAGTTCATCCGCAGCATATCTTAAAGTCTGGTCATGAACCTGGCTGAGTGTATGTCCTTCTTTCTTTGCTTCAATTACTCCGATTGGTTTCCTATCAATGAAAAGTATATAATCAGCAGAACCGGATTCGGTTGGGTATTCGCGGACAGCTATTCCTAATCTTGCGGAAGGATTAAAATTTTTATAATCCTGTACATCCCACCCTGCCTGAGAAAGCTGAGTATCAATAATCACTCTAGCTTGCTCTTCAGGTGTCATAATTAAGATTTTCTTTAATTCTTAATAAAAAAAACCCGAAATTCCACAAAGCATCCCCACAAAAAATAATTAACTATTATAATTTAATTAATTTTTTCTATCAAAAAAACTATTAAATCCAAAATTGATTATATACAGGAGACCGGAGGTGGAAGAACGGAATCGGGAAATGGGAGGGGTTTTGGGGGGAGCATTTTTTGTATCAAATGGCTATGCCGCAAACCTTCCTTCCATAGGAATTAAGAGTAAGCTCATAACTTTGAATCAGCTTTTTAGGCTTGGTCATCCTCTAAAGGAGTCTTTTGGCGACATCCTTTTGACTCGCGGCTATGCGGGATAAGTCAATAATATCCAGGCTATTAGTGATCCCCGGGTTATACCATAGGAATGGCTATGCTAAAACCCGGGGCTATTTATAAAATATTAATGACTGCGTAACAGGAGTAATTAATTTAACGGGTAGTCTGTGTATCCTTTTTCTCCCGGTGTATAAAAAGTATTACTGTCTGCTTTATTGAGTTCAGCTTGTTTTTTAAATTTATCGACAAGGTTTGGATTTGATATGAAAAACCTGCCCATAGCAATAAGATCGCCTTTTTTATCCTGAAGATCACGTTCGGCTTTCTCTAAATCATAACCGCCCGCAAGAATAATCGTCCCGTTAAAATTTTTCCGGATCAATGCTTTTACGGAAGGATTTACTACAGGCGCTCCCATAGAGCTGTGGTCCACAATGTGCATGTAACCTAAGTTCAGTTTGCTAAGTTTTTCTGCAAGAAGCCCGTATGTGCCGTCTATATCATCATATTCAAGCATGCCGTTGGAAGCGCCGTAAGGAGAGACTCTTATACCAACTCTGTCAGCTCCAATCGCATTGACAGCCTTTTCTGCAATTTCTAATGCAAAACGGATACGGTTATCCGCAGAACCGCCGTAAAGATCAGTACGCTGATTAGCTGCCGGATTGATAAATTGTTCTATCAGGTAGCCGTTAGCGCCGTGAAGTTCAACTCCGTCAAAACCTGCAGCAACAGCAAGCTTAATACTGCTGGTATATTCTTCTATTGTTTTGCGGATATCATCTAATGTCATTTCCTGCGGTACAGGGAAGGGCTGTAATTGTTTTTGGTCTGTCCACATTTCGCCTTTTATACCGATTGCCGAAGGCGCTAAAATTTTAGCATTTGCGGGCAAATTAAGCGGATGAGCCACACGCCCGGTATGCATTAACTGGACAAAAATGCGCCCGCCTTCATTGTGAACTGCATTAGTGACCTTTTTCCAGCCGCGTACTTGTTCATCATTAAAAAGACCGGGAATTCTTGAATATCCAAGTCCGTTCGGCGATGGGGAAGTCCCTTCGGTTATCAGAAGTCCGGCGCCTGCGCGCTGTTTATAATATTCCGCCATAAGATCATTGGGTATATTATTTATTGCCCTGCTCCGTGTCATTGGAGCCATAACAATACGGTTTTTAAGATTTATCCTGCCAAGTTTATATTCGCTGAATAAAAGATTGTTCATTATTATTTCCTTTCCTGATTAAAGTAATTAAAATATTTATATATTTAGATAATTCGATAAAACAGGCTAAAAAATTCACTTTAACCTGAGAAAACCGCCAATAAAAGATGCAAACTTTTTTAATGTAATTTTATTAACTGTTATGGTAATATGACGTCCATTCTTTAGGGTATTTAAAAGACCGGCATCGGCAAGTATCTTTAAATGATGCGAGACAGTAGGCTGGGAAAGTTCTGCAATTCTTTCGGCATCTCCGCATGAAATACTTCCTTTACTTGCAATCTCTTTAAGGATGCGGACACGAGTTATATCCGACAGAGCCTTAGCTATTTTTACTATATCGTCTTCTCTTTTTATCATATTTACTTATTGAAATATATCGATATATTATTATATATCAAATGTTCTGAATGAATAGAGCATAATATGTGACGGCGCTAACCTGCGGTGGGAAAATCAGCCCTGTTTTATTATCTGAAAGCCGGAATGTATTAAAGTAAGTTTTTAGATTACAGCCCCTCATATAATGAATATTTGTTAAACCTTAATTCCAACGGGCCTGCATGGAAGATAATTTTTTTTGAAGGACGAAGCCCGACATTTTTTAATGCTTCTAAGTTTGAAGAAAGTATCCACGCTTCCGACCCCGCATATTTTTGCTTTAATGTGTCTCCTATGCTTTTATATAAAGAATTAATATTTTCAGGCTGAATACGCTCTCCGTACGGCGGGTTCATAATGATTGTCGCTTTACCTCCGGGAGGTATTAGTTTAGTAAAATCTTTTCTATCAACTTTTATTTTATCCTTAAGCCCGGCTGAATTTATATTATTATGCGCAATCCGTACGGCTTCCGGCGAAATATCAGAACCGGTTATTGAAAAATCAAACTTGCTTTTATTGTTTATTGCCTCATTAATGATTTTATCCCATAATGTTTTATCAAAATTTTTCCAGTTCATCAGTCCGAATTTCTTTCTGTTTATATTAGGCGGGATATTATATGCTATCATTGCCGCTTCAATTAATATTGTCCCCGAACCGCACATGGGATCGATGAAATTACTCTGTCTATCCCAGCCGGACATTAGAATTAAACCGGCGGCTAATGCTTCATTAAGAGGAGCTTCGTTTACTTCGTTTCTATAGCCGCGTTTATGAAGCGAACTTCCCGAACTGTCAAGCGATAATGTCACTTCATCATTCTGAATAAAAACATTTATTCTGACTGTTGGATTATCAAGATCAACAGACGGGCGGATGCCGGTTTTATTTCTGAATTGATCTACTATCGCATCTTTTGCTTTTAGAAAAACATACTGTGAATTATTAAAAATAGGAGAGCTGACCGCGCTGTCCAATGCCAGCGTATCGCTGTTGGTCAAATATTCCGACCAGTCAACTTTCTGTACACCCCTGTATAGCCATGTTTCGTTTACCGCTTTAAATTTATGTACTGGTACAAGGATTCTTAAAGCTGTACGCAGACATAAATTTGCTTTATACAACAAAAATTTATCTCCTTGAAAACTTACCGCACGCGTCAGCTTTGTAATATTTTCAGCGCCTAATTGTTTAAGCTCTTCAGCCAGAACATCTTCCAAGCCGTGATGCGTTTTAGCGGTTATCAGAAATTTATCTTTTAAATTGAGATTCATTTATTATGAAATTTTAATTAATTGAATAACTCACGTAACGCAGTTTTTCAAATTTCATTTAGCAGTCCCGGGTTTTGGCATAGCCATTCCTATGGAAGATCATAGGGGATAATAATTGCCTGTATATTATTAGTTTTAACGCCAAATTCATGCAATTTTGGCTAAGTTATCCATCCCTCCGGGAAAATCCGGAAATATTTTGTAAATAACAGTTCCCAATATAAACCTGCCTGCCGGTAACCGGCAATTTTATTCCATAGAAATGGCTATGCCAATGGTTTTGTGCGTAACATGAGTGAATAAATTAAGCAAAGATAACATATTTCCTAATTAAGTTGAGTGTTAGAATTTTAAAAAATCACTTTCATTTATTCTTTTGCGTTCAATTTTTATTTAATCCGGTTTATCAAAATGACTAAGGACAGAGAATTTTATTACAAATTTTAATATCTTTTAAAGGTTTTTAATTATTAAAATACATTTTTTTATATGCCTGATAATTCAAGTCCAATATCCAAGCGGAAAAAAGAGCACTTAGAAATTTGCCTTTCCGGTAAAGTGTCATTTAACGAAAAGACGAGCGGATTTGAAAATTATGATAAAATCATTCGAAAGGAAAAACTATATTGATGGGGAGATATGAAAATAAATTTAAAACTTTTCTTGATGAAAAAAGAAAAATTGTCGATAAAAAATTATTGCAGGCGCTTAAGAACAGGAAACCCGGGTCATTATATGAACCGGGATATTATATTATTGAAGGCGGAGGTAAAAGACTCCGACCTTTATTATTGCTGCTGGCTGTTAAAGCGGCAGGCGGTAAACTGAATACTGCTTATAATGCAGCTGCGGCGGTTGAACTGCTCCATAATTTTACTTTAGTTCATGATGATATTATGGATAACGCAGATAAAAGACGTAATATTTTAACTATTCATAAAAAATACGATACTTCAACCGCAATTCTTACGGGCGACAGTCTGCTTTCTGTTGCGTATGAATACCTTTTAAAAGATTGTAACGGAAATGCAAAAAAGATTATGGGCGCTTTTACGAAAAGTTTAGTAGAAGTATGCGAAGGTCAAAGTCTTGATAAAGAATTTGAGCTTCGCGAGGCTGTTACCATTGGAGAATATATTATGATGATCCGGAAAAAAACCGCCTCCATGATGGAGATGTGCTGTACAACCGGAGCGTTAATCGGCGGGGGAGATGAACAAATAGTTAAAGGTCTGGCAAATTTTGGAAAAAATATCGGAATTGCTTTTCAAATTCAGGATGATTTGCTTGATATAACCGGGAATGAAAATGATGTCGGAAAATTTATCGGCGGTGATTTGGTTGAGGGTAAAAAGACATTCTTGTTTCTTAAAGCGATGGAAATATCCAAGGGAACGGATAAGGATAAATTATTAGAGGTTATTAAAAATAAAGGCATAAAACCCGGCGAAATTCAAGGCTATAAAGACTTATATCAAAAACTAAATGTTCTTGAAGCTGCCGAAAATGAAATTAAACATTATACAAATTTAGCGTTAAAGTCCATAAAAAAATTAAAAAATGAGAAATATCGTGAATTTTTTGCTTTACTTGCAGATTCGTTAATTAAAAGAAGGAAATAATGATAGAAGAAAAAGTAAAAATTATTAATAAATCAGGATTGCACACCAGACCTGCCGCTACAATTGTAAAACTGGCGGCAAAATATAAATGTGATTTTTATATTTCCAAGGATGGATTAAATATAAACGGGAAGAGTATTATTGGCGTAATGACTCTGGCTGCAGAAATGGGTTCTGAACTTATTCTATCTTTTGACGGCGAAGATGAGGTAAAAGCCGCTGAAGAAATAGCCGATTATTTTAAGAGAGGATTTGACGAACTGTGAAGAATTTTAAACAAATCTTTAAAGAAGCGGATAATAAAATCTCCGGTGTTGCCGCTGCGCCCGGAATTGTTATCGGGAACGTTTATATGTTTACTAAAGAGAAGCTTGAAATAAACGACGGCGCAATAACAGACACCAACGAAGCTATCCTAAATTTTGAAGAAGCTCTGCAAAAATCAAAAAAGGAATTAGACAAAATATTCTCGATGGCAAAAGAAAAAATGGAAGTGAACCGCGCGGCAATATTTGAAGCGCAATTGATGATCTTAGACGATCCAATTTTAATCGGGAACATAAAGGACAGAATTTGTAAAGAGAAAAAGCAGCCGGAGTTTATTGTTAACGATGAAATATCCAAATATCAGCGCTTAATGATTGTCGCCCACGAACAGTATATGAATGAAAGAGCTAATGACATAGAAGATATTAAAAACCGTATAATCAGAAACCTTCAGAAGAAAAGATGGAAGTCGAAAATAACTCATGATGTTATTGTAGTTACCGATTCATTAACCCCTGCCGATACAATACTTCTTTCAAAAAGCAATGTCAGAGGCTTTGTAACCGATCACGGCGGTTTAACATCGCATACGGCTATTATTGCCCGCTCGTTAAATATTCCAGCCATTGTCGGAACGCATAACGCCACAAAGCAAATAAAAGAAGATGACCTTATAATTGTTGACGGGTTTCATGGATATGTTTTAATTAATCCTACGCAGGAACAAATAGACTTCTTCCACGCAAAAGCGGAAAGATTAGCTGAGCTTCAGCAGGGTCTTAAAGAATTAAAAGACCAGCCGGCTCAGACAACCGACGGCAAAGAGATCATATTGCGTGCAAATGTTGACGTGTCGGGAGAAATTGATTTAGTAATTACAAACGGCGCAAAAGGAATCGGTCTTTATAGAACCGAACAGATTCTTGAAGAGATCGGTGAATTTCCTAATGAAAGCGAGCAGACGATGATGTATGAAAATTTAGCGACGAGAATATACCCCGACCCTATTATTATTCGCGCTTTTGATATCGGTGGTGATAAATTTAAGTTTTTTAGTTTTACAGAACCAAACCCGTTTCTTGGATTAAGGGGCATAAGACTGCTTTTGGAAAATGAAAAATTATTCAAAACCCAGATAAGAGCGGTTCTTCAGGCAAGCAAATCCAAGAATATTCAATTTATGCTTCCTATGATTAGCTCCATAACAGAAATTCGTAAGTCGCTGTCCCTTATTTCCGCATGTAAAGAAGAATTGAAAACCGCAAAGATTCCTTTTGATAAACATATGAGGATAGGAATTATGATCGAAGTGCCTTCAGCCGCAGTGCTTACATACGAGCTTGCAAGTGAAGTTGATTTTATAAGCATCGGTACAAATGATCTTATCCAGTATTTAATGGCTGTTGACCGAGGTAATGATATGGTTTCCTATCTTTACCAGGAATTTCATCCGGCGGTAATCAGAACAGTTAGTCATATTCTGAAAGAAGCAGCCAGAGCGAACAAATCTGCAAGTCTTTGCGGTGAAATGGCGGCTGATACGCTTGCAATTCCGCTTTTAATTGGTTTAGGCTTGCAAATTCTTAGTATTTCTCCTACTGCCATACCATATGCAAAACATATTGTAAGGAGTATTTCGTATCAGAAAGCTAAAAAACTTGCCGATGAATGTTTGCTTTGTGTAACGGAAAAAGAAGTTACCGATAAACTTGAAAAATTCTTTACTGATAATTCTATTACAAGAACGAGAAATATTATATAGATAGATTATTATGCCGACAGTTTTAGAAATAATTAATTTATCTACCGACTATTTGAAAAATAAGGGAATAGACTCGCCAAGAATAAATGCTGAACTTTTACTTGGAAAAATTTTAAACTGCAAACGGCTGGATTTATATTTATCATTTGACAGACCGCTTGTTGAAAGTGAATTGATTGTATACAGAGATTTCATAAAACGAAGAAGTAAAAATGAACCGCTGCAGTACATTCTCGGCTCTGTGGAATTTTATGGATTGGAATTTGTTGTTAACAGTTCCGTGCTGATTCCCAGACAGGAAACAGAGATATTGGTTGAATTGATTATCACTGCGAATAAAAAACGGGATAATTTAAAAATTTTAGACGTTGGTACGGGAAGCGGAATTATTGCAATCTGCCTTGCTAAATATCTGAATCAGGCGCAAGTTTGCGCTATAGATTCCAGCGCGGATGCACTAAAAGTCGCAAAAGGAAATGCGGTTTTTAACGGAGTTGAAGAAAATATCGATTTTATCAGGTTAGATATAAATACAGACGGAATAAATTTGGGGAATGATTTTGATATTCTTGTGTCTAATCCCCCATATATTTCTATCGAAGAATATACTAAATTACAGCCGGAATTGCGTATATATGAACCGGGAATTGCACTTACGGATAATTCCGACGGCTTTAGCTTTTTTAAAACGATTTCTCAAAAGGCTAATAAAATTTTAAAGAATAACGGGAAGATTTACTTTGAAGTTAGCCAGGGGCAGTACCTGCAGGTCGAAGAGATATTAAAGCTTGAAAATTTTATTAATATAAATAATTATAAAGATTATCTAAATGTTGAGCGCGTTGTTTACGGAGAATTGACTTGAAGGCGGTAATACAAAGAGTTACTGAGGGCGGTGTAGATATAAAATCAGAAAATTACTCTGCATCTATCGGTAAGGGAATGGTAATTCTCTTTGGAATAAAGGCAGGCGATTCAGAAGTGGATATGAGCTTTGCTGCGGATAAGTGCTGCGGCTTAAGAATATTTGAAGATGATTATGGAAAAATGAATTTATCAATTAAAGATATTGACGGCGAGGCATTAATTATTTCTCAATTTACATTGTACGGAGACCCGGGAAAAGGAAACCGTCCCAGTTTTATTCAAGCCGCCAGACCGGAAGATGCAATTCCGCTTTATGAAAAGTTTGTTGCACGGGTGAAAGAAAATCTCGGCGAATCAAAAGTAAAAACAGGTATATTCGGCGCTATGATGAGTGTAAAAATAATTAATGACGGACCTGTCACTATAATTGTCGAGTCTAAACAGCGTTAGATAAATTCCATAAAGTAATTGTTCAATATAAAGTCAGTCGGTGTGAACTGTCCTGGAAGCAAAATTAGATTTGGTTTAACTTAATTAAGCCATTTATAAAATCCATTCATAGGATATTTAATGCATTCTGTCTTAATGATATTTTTGGATGGCGTGGGTATCGGCGAAGAAGATTACCGGTCTAACCCTTTCTTTAAATTCGGGTTTAAAACTTTTACTGAATTATTCGGGGGGATACCGTCAACAAATAATCCCGTATTAAAAAAGAATAGTTCTTTTATATTTCCATCAGATGCAAGGCTTGGCGTAGAAGGATTTCCTCAAAGCGGTACGGGGCAAACATCAATATTTTGCGGGATGAACGCATCCCAATTTGTGGGGAAGCATTTCGGTCCGTACCCTTACTCAACTCTTATTCCGGTTATAAAAGAAGAAAATATTTTTAAGGCTTTCATAAAGCTTGGTGAAAAAGCATTCTTTGCAAACGCATATCCCAAATTATTTTTTGACTACTTAAAATCCGGCAGGTCAAGATTAAGCGTTTCATCTTTAAGCAGTAAATTAAGCGGACTAAAATTCAATACGTCTTTGGATGTAAAAAATGGAAGGGCATTAACGGCAGAAATTACTAATGAAAGATGGAATAAAAAGCTCGGTTATAAACTAAGCATTTTAAAGCCTAAAATTGCGGCAAGAAGACTGTTAAAAATTGCAGAGGAAAATACTTTTACGTTATATGAGTATTTTATAACCGATTATCTCGGGCATGGCAGGTATGACGGCGACGCTCAAAAATTACTAAGCATACTTGATGAATTCCTTTTTACAATAATATGCGAATTAAAAGAAGATATGACTTTAATTGTGTGCTCCGACCACGGGAATGTGGAAGATATTTCAGTTAAAACTCATACATTAAACCCGGCATTAACAATTGCTTCCGGTAAATATGCCGAAAATTTATTTAATGATATTAAAGATTTAACGCATATTAAACCGGCTATAATGAAAATTTTTCAATGAAGAATTACCCGGCAATAAAATTCATATTATTTTTTGCAGCCGGAATTTTAGGCGGAAAAATTATCCCTGTTACTGTTCATAATTATTTTGCTTTCTTTGTTATCATGCTATTGTCTTTTATCGCAGCTATCCTTTTTAGCATTAATAATAATTACCGCTCATATATATATCTACCGGTTTACCTGTTAGTAATATCCGCCGGAGTATTCACTGCCGAATATCAAAAGCCAAATTACAATTTTCTTCCACCGGACGTTGAGAAACAAAAAGATTTTCAGGCATACGGTACTGTTTCAAATGTGGATTTGCGCAGGGAGTCTGAAATAGTTTTCTACTTAGCTGTTGATTCTGTTGTGTTTCCAAATGCAAAATATTATAAAAAAATAATATTAATATGCAGAATACGCGATGAATACAAGAAAAATCTTAGTTTGTTATATAATACTATTTTGCCGGGAAATTATATTACGGTTAAAGGGCTTTTTATTAAAGGAAATAATAAGAGGAATCCCGGAGAGTTTGATTATAACCAATATCTGGCGGAGCGGGGAATAAGCGGAATTTTGTTTGCATCCAGTGTAAAAGATCTAAGTATATTGAATCCGCATTATGAAAAAATTCAGGGTACAATTTTTATAGTTAGAAAAGCGATAGATAATGAAATATCAAAATTGTACCAGCCGCAGACGGCAGGCTTTTTAAGGGGACAATTATTAGCCGACAGGAGCAGCATAGATTATAATGCGATTGTAGAATTTATTAATTCCGGCGTTGTACATATTCTGGCTGTATCCGGTTTAAGTGTCGGATTCATCGTCTTAATTATTATGATAGCTTTTAGCAGATTTAATGTCTATCTGAGATCAATATTGATTATACTGGGCATAATTGTTTTCTTAGTCCTTACAGATTCACGGGCGCCGACAGTACGGGCTGTGATAATGGCAATATTATTTATTATTGGAATTTTAACAAATCGTTCTACTAATGGCTTTAACTCATTGGCAGTTTCCGCTTTTATAATTTTATTTTTTGATCCTGCTCAATTATTTGATCCCGGTTTTCAGATTTCGTACTCTTCAGTGCTATCCATTCTCGTTTTTTACCCGGTCTTTCAGAGAACAATAGATGATTTTAGTATTAAAGCTGAATGGATAAAATATCTTTTATTATTTATTGGTTTATCATTATGTGCGCAGATAGGTTCTCTCCCCTTTATTCTATTTTATTTCGGTAAATTATCGCTGGTTTCATTATTTGCTAATTTATTAGTAATACCGCTTGCTGGAATCATAATAGGCGCCGGAATTTTTACGCTGATACTTAACTTATTTATCCCGGTACTGGCTTCATATTATGCTTCAGGTACCGATCTCTTAAATTCATTAATGTTCTATATTATCAAGACCGCAGGCAGTTCCGGGTATTCGTTTCTATGGATAAGAAATTTCTCTTTATTAAATGGAATAATATTTTATGCATTCCTTGCGGTTTTTTTATACATATTTATCAACTTTAAATCTAAAATTGCAATAGTAATTGCTGCTGCATTAGTGTCGGCAAATATCATAGTCTTCTGTTCTTTGGATGATAAAAATTTACTGCCGGATAACTATCTGCACGTTTTGATGATAGACGTAGGGCAGGGCGATGCAATATTAATAAAATTCCCGGATGGGGAAACGGCTTTAGTTGATGCGGGTTCCGCAGGAGTAAACTTTGATAACGGCGAAAGAGTAATTTTACCTTTATTGAATTATCTGGGAATCGATAAAATTGATTACGGTCTGGTTTCCCATATAGATTTGGATCATTACGGCGGATTTATATCATTAATTAATGAAAATAAAATCAGCCGGATATATAAACCTTATCTGGATACATCTTATTCAAAAGATGTTAAATTTGAAAAATTTATAAGAGCCAAGGGAATTCCGGTTAATTATTATAAAAAAGAAATAATTAAATTACCTGCCGTCAGGATTTATGTTCTTAATGATTTTAACAGAAGTATAAAACTAACCACCAATAACGAAAGCGGACTTCTGAAAATAGTATATTGTAAAAACAGTTGTCTGTTTACAGGGGACCTTGAACACCAGGCTGAGTTTCACTATTTGCATGACTATGGAAGTTTTCTAAAGTCCGATGTTCTTAAAGTAGCTCATCATGGCAGTAAGAATGGCTCATCGGAAGAATTTATTTCTGCTGTACAGCCAAAAATAAGCTTGATAAGCGACGGTATAAAAAATAAATTCGGTCATCCTGCAGAGATTGTTCTGCAGAGGCTGATCCAAGCCGGATCGAGCATTTCAAGAACAGATAAATCCGGCGCAATTTTGTTAAGATCGAATGGAGATAATATATTTGCAGTGGACTGGAGAAAATTTTAATTCAACTAATAAATATTAAAATAATCTAAGGTAAATAAAAATGGATAAAACTGCTTTAATCGGAATAATAATGGGAAGCGATTCTGATCTGGGTATAATGCAAAAAGCAATAGATACCTGCAAAGAATTTGAAATTCCTTATGAAGTAAAAATTCTATCCGCCCACCGCACACCCGAACAACATGCGGAGTATGTAAAAACTGCGGTATCAAGAGGTTTGAAGGTAATTATAGCCGCCGCAGGAGGCGCAGCGCATTTACCCGGTGTAACCGCGGCAAGTACAATCCTTCCTGTCATTGGCGTTCCGATTTTTACTAAATCCTTAAACGGGATGGATTCATTATTATCAATAGTCCAAATGCCGGGGGGCATACCGGTTGCAACGGTAGCTATTGACGGAGCCAAGAATGCGGCGCTGCTTGCAATTCAGATTATAGCATTAGGCGACAAAGGTATTCAAAAGAAGCTTATTGAATATAAAAAAAAGATTGCAGAGGAATCTATGAATAAAAACAAAAAACTTAATTCTTAAATACCTGGCAAAATGACTTTCCAGAGGGATACATTATTGAGGGCGATTGGAGAAAAACTTGGTGGAAATCCAATATTAAAATAATTTATTATAGCAAGCCGGATATAAGGAAGTTGTTATCGCGTAAGAATGAGTCTTGTTATATCCAATATGTCCTCAGAAATATCGTTATACTTTTAAATTCAAAAGCCCGGATGTTTAGACCATATCTAAAACATTCCGTTTATTAAAGTGATTATATTCAAAGTCTTATTAATTTCTATAACAACAATTCCTTTACATTTCTTGCAAAAATATATTCAATTATCTATATTTACAGTCTATTTCTAATTAAATTCACTATAATAGTTGTTTTTTTCAGACATTATTATATAAATAGAAACAAAAACTGAATGATTTTGCCGGGGTGGCGGAATTGGTAGACGCACAGGACTTAAAATCCTGTGGGTGTTTACACCCGTGCCGGTTCGAGTCCGGCCCTCGGTACAATAGCAATGTAACTTAAAGATGTAGAATTTATTTTTATAAATTCTACATCTTACATTGTTGGATTATCTGGGCTCTTAGCTCAGTTTGGTTAGAGCGTCTGTTTGACGTACAGAAGGTCAGAGGTTCGACTCCTCTAGAGCCCACTAAGTCGGAGTTCACTCCGATTTTTTTATAGAAATGATTTTAACATGGAAAATATAAAAATTACTTTTCCTGATGGAAATTCAAAGGTGTATGACAAAGGAATTACTGCAATTAAAATTGCGGAATCCATATCATCACGTTTAGCGGATGATACACTGGCTGTTGAATTGAACGGTGCAATAAAAGATTTAAATACACATATTAACAGCGACGCCTCAATTAAATTCCTTACTTTTCAAGATGATAAAGGGAAAGAAGTTTACTGGCATTCAACATCTCATTTAATGGCTCATGCAATTAAGGAAATTTATCCCGAAGCAAAGTTTGGAGTAGGTCCTGCAATTGATTCCGGTTTTTATTATGATATAGACATTAATTCCAGTCTGACCGAACCCGATCTTAGAGCTATTGAAAATAAAATGTCTGAGTTATCTAAAGCTAATAACCAATTTGTTCGTCAGAACCTTACAAAAGATGAAGCGATAACCTTCTTTACGAATATAAATGATCATTACAAAGTTGAAATTTTATCAGAGATTGATGAAAACACTGCAGGCATCAGCGTTTATAAAGAAGGTAATTTTACCGACCTCTGCCGCGGTCCGCATCTTCCTTCCACCGGAAAAATTAAATATATAAAGCTGATTAATATATCCGGCTCCTATTGGAGAGGCGACGAAAAGAATAAACAGCTTCAAAGAATTTACGGTATTTCTTTTCCTAAGAAAAAATTACTTGAAGAACATCTTGAAAAACTGGAAGAAGCAAAAAGACGCGACCATAGAAAGCTTGGTAAAGAACTTGAGCTTTTTATGATTACCCAGGCTGTTGGCAGCGGACTTCCAATCTGGCTTCCCAAAGGCACGATTTTAAGAGAAACTCTTGAAAATTATCTTCGTGAAGAGCAAAGAAAACGCGGGTATGAGCCGGTAATTACACCGCATATCGGAAATATTAATCTTTATAAAACAAGCGGGCATTATCCTTATTATAAAGATAGCCAGTTCCCTCCGATTAAATTGGAAGGGGATAAAGAAGAGTACCTGTTGAAGCCGATGAATTGTCCCCATCATTTTCAAATATATGCTTCGAAACCCAGAAGTTATAGGGATTTGCCTATAAGGTACGCTGAATTTGGAACTGTATACAGGTATGAACAGTCGGGTGAATTGAACGGGTTAACAAGGGTGCGTTGTTTTTCCGTTGATGACTCACACATGTTTGTAAGAGATGATCAGTTAAAAGACGAAGTTTGCAAGGTTATTGAACTAATCCAGGTTGTATTCAATCAGATGGGATTTAAAGAATTTACTACTCAGTTGTCATTCAGGGATGATAATGCCGATAAATACGGCGGTGATATAACACTGTGGGAAAGAGCTCAAATAGAGATTCAAGAAGCCGCAGATATGATGCATCTTACTTATTATGTTGCAGAAGGTGAGGCTGCATTCTATGGACCAAAGATAGACTTTATGGTAAAAGATGCTCTTGGGCGCAAGTGGCAGCTCGGTACTGTTCAGATTGATTATATAATGCCGGAAAGATTTAATCTTGAATACACAGGAAGCGACGGTCAAAAACACAGACCGGTTGTGATTCACAGAGCGCCATTCGGATCGCTTGAAAGATTTATCGGAGTATTAATTGAGCACTATGCCGGGGAATTTCCGTTATGGCTGGCTCCTGTTCAGGCTGTTGTGATACCTGTTTCCCAAAACTTTATTGATTATGGTAAAACTGTCCTGAATAATCTCAAAGAAAGCGGGATTCGCGCCGAACTTGATGAAAGAAATGAAAAAATCGGATATAAAATAAGAGATTGGGAAACGCACAAAGCTCCTTATATGTTAATCCTTGGCGAAAAGGAACAGTCTGCCGGCAATATTTCCGTGCGAAAGCATAAAAAAGGTGATTTAGGCTCTTTGTCTTTGTCTGATTTTATTGATAATATTAAGATTGAAATAAAAAATAAGATTTCAACAACAAATTAGAGAGGTTATCAATCGCTCAAAAGGAAGAAGTTAGAATTAATGAGGAAATCCGGGCTACTAAAGTCAGAGTCATTGATGTTGACGGAACTCAGCTCGGTATTTACACCATTAGAGATGCTCAAAAATTAGCCGGAGACAGAGGGCAGGATTTAATTGAGATAGCTCCGCAGGCAAAACCACCTGTGTGTAAAATACTTGATTTTGGAAAATTTAAATATGAACAGCAGAAACGTGAAAAGATTCAAAAAAAGAACCAAACAATTTCGCTGCTTAAGGAAATAAGGCTTCATCCTAATACTGATGTGCATGATTTTGAATTTAAAGCAAAACATGCTTATAATTTTCTTGAAGAAGGTAATAAAGTAAAAGTTGTTGTAATGTTTAAAGGCAGAGAATTAGCATATACTGATAAGGGTGAAGAATTATTGAACAGGTTTATTTTACGGGTTGAAGAAGTATCAAAAGTTGAAACTCCGATAAAGATGGAAGGAAAAGCAATGAGTATGATCTTGGTTCCTTCAAAAATAAAAAGTAAAAAGATTAATTAACAGGAAATTGATATGCCAAAGATGAAAACTAACAGCGGTGCCGGTAAAACATTCAGAAAAACCGCAAGTGGAAAATTTAAAAGAAAAAGTGCTTATAAAAGCCATATTCTTTCCTCAAAAAGCACTAAAAGAAAAAGGAAATTAAGACGCTCAACTATGGTGTCTGAATCAGATACTAAACGCGTTCAATCGATGCTTCATTAAAGTAAACGAAAAAGGATAAGTGAAATGCCACGTTCAAAAAATAAAGTAGCTTCACACAGAAGAAGAAAAAGAATATTAGACCAGGCAAAAGGTTATTGGGGCAGCCGCAGTAAGGTATACACTGTTGCAAAAAACCATGTTGAAAAAGGTTTAGTTCATGCTTATAGAGACAGAAAATTAAAGAAAAGAGTCTTTAGACAGTTATGGATTGTAAGAATAAATGCTGCTGCCAGGGCTAATGGTACTACTTACTCAAAGCTAATCAATCTCCTTAATAAAAAAGGTGTTGAAATAAACAGAAAAGTTCTTGCCAGCCTCGCATTAGAAAATCCAGCAGCTTTTACAGAAATAGTTAATTTCTCAACTAATTAACCTGCCTGCCGCAAGGCAGGTTCTACCCCTTTGTAAATAATTCTTATTTCCAAGGGGTATTATTTTAAATTATATTGTATTTATGGCATATGCTTGATATTAAGATTTCCGAAGCAAGTTCAGGTTTCAATAGTGAATTATTAAAGGTGAAAGATCTAAAACAGCTTGAGGATATTCGTGTTAAATATCTGAGCAGGAATGGTTTAATCTCTAAGTTATTTGATGAATTGAAAGATGCTTCAAAAGAGGATAAACCTCTTTTAGGCAAATCTTTGAATACTCTGAGAAATGAGGTTTCGGAAAAGTTTAACCTGTTAAAGGATGAATTGGAAAATATTGCCGGGGGGTCGGCAATAAAAACTGATTTAAGCCTGCCCGGTGTAAGAAAAATTATTGGCAGCAAACATTTGCTTACTCAAACTCTCGATGAAGTCAAATCCATTTTCAAAGGATTGGGATTTTCCGTTATGGAAGGCCCTGAGCTGGAATCGGATTATAACAATTTCGGCGCTTTAAATTTTCCCGCTGATCATCCAGCCAGAGATATGCAGGATACTTTTTTTATAACTGAAGATTTCCTTTTGAGAACTCACACATCGCCGGTTCAAATCAGATTAATGAAAAAATATAAACCTCCGGTAAGAGCAATTATGCCCGGAAGAGTTTATAGAAATGAAGCTGTCAGTGCAAGGAGCTATTGCGTATTTCATCAGGTTGAAGGCTTATATGTTGACCGGGATGTTACCTTTGCTGAATTAAAAGGAACACTTGTTTCATTTGCACGTCAATTTTATGGTAACGATTTAAAATATCGTTTTCGTCCCAGCTTTTTTCCTTTCACAGAACCAAGCGCTGAAATGGATATAACATGCTACCTTTGCCACGGCGAAGGATGCAGAATTTGCAAGCATTCAGGCTGGCTGGAAATTTTAGGCTGTGGTACTGTGGATCCCAATGTATTTGATAATGTTGATTATAATAATGAAGAATTTACCGGTTATGCTTTCGGAATGGGTATTGAAAGAACTGCCTTACTGAAGTACGGAATTGATGATATTCGTATATTTTTTGAGAATGACTTTAGATTCTTAAAACAGTTTTAAACAGGAGATAAGAATTGAAAGTTTCACTTAATTGGATAAAAGATTATATCGATTTAAAAGGCATCGCTTCTAAAGATATAATTGACAAGCTGACAATGTCAGGGCTTGAAGTTGAAGATGCCGTAGATGAATTAGAGCGCTATAAGGATTTTATCGTAGGTTATGTAAAAGAGAAAAAGAAACATTCCAATGCGGATAAACTTTCTCTTTGTACAGTAAATACCGGCACTGAAGATCTGCAAGTTGTTTGCGGCGCTCCAAATGTTGAAGCCGGGCAAAAAATAGTTTTTGCTCCGATAGGTACCGTTATTCCTAACGGAGGTTTCAAAATTACCAAGGCAAAAATCCGCGGCGTTGAATCATTTGGAATGATATGTTCTGAATCCGAACTCGGATTAAGCGATGATCATTCAGGCATTATGGTGCTTGATGAAAAATGCCGGGTTGGCAAATCGATTGTTACCGAACTTGGATTGGATGATGCTATTTTAGAGATTGCAATTACGCCAAATAGATCTGATGCCCTTTCACATATTGGGGTTGCGCGCGATATTGCCGCACTATACGAAAAAGAACTTTTACTTCCTCAAATTTCATTAAAAGAATCTTCACATAAAATTAAAGACTTTGCTTCAATTGAAGTTAAAGATAAATTAAACTGCCCCCGGTATACTGCTAAAGTAGTAAGAAATATTACTATAAAAGAATCACCTGAATGGCTTAGGAAAAAATTAAAGAAGATAGGTTTAAGACCTATAAACAATGTTGTGGATGTAACCAACTTAATTATGTATGAAGTCGGGCAGCCGCTGCATGCCTTTGATCTTGACCGGTTGAGCGGCAATAAAATTGTGGTTCAAAGCACTGATATTCAAACAAAATTTACTACACTTGACTCTAAAGAAAGAACCTTGCCTGAGGGTACGCTGATGATTTGCGATGCCGGCAAACCTGTTGCAATTGCAGGAGTAATGGGAGGTGAAAATTCCGAAATTAGTAATTATACAAAAAATATTTTAATTGAAAGCGCTCATTTCAATCCTTCAAGCATTAGAAAGATATCAAAACTTCTTGGCTTAAGTACCGAAGCTTCTTTCCGGTTTGAAAGAACTGTTGACCCAAATGGTACTTTATATGCTGCCGAAAGAGCAGTACAATTAATTGCCGAATTAACCGGTGGTGAAATTGTTTCGGGTGTTCTTGATGTATATCCGGAAAAAATAAAAGAAAAAGAAGTCCCTTTGCGTTTTAATCGTGTAAAAAGAGTCCTTGGCTATACTATAACAAACGGGAAAATAATTTCTATTTTAAAGTATCTGGGACTTAAAGTAATTTTCGAATCAGAAAAGGAATACCGCTTTTCTGTCCCTACTTATAGACCTGATCTTGAAAGAGAAATCGACCTGATAGAAGAAATTGCACGTATTAACGGTTATGATAATATTCCTACAATTTCAAAGATTTCTATCTCGCTTGGTGAAAAAATTGATGAATCGTACTTTACAGATCAAATAAGGCAGTATTCCTGCGCATTAGGTTTTTTTGAAATGATAAACAATCCAATGCAAGGTGAGAAAATTGCGTCACTTACGGGTAATAAAATACCGATATTGAATCCGCAAAGTTTAGATATGGCTTTCTTGCGCACTTCACTTATTCCGGGCGCGCTAATAACTGTTGCAAAAAATATTAATGCAGGCGGGAAAGATTTATCGCTTTTTGAAATCGGTGATATATTTAATATGAATCCGGGTAAAAATGAAATTAGGAGTTTTGAAGATTTTACCGAATCACAAAATCTTTTACTTGTTTCTACCGGAAAAGAAAATCAGAAAACATGGTACTCTGAAGAAAAACGAGCTGATTTATTCAGCCTGAAAGGGATAGTAAACAGCTTATTGGAAAAACTTTCTTTTAATAATGTTTTCTCTGAAAGTTACGAATTTGATAATCCCGAAAGTTTATTTGAGTTTTCATTTTTTAAAAATTATGACGGTAAAACAATTGGTACCGGCGGTAAAATTAAGAAAGAGATAATTAAACAATTTGATGTGCAACAAGATGTGTTCTGTTTTGAACTTAATATAAGCTTATTAAAGCAAATTCAAGCGAAATCAAAAAAATATTTGGAACCTGTAAAATATCCAAAATCGATAAGAGATCTTGCTTTTATATTCGATAAATCAGTAACTTATGAGCAAGTAATTAAGTTTATTAGAAAGTCTGGTTCAAATCTCTTAAAATCTATTGAATTATTCGATCTTTTTGAAAATGAATCATTAGGTGTTGAAAAAAAGAGCATGGCTTTTAGTTTGGAATTTTATTCTGAAGAAAAAACATTAACCGAAGCGGAAGTGGAAAAAGAATTTAATCACATAATTGCATCGGTAACTAAGAATTTCAATGCAGCATTAAGGGGTGTTTAAATGGCTGAATTAATAAAAAACGAAATTCTTTTGAATGAGTTAAGTGCAATTGAAACACAATTGTCTATATTAATTCATAAAAATAAAGAATTAATCGCTAAAATAGGAAACCAGGAGATTGAATTGCTACACATGCGGAATGAAAATTCAATTTTGCAGCAAAGAATTATATCTCTTGAGAGTGAGATAAAATCACCAGGGAATGATGGTGACAATAATTTATTTAATTCACTAAATTTGAAGGAGAGAGAGAATTTAAAAGTTAAATTACAAAATTTATTATCTAAAATTGATTATCATTTAAGTTCTTAAATTTATTGTTTGTTAGATGGAATAGATATAAATGACAGATAAAAAGAAGCTAAAAATTAAAATATTTGATAAAGAATATTCTTTACTTGTCGAAAATGAAGAAATAGCAAAAGAACTTGCTATTTATGTTAATAAAGTTATGGAAGAGACAAAGGAAGAACTGCCCGATCAGCCGGCGCAGACTATTGCTATAATTGCATGCTTAAATATTGCGTACGATTTATTCCTTGAAAAAAATAAAAACAGGGAATTTCTTATTCAGGCATCAGATAAAATTAAAAAGATTAAGCTTCTAATAAACGAACCTGCTATATCTGACCCATCTTAAGATTTAAAAACCGCTCTGTCAGTCCGTTATATAATGAAAAACTAACTTACAGACCATAGGGAGTTTGACTTTCGGCGCCTATTGCAGGCCTTATCCTGTTTCGGCAGGAACTTGGCCCGGTTTACCGGGCCGGGACAGAGGAAGTAAAAAACGTTCGGGCAGATTCCCACACTGATTTAATAGGGTTTTTCCCTTATTAAACAGTGGCTGACAGATGCGGTTAATAATATTAATCCCTACACTGGAGGAAAAATGGACGTGTTATTGTTGATACCAATGGTAATTGTTCTCGTGGTATTATTTTTCTACTTAGGGTGGATGTTCAATTCTAAAATAGGGAAAAAAAGTATTGCTTCTGCCGAGGAAAGGGCAAAGCAGATTATTTCCGAAGCTCAAAAAGAATCAAATAATACTAAAAGAGAAAAATTACTTGAAGTTAAGGATGAATGGTATAAAAAGAAAGTTGAATTCGATACCGAGATAAACCAAAAAAGGCAAAAAATTGGAAATTTAGAAAAACAATTAAATACACGGGAAGAAAATATTGAAAAAAAATTCGATTTGGTCATTAAAAAAGAAAAAGAAAATAAACAGATTGAAAAAGAACTGACCGATCTTAAAAAAAATGTTGAGATTAAAGTTGCTGAAATTGATAAAATTGGAATTGAGCAGAATTCCAGGCTAGAAAAAATTTCCGGGCTGTCTTCCGAAGAAGCAAAAAATATGCTTATGGAGAATATGACTAATATTGCAAAATCGGAAGTAAGCCATATTATTAAGGAAATTCATGACCAGGCAAAATCAGATGCTAAAAAAGAAGCTCAAAAAATAATTGTCCAGGCTATCCAAAGGTCTGCTGCCGATCATTCCATTGAAACTACGGTTTCAGTTGTCCAAATTACAAATGATGAAATGAAAGGGCGAATTATAGGCAAGGAAGGCAGAAACATCCGGTCATTTGAAGCTGCTACAGGTGTTGATGTAATTGTGGACGATACACCCGAGGCGGTTATACTTTCATCATTTGATCAATTCAGAAGAGAAGTTGCCCGGCTTTCATTGGAAAGATTAATTACCGACGGTCGTATTCATCCTGCGCGTATTGAAGAAGTTGTAGAGAAAGTCCGGCAGGAACTTGAAGAAGATATGATAAAGGAAGGGGAGAATACTATCTTACAGCTCGGTCTTCATAATATGCACCAGGAATTAATTAAGCATGTAGGCAGAATGAAATACCGCTCAAGTTACGGACAAAATCTTCTCCAGCATAGTATTGAAGTTGCTTATCTTACCGGGATTATGGCTTCCGAATTAGGTCTGGATCCCGTACTTGCAAAAAGAGCCGGTTTGCTTCATGATATAGGTAAAACAGTAGATAAAAGTATAGAAGGACCTCATGCTTTGTTAGGATATGAGCTTACGAAGAAGTTTAAAGAACATCCTATTGTTGTTAATGCTGTCGGTTCTCATCATGAAGATATTGAGATGGAACATCCAATTGCGCCGCTAGTTCAGGCTGCCGATGCTATAAGCGGCGCCCGCCCCGGCGCAAGACGTGAACCTTTGGAAGGTTATGTAAAGAGACTTGAAAATTTGGAAGCCCTTGCAAAATCCTTTGAAGGCGTTGCAAAAACTTATGCAATTCAAGCCGGACGCGAAATAAGAGTTGTTGTTGAACATGATAAAATTGATGATCTTGTCGCTGAAAAACTTTCTCACGATATTGCCGCTAAAATAGAAAGTGAAATGGAATATCCGGGTCAGATAAAAGTTACGGTAATAAGAGAGGTAAGAAAGATTAGCTTTGCAAGATAAATTCCGCTGACTACGGGACAAATTTGCGGGGTATACATGACCCCGCATTCCCAATCTTATAATTACCATGCATAAAGTAAAAAAAATAAAGATTGCTGTTACCGGGGGAATCGGTTCCGGTAAAACAGCATTTTGCGGTTTTTTAAGATCCGAAGGGATACCGGTAATAAATCTTGATGATGTTTCCAAAGAATTGCTGGAGCATGATAAAGATATAATAAAAAAAATTACAAAATTATTCGGTGAGAACTCGTACTTGGGCGGAAAACCAAATAAAATATTCCTGGCAGAAAAAGTATTTTCAAACAGCCGGAATGTTTTGAAAATTAATTCCGTACTTCATCCGGAAGTTATTAAAAAAGTTGATATTTTAACCGGTGAGTTATTAAGACATAATGATATTGTTGCCGCAGAAGCGGCTTTGATTTATGAAGCTAATATGGAATCACGGTTTGATTATATTGTCCTTATTACCGCCGATAAAAGTTTAAGGATGAAAAGAAAAATTGAAACTGAAAATTATTCGCAGGAACAATTTATTAAAAGGAATGAAAATCAAATTCCCGATAAGGAAAAAGCAAAGTGCGCTGATTTTGTCTTCGAAAATAACGGCAATCTTGATGATTTAAAAAATAAAACGTTTTTGTTTTCAAAAATCGTTAAAGGATTGGTAAATATAAATGATTAAAATTGCTTTTCAAGGTGAACGCGGTGCATTTAGTGAAATTGCCGCAAAAAAATTATTCGGGAATAATATATCAATCTCTCCTTCTTTTTCTTTTGAAGAAGTATTTCTTAAAGTAAAAGATAAAAAAGTAAACTGTGGTGTAGTTCCCATTGAGAACTCTTTGTACGGCAGCGTGTTTGAAACCTATGATTTACTGCTTCAAAATTCGCTTTCTATTATCGGCGAATTGAATCTTCAAATCAATCATCATCTTCTTGCAAACGAAAATTATGAGTTAAACGAAATAAAGAAAGTTTATTCACATCCGCAGGCTCTCGGGCAGTGCTCCTTATTCCTAAAAACATTAAAGAATGCACGGCTTTTTCCGGCTTATGATACAGCCGGTTCAGCCTTAATTTCATTAAAGGATACTCAAATTCCCACCGCCGCTGTCGCCAGCAGGAATGCCGCTGAATTATACGGTTTGAAAATATTGAAGAGTAACATTCAGAATAATAAAGAAAATTTCACAAGATTTTTAGTAATAAGCAAAAAGAAAATTACAAAGGGATTTCACAATCCAAAGACATCAATATGTTTTGAATTGAAGAGCATACCCGGCGCCTTATTCAAAGCTTTAAGCGTTTTTGCTTTGCGTGATATCAATCTGCTTAAGATAGAATCCAGACCAATACCTCATAAACTATTTGAATATGTGTTTTATATGGATTTATCCGGCAATATGGAAGACACTAAAGTTAAAAATGCATTAAATCATCTTTCTGAAATTTCACTCACTTTAAAAAGTTTTGGTTCTTATGAAGCAGGTAAAATATTTAAAAGCTGACCGGCTTGCTTCAAAAATCAAATGGTCGGCAAACGTAAAATTATAGGAGTGTTCCGTGTCGTTCTTTAACAAAATTATTGTGGCGATTGTCCAATTGATGCCAAAAGCGCTGGTCGGCTTTTTTTCCAAAAAATATATTGCCGGTGAAACATTGGACGAAGCTGTGGAGTTGGTTAAAACCCTAAATAAAAAGGGCATTTACTCAACCATAGATGTTCTTGGTGAGTCTGTTAAAAACAAAGAAGAAGCAGTTGAAGCAAAAAATAAAGCTCTGGAAGTTCTTGAAACTATTAATAAATATAATTTGCCCGCAAATCTTTCTATTAAACCTACACAGATGGGGTTAAATATAGATGAGAATTTTGCTTTTCAGCAAATTTCCGAGCTGACTGCGAGAGCAAAAATAATAAACAATTTTATCAGGATTGATATGGAGGATTCTCCTTATACAGATTCAACTTTTAAACTGCTGAATAGGCTAAAAGAATATTATGATAATACCGGCGTAGTTGTGCAGGCTTATTTAAAACGTACTTACGATGATGTAATTACGTTAAATAAGACCGGAACAAATTACAGGCTTTGTAAGGGAATCTACATTGAACCGAATTCAATTGCTTTTAAAGGTAAACAGGAAATACGTAACAACTACCTAAAAATTCTTGAGGCTATTTTGAAAGCCGGGAATTATGTGGGTATAGCAACTCACGATGAATATCTTATTAAGGCTGCCAAGAAAATGGTTAAGAATCTTAATATCCCTAAAGATAAATTTGAATTTCAGATGTTGCTTGGAGTAAGAGAGGACCTCCGGAATAAAATTAATTCCGAAGGTTATAAAATCAGGATTTATGTCCCGTTCGGAAAAGACTGGTATGCTTATTCTGTAAGAAGATTAAAAGAAAATCCGCAAATTGCAGGATATATTTTCAGAAGTTTATTTATGATAAACAGATGAATATTTTGGGTATTGAAAGTTCCTGCGATGAAACTTCGGTCGCCATAATATCAAATGGAAACCTGACGGCAAATCTGATCTCTTCCCAGGATTTCCATTCAAAATACGGCGGGGTTGTGCCTGAACTTTCAAGCCGTGCCCATTTGCAAATTGTTATTCCCTTAGTTAAGGATGCGCTTGAAATATCGGGTTTAAAGCTTAACAACTTAGATGTTATTTGCTCTACTGCAGGTCCGGGATTAATAGGCGCTTTACTTGTTGGGCTGACTTTTGCTAAAGGTTTGTCCTTTTCTTTAAAGAAACCTTTTGTCGCCGTTAATCATATTGAAGGACATCTGTTTTCAGGTTTTCTAATGGAAGAGAAACCGGAATTTCCATTCCTTGGTATTGTTGTTTCAGGCGGGCATACACTTTTACTCCTTGTTGAAAGTTTTACAAAAATAATAAAACTTGGCTCAACTGTTGACGATGCTGCAGGTGAAGCTTTTGATAAAGTTGGTAAAATGCTCGGGTTTGGTTATCCCGGAGGACCAAATATTCAAAAAGCCGCTGCAAAAGGAAACCCTGAAAAAATAAAATTTCCCATAGCCGATCTTAAAGATCCTTATAACTTTTCTTTCAGCGGATTGAAAACGGCTGTTTTGAGGTATATTCAAAATAATTTTGACGGATACAAAAATATTCCCGAACAGGAATTAAATAATATAGCGGCGTCTTTTCAAAATGCCGTTGTGAAAGCTTTATGCAGGAATACGGAAAGAGCTTTAAATAATTTTGAGGTAAATTCCATCTCTATTGCCGGAGGGGTTGCGGCTAATAAAGCTATTCAAGAAGAAATAACTAAAGTGGCGGCAAAGTTTAACAAGAAGATCGTAATTCCCAGAACTGAATTCTGCGGTGATAATGCTGCTATGATTGCTTACAGAGGTTTGAAATTATTTGAAACAGGTTATACCTCAAGCCTTAACTTTAGTCCTTTCCCGGCGTTATCAAAAGAACATTTTGGTAAGTATTACTTGTAATAAAATCATATTTTCATTATACCAATAAGATAGATTGAGCAATAACTTGATAAACAACCATTTTGACAAATTCGAGTCCTTTGTTCCTCTTTCCTTTACCGGGGTAAGTGGATGGGGAAATCGTTTATTTTTGCAATAATACTCTGGAATAATTCAAATCTTCGAAACGATTAGATTGCTTTTGATTTATTTATGACGGTAATGTGCGAGAAATTAAAATTTTCAGACTTTTGATTTGAAATATATATTCAAACCGAATCTTTGTATTTTTCCTGACATAAAAATAGTATGACTCTTAAAATATTCCTTTAATCTTTAATGGATAATGTTTATAAAAAAATAGAAACCGAACTAAGCACGCTTAGTTCAAAAGAAAAAGAAGAAATCCTTGGCAAACTTCGCCATGGTATGGATGATATCGATAAACAAATAGTAAGTTTATTGAGTAAACGAACATTACATTCAGTATTAATAGGCAGGGTTAAACGCTCTTTGAATTTGCCGACTTATAATCCTAAAAGGGAAAAAGAAATTGCAGAAAGGATATCGTCTTATGTTGAAGAACCTCTTCGTAAAGACGTTTTACTTCGCATTTACGAAAGAATTCTTGATGAGTCGCGTGCTATTCAAAGAGAAGAATTAGATAAAGGAAATATTTTCAACATTTCAGCAAAAAAAATGAAAATTAGTATGGGAAAACTTCTTTCCAAAAAAGAATTTTTTATTATTGCAATATTTTTTCTTATTGTGCTTACAATTATGTATCACATATTTTTTACTCCTAATTATTATACCGGACAGGCGCCCATAAAGATGGAAATAAGGAAAGGAGAATCTCTCTCCGACATTTCAAATGACCTTTATTCCAGAGGGGTTATTCCCGTAAAGACGAATTTTAAAATTGCCGCTTTTATCTGCGGCGCCGAACGAAAAATTAAAGCTGCAAGATATTATATACCAAACGGACTTAGTTATCTGGATTTGATAGATTATCTTATTGACGGTAAAAGTGATTTATTAAAATCAATTGTAATTATTCCCGGCTCATCGCTTAATATGGTTGCATCAACGCTTAACAGCGATGTCTTTGTAGATTCAACCGAAATATTAAAGTTAAGCCGGAATAAGTATTTTCTTAATTCGCTTGGTGTAAAAGCGCCTTCTTTGCTCGGATATATTTTACCCGGGAGATATGATATTTATGAGCGCAGTTCACCTAATGAAGTATTAATAGATCTGAACAGAGGATTCCGGAAATTTATGAACGATTCATTAATGCAAAGAGCTAAAAAACTGGGCTATTCTGTTCAGCAAATAGTTACAATGGCTTCCATTATTGAAGGTGAAACAAATAAAATATCCGAGATGGCGGTTATTGCAGGGGTTTATTACAACAGGTTGAAATCCGGTATTAAGCTTCAGGCTGATCCTACAGTTGAATTTGCAAAACAGGGACAATGGCAAAGATTAAATTACAATGATTTAAAAATAAAATCTGCTTATAATACTTATATAAATTACGGACTTCCGCCGGGTCCAATAAATAACCCTTGTAAAGCAGCTATACTTGCGGCTTTGTACCCTGATAAAAATAATTATATGTACTTTGCAGCTGATGGCAATGGGGGGCATCGCTTTTCATCTAATTATCAGGAACATCTTCAAAACGCTTATAAATACCGAAAATGGTTAGACTCAAAAGATAAATGAAAAAATATTTTCCCATTATTCTTCAGGTAATTATCTTAGCCGGATGCGCAAACCAGCTTCCGCCTTCAGGAGGTCCGCCCGATTTGGTTCCACCCAAAATAGTTAAAGCTTATCCTGAATCCGGCACTACGAATTATTCAGGTGATTATCTTGAATTTAATTTTTCCAAATACATTGATAAGCAAACTTTACAAGGATCTTTATTTATTTCTCCCGCTGTTGAAGGCGATCTCGATTTTGACTGGACGGGAACATCTGTAAGGATAACTTTTCCTAAGAAACTTAGGAAGAACATCACTTATGTCGTTACAATCGGAACTGATTTGGAAGATTATAATAATCATAACAAGTTGTCCCAGGCATATAACATAACATTCTCTACAGGAGACAAAATTGATAAAGGCGAAATTACAGGGAAGGTTTTTGATAACGTACCTAATGGTATAATGATTTTTGCTTATATGGTCGGCGATAGTATTATTAACCCGATGAAACAAAAACCCGATTATATTTCTCAAACCGGTACGGGGGGTACGTATAAATTATTAGGCTTGTCTCCTTCAACTTACAGAGTTTATGCAGTAAGAAATCAGGCTCATGACCTGCTTTATCATCCGGAGCAGGATGATATTGGAATGGCAATAGAGGATATCAAATTAACCCGGGCTGATTCATCGTATTCAGGTTTAAATTTCTTCCTGACAAAAGCCGATACTGTAAAACCGAGACTAATTACCGCAATTATGACTGACAAATTTCATGTGCTTGTAAATTTTTCAAAGGAAGTAGATTCCTCTATAATTTGTTCAAACAATTTTATAATTATTGATTCTACTTCTAAAGTGACGGTAAATCCGGTTTATGTGTTTAAGGGAAATACCAAACCAACGGAAATCGTTCTCGTTACCAGGAATAATTTCCCTGCAAAGGACGAGGTTTATCTAAAAGCGAATTCAATAGAAGATAAGTTCGGAAATGTATTTACTAATGATTTTGCCCGGATTACTTTAAGTGAAAAGCCCGATACTACTAAACCGGGTATCATAAGCGCCGTTCCTCCCAAAAGATCAAATAATGTGGATTATTTGGAAACGAATATATTGTTTTATTTTAACGATGCTTTTGATTCTTCATCTGCAAAGAGTAAAATTGCTTTTTCCGATACTTCAGGAAAGAAAATTCCTTATAATATATTCTTTATAGATGATGCGTCTTTTAAAATAATCCCATTGAAGGACCTGGAAGCAAATACTGATTATATAATAAAGCTGGATCTTAACGGGTTTAAGGATGCTGCCGGAAGCGCGTACGATTCGGTTTATGAATATAAATTTAGAACAATAAACGGAATGGATTTTACCGGTATCGCCGGTACGGTAGAAAATGTTGACTTTTCAAAAAACCCTTATCTTATTCTTAACGGCATAGATGAAGGAAAGTACAATTACCAATTGCAATTAAAAGGCTCCAGCATATTCAATTTTGACCGCGTTCAGGCAGGGAAGTATTCTCTTTGGGGATATTATGATACGGATAGCAGTAAAACATATTCCTATGGTAAATCATTCCCTTACAAACCTTCCGAACAGTTTTTTGTTTACCCCGATACTTTGAATCTCCGCGCAAGGTGGTCAGTAACAAATACGAAGTTTATATTTAATAAGTGAAAACAGAAAAAAAACAACTAATACACTTACATCTTTACTCTTAGTAGTTATTTCGGCTTTTCCCATTATTTTTATTCAGCGCTTAGAAGCGTTCCACAATTTATATTATAGGAAATAATACGGTGACTAATTACATGTGAACTATGAATAGTAAATAATTTAAAAGTTTACATAAATGTCCATTTTGCAAAAAAAATTAAGTTTTTAATTTACATGGCAAGATTAAAGGGATAATTTAAAAGAAGTAGAAAAATCTCTTGCAATTTTTCCCGTTATTGGTATTGTAAGCCCAATACAGGTTTGTATTGTTTTCCTTATTTTATAAAATTTTATACTTTTATATTAGCCTGCAAATATATTACCTCTCCGGGATGAAGTTCACACTGACCTCAATTAGTAAAATTGTAAACTATTCCTCCGTTCAATGAATATCTAAATGTGTCTTTATAATTAGAATAATATTGTGTTCCGAAGGAGAGACCAATACTTTTATTTATATCTATAATAAAACCAAGCCCAATATCGTGTACGAAATGATAAAGTTTTCCTAATTTGATAACTTCAGTAGTGCTTGTGCCGTTCTCATTATTTAAAATTGTTTTTATGTCAGGATAGTCTTCAATTAAATAACTAATTCCGGTATAAATAAAAAAACGGAACGGTCGGGGTTTGGATTCAATTATTTTTATATCTAAAGATAGTCTATAATTTTTAAGGTTATCTTCACCGGATGAACCATAATTATTTCCAAATTGATCCAAAAGAATACCGGGTTCTAGATTTTTAAATTGATAGCTTGTGTACTCAAAAGAAGGGGATAAATTAAGCAGCTTGATTATTTTAAAATTTGAAGATACTCCAATGTTTATTCCATTATGATAAGCTAGTTCCGGAAATAATGGAAACAACAATAAATTATCCGAAGTAATACCCGAATATATTGTTATATTTGATTGTGCAAATGCAGGCAAACTAATAAGTACAATTATTGCAAATATTTTTCTCATCCCTATTTCCCTCTTTTTTACGGTCAGTATTTTAATAGAATTATATGATAAACTAAAAATTTAATCGGAAATATAGATTACCTCTCCATTTTTTATGGTCATGTAATTTAAAATCTTACCTACATTATAAATAATATCGGGATAATTATCCGTATTAAACAATGCTAAATCTGCTCTCTTACCTATCTCAATACTTCCGCGTTCGTTACTCACCCCGACTGCTTTTGCGGCATTAATTGTAACTGCAGATATAGTCTCTTCAATTGTCATTCCCATTTTTAACGCTGCAATACTCATTATCAAATTTAAACAGCTGATATTAGATGAACCCGGGTTGTAATCTGTAGAAATTGCAACAATAGCATTCTGTTCAATCAATTTTCTGGCGGGTGCATAATTATGATTAAGAAAGAAAGATGCTCCCGGCAGAAGAACACATACAATATCCGATTCTCCCAGCTTTCTTATATTTTCATCTTTTATCACCTCAAGATGATCGGCGCTGACGGTATTATATTTTAATGCAATATCAACTCCCCCTATACTGTTAAATTGATCGGTGTGAAGCTTTAATGGTATTCCTAAAATTTTTGCTTTGTTAAAAACAGCCTCGATTTCGGAAACATTGAACGCAGTTAATTCACAAAAGCCGTCGCAGTACTTAGCAAGATTATTCTTTGCAATGTAAGGGAGCAATTCGTTTATTAAAAGATCATTATAAGCTTTACGGTTATCTTTAAACTCAGGCGGAATAGCATGTGCTCCAAGGAATGTGGGAATAATATCAATAGGATACTTTTCATTCAGAAAATGAATAACGCGTAATATCTTAATTTCGTTTTCAAAATCTAAACCGTAACCGCTTTTTATTTCAAGTGTTGTTATACCCTGTGAAATAAAATAATCTATACGGGGTATGCTAATGCCTATAAGTTCCTCAACGCTTGCATTACGCACGTCATTAACTGTTTTGTTTATCCCGCCGCCTGATTCAGCAATTTCTTCGTATGATATTCCCCTTAATTTTTTTCTGAATTCACCCGATCGCGAACCTGTAAAGACACTATGTGTGTGGCATTCAACCAAACCGGGGAGAACAACCCTGCCGGTGGCGTCAATTATTTCATCTGCTTCAATATTTTTTATTGATATAGTGGGAACAATATCTTTTATGTACTCGTCCTCTACTATTATCGAGTATCCGTTTAATACGCCCGGTTCATTTAATTCCGTACCGCGTTTTACATTCTCACCGAACGTATCTATAGTTATAATCTGCGAGGGGTTGGCAATAATTTTCAGCATTTATATGTGTTTATTTAAATTTATTTATTGTTTCCTTCACAACTCTTACTTCATTATATCCCATCTGCTTTAGTTTGAAGTTAAAACTTTGAGCGTCATTAATATCGCTAAAATCACCTGCTTCAACTTTGTAAAAAGGCGGGTCAAAAATTACATAAACGGCGGCATGATCCGATTTGAAATATATTTCCGAACGCATATTATTTGCTTCATCCAAATTATCTGTCGATAAAACCAATACTCTGTAACCCGGCATAGTTTTTATTATTGTATGTGCAGTATCGGAAGTATTTGCACTTGCATCATACGAATACCACACATCCGCAGCAGATGAATCTTCCGCTTTGGCATTTCCTTTTATTTCAATTTTAGAGTGGTATTTTGTCAAATCGAAGTTTTCGGGATACCTCGTAGTGTCAGTCTTTTCTTCTTTTTGATACTCTTTTCCTTGCAAATACCTGCTTCCAGTGGATGTACCGCATGAAACTAGAAATAAAGATAACAGGATTGCGACGTAAAATAAGGCTTTTCTGTACATGTTGTTGCTGCCGCTTATTGTTGAACTATATGTTTCTAATATAAAATAAAAAAATATTTGGTGAAAGACTTATATTAGAATTTATTTGAACCAGGTGAAGTTTAATTTACTTGAATAAATAATGTTTTGGAAAATCTAAAAAATTTATATTTATTCTAATTGTTTGTTATTTATCATGGAAGTGAATATCAGTAAAAGATAATTTTGAGAAAAATCATTTAATTTCGTAAATTACAATGCTATTAATAAATAAAACTTACATTTATGGCTGCAAAAAAGTACAAAATCTTGTATGTAACTTCTGAGATAGTCCCATTTGTAAAAATAGGTGGTTTGGCAGATGTTTCTTCAGCTTTACCTCAAATGTTAATGGAAATGGGGCATGAAGTACGCATAGTAGTGCCTAAATACGGCGCTGTGGACGACCGGAAATTTAAAATACATGAAGTCGTCAGGTTAAAAGATTTACATATTAAAATAGGGGAAAAAGATGTAATATTTTCGCTAAAATCTTGTTTTTTACCAGGCCAAAAAGTCAGAGTCCAAATTTATTTCCTCGATAACCAGGAATATTTCGGCAGCCGGAACAGCCTTTATGTAGACCCTTATACCGGTGAAGATTACCCTGATAATAATGTAAGATTTGTTTTATTATCTAACGCCGTGTTTGAACTTATTTCTAAATTAGGCTGGATCCCCGATATAATTCATTGCAATGATTGGCAGTGCGGTTTGATTCCTGCTTATTTAAAAACTATTTACAAAAACGATGAACAATTTTCCAAATTCAAAACAGTGTTTACTATCCATAACCTTGCTTATCAGGGTACTTTTCCAAAGTCTTCTTTTTATAAGACAGGGCTGCCTGAAGAATTGAATTCAGAAAAAGGAATAGAGATATACGGTAAAATTAACTTTATGAAATCCGGCTTGTTATTTTCGGATGTTATAAATACTGTAAGTGAAACTTATGCAAATGAAATTAGATCTGATGAAGAACTTGGGGCAGGTCTGAAACAGGTACTTGCTAAAAGAAAAAATGATTTATATGGCATAATAAATGGTATTGATACGCATCTATGGAATCCTGAAAAAGATAAACTCATTGCAAAAAAATATTCTGTAAAAAATATCTCGGGTAAACTGGTTGACAAACAGGAATTGGCAAATAAATTCGGTTTTATATTTGACGAAAATGTACCCCTTATTGGTATAATTTCCCGCCTTTTTGATGCTAAGGGTATGGACCTTATTGCATCATCATTTACAGAAATAATGAAATTAGATTTACAAATAGTACTGCTTGGTACCGGTGACAAAAAGTATCATCACTTTTTCGAAAAAATGAATGGAAAATATAGCCAAAAGTTCGCTGCATATCTTGGCTTTAACAACGAACTTGCGCACTTAATTGATGCAGGGGCAGATATGTTATTAATGCCTTCGCGCTATGAGCCTTGCGGCTTAAACCAAATGTACAGCCTTGCCTATGGTACCGTACCAATTGTGCGGGAAACAGGAGGTCTTGCAGATACAGTTACACGGTTTAATGAAAAAACCGGCGAAGGTACGGGATTT
>CAZUCY010000028.1:0-36298 GCA_964618785.1 uncultured Ignavibacteriaceae bacterium | reverse complement strand
GGCTGATTCATTACACTATATCCCCCAACCATAGCATCGCCGGATGTAGGTTCCAAAATGCCGCACAGCATTCTAATAGCGGTTGATTTTCCGGCACCGTTCGCCCCGAGAAATCCAAATATTTCACCTTGATCCACATTAAATGAAATTCCGTTTACAGCAATAAAACTTCCGAAAGTCTTAGTCAATTTATTTACTTCAATTGAAAACATCTTCTATAATCCTGAATATTCATAGGTCAACAAAATTCTACCTAATATATTATTTTTACAACAAGTTATTTGAGTAAAAAAAATAACCTGTATACTATCTTTCATCTTATAAAATTTCAAAGATTGAACGGGAAAAATTTTCCTTGACATTATAATCTTTTAACCACCCCCGTCTAAAGCCGCCCCCTCCTTATTAAGAAGAGGGATTTTCCCCGAAAGATGTCTTAGGCTAGGGGAGGTGGTTACGAAGGAAACATAATATAAATCAAATTTTATTTAGACACTGGTTTTAATATATTTTCTTTCCAACCGATTTTTCCAATCTAATTTTTGCTATTTCATAATCAACAAGTGCATTATTGTAATTAGTTTGTGCCTGAAGCAATGCAGCCTGGGAATCTATTAAATCGGTGCTTGATGCTGTTTGAGTATTGTACTGCTCTTTCGTAATTCTGTAATTTTCTTCGGATTGCCCGGCTCCCAGCTTAGAAACATTAACTTTATCATAAGCCCTTTTAAATGTCAAATAATTTTGATAAACCTCAATTTCAACAGCATCGTTCAACTGTGAAAGAGAAGTCTCCGTCTGAATTTTATTCTGTTCGGCAATTGTTGTCTGGGAAGAATTATATCCCCAGTTCCAGATAGACCAGGATAATGTAACGCCCACATCCCAACTATTTTTAAACTCATTCTCAGCCGGAAGAATTCTTGCATTAGGTTTGTTATCATAGTAATCACCGATAAGAAATATTGAAGGAAACCAAGCCGAATTTGATGCACGGAGGTTCTGACTACTTGCTTCTAAACGGAATTCAAGAGCCTTTAGCTCATTTCTTTCACGTTTTGCTTCATTTTGTAAAACTTCGATATTATAATCCGTAACTATAACTTCAGGCGCTTCAACTTTAATTTGCGTTTGCGCATCTAATGGGAGGTTAATTGCCTGATTAAAAGTCATTCTTGCTATATCAAGTGAATTATCTGCTTCTATTTTTTGAAGTTCGGTGGAAGAATACTGAACTTCAAGTTTTAGATAATCATTATTTGTTGCCTGCCCGTTGGCAAGAAAATTTTTAGTATCATCCACATGCTGTTTTATCTGGTTTAGATTTTCTTTTAATACACTGTCATTCAATTGAGCTTCGAAATAATTCCAAAAAGCATTTTGAATTTTAAACGCAGTTTCATTCATGTCGTTCTGATAATCAGAGTTAGCGGCTTCATAATTTGATTCCGCAGCGCTTTTTAATGACGTCAATCTGAACCCGGTAAACAATGGCTGCTGCAAACTCATTTTAAGATTATAATTATCTAGAATAGTGGGAGAAACAACAATCGGCTGAGGGAAAAAAGGCAGCGCTACTTCAAACGGCGGAATGTTGCTTAGCCGCATATATCCTGCTGAAAAGCCGAGCTGCGGAAGTAATTGTGAATTAGCCGATGTTACCTGCGCAGATGCGCTTACGAGTTTGGAATATGAAATTTTAAGATCTTTACTGTTTTTAAGACCAATCTCCAAACTTTCTTTTAATGTCAGTTCCCTGGTTTGCGGGTACAAGATGACCGGGACCAGTATTACTGCCATAATAAATTTCTTCATTTCAAATCCTCGTTCATTTTCTTTAACTATAAACTTTTATCTTAGATATTTTATGAAACATTATCTTTAATTTCCCCGATTAAATGAATAAAAACATTCTCCAGAGAAGTTGGCATTATCCTGTGGTCAATCATTTGAATTCCCTTTTCAACCAATAGCTTCTCAATAACCGAATAATCTTTTTCATATTCGGTAACAACTACGTCTAAACGGTCTCCGAACATTTGAGTTTCGTAATTACTTTTTTCCTTCAAAATTTTGTATGCCGCAATAGCAGGAGAACAAACAATTTCGATGATTGATTTGTTCATGGATTGTTTTATATTCTTCGGCGTATCAAAACTTAGTACCTCACCTTTATTAAGCAAAGCGACCCTGTTGCACCTCTCAGCCTCATCAAGATATGGAGTGGACATAAAAATTGTGACTCCGTCCTGCTGAAGATTTGAAAGTATTTTCCAAAAATCTCTCCTTGAAACGGGATCAACACCTGTAGTAGGCTCGTCAAGAAAAATTATTTTCGGCTTATGAATTAATGTACAGGCAAGAGCAAGCTTCTGTTTCATACCGCCCGAAAGATTATCCCCCAGCCTGGTTCTAAACATAGTAAGTCGTGTAAATTCAAGAAGTTCATTCCGCCTATTTTTGTAATCCTTCACCCCGTGGAGGTTAGCAAAAAATTCAATATTCTCATCAACAGTTAAGTCGCCGTATAGACTAAACTTCTGGGAAAGGTACCCGATTTGCTTTTGGATTTTTAGCATATCTCTAACAAGGTCAAAGCCGAATAATTGAGCTGTTCCAGCCGTAGGCATAAGAAGTCCGCATAACAGCTTGATAGTAGTCGTTTTACCTGCACCGTCGGGACCAACCAGCCCAAACATTTCCGCTGACCTTACGTTAAAGGAAACACCTTTCAACGCAATCACATCGCCGAAATTCTTCTTAATATTATTAACATTTATTGCTGTTTTCATTTTTCAATAACCGCTATCAGTTTTAATAATCAATAATTTCAAAAATTTTTTACTGTAAATTGATTACTGCATCTGCGGGCATACCATCTTTTAATTCAAAACCCGGATTATGAATATGAACCTTTACAGCATAAACAAGTTTCGTTCTTTCGTCTTTTGTCTCGATATTTTTAGGAGTAAACTCAGCATCGGGCGATATGTAAATAACTTTACCTATAAATGTTTTGTTTTTATAAGAATCCACTGTTACCATAGCTTCCTGTCCAAGCTGAACTTTTCCGAGTTCAGTTTCAGAGACGTATATTTCCAAATCGACATAACTGAGATCGGAGATCATTACCAGCGATGAAAGCTGTGTAACGCTTTCCCCGGCTTCAACAAACTTTTTTACAACAAATCCGCTGATTGGCGCAATCACATAAGAATCGATTATATTTTTTTTTAAAAGATTAGAAGAGGCTATCTGTTTATCTAAATTCGCCTTTGCTTCAACTATTTCTTCGGGTCTGGATAGATTTTTCATTTTTTTCAAATTCTCTTTTGCCGAATTATATTGAGCATTTGCTACATCATATTTATTCAAAAAATCATCCCATTGCTGCTTTGTTATGGAATTTGCGGCAAACAATTTTTCATTTCTTTCTTTAGTATGTTCAGCATAATCAAAATTCGCCTTTGCCTGATTTAATGCATCGTCTGCTTGTTTAATATCTTCGGCTCTGGCGCCCTGAATAAGCAAATCCAGTTGAGCTTTAGCGCCTTCAACGGCAGCCTCGGACTCCTGTAATTGAATTGCCGTCAAATCATGGTCAATAGTTATCAATGTATCACCCGAATTGATTTTATCACCTTCATTAAAGAATAATTTTTGAATCTGCCCGGTCACTTTAGCCGACACCGTAACATTTGTAGCTTCTATTGTGCCGGATGCTTCTATTTTATTTTTTTCACTTCCATTGCCGCAGCCAATTTGAAAAAAAATAACGGCAGCCAGCATTACCCACATTATTACTTTCATTTAGTAACTCCGTTTTTTAATTTATTAAATATCTTTTTACCTTTTTCATTCAGTATACCGTTCATCAAAACTTCAATTATCGTCATAAAAGCTTTTTGAAGGCTGACCCCGCTGTTCAATGCATAATCAGGATTAACTATTGCCCTAATTGAAGCAACAAAAATTGATAAAATTATTTTGGTGTCAATATTTAAAAAATAATTTTCTGCCTTCCCTTGTTCAAATATCCTTGAAAAGTTCGCAGTTATCTGCTTTGCTCTGAAATCATCGACTTCCTTCCATATACCCGGGGAATAATATTGTAAATCCATTATCATTTTTTCATTAACTTTTAATACATTCTCACCAACAATATTAAATATGTCAAACAGCTTCTCAACCGCATTGCTTTGATGATTAACATGGCTTTTTATTTTTTTCATAGTCAAGTGCATATGAGTTTCCATAACTTCCCTCACAAGTTCTTCCTTGGAAGGGAAATATTTATAAATAGTCTTTTTACTCATGTGAAGCTTAGCGGCTATTTCATCCATAGTAGTTTTATAAAAGCCCTCTTTAAGAAAAGATTCAACGGCATAACCGAGTATTTTCCCTCTTTCTTCAGTATCTATGACTAAATTTTTATCTTTTATTTCTTCAGATTTATTTACATAAGTGTCTTCATCTTTGCTCCCGCTTATTCTCCCTGGGTAAGATTTTCCATTTGAGAAAGTCTTTTCGCCTTCAATGATCGGTTTTCCTTTTTTACTTTGAATCATAAATAAACTAATCTTTAAGTTTCATAAAGTTCCAAATACAAATTTTATTTTTTATCCGGTATGTTGAGTACGACGGAAACTATTATTGTATTTTACGTTTCCAATATACTAATTGGAAACTATTTTGTCAAGGATAGTTTCCGGTTATTTTAAATATAAAACAGGAATTTTGAGGCAAGACACAAAAGCAAGGAAACTCACAAAATATTAAAGCCATTATTTTACAACAATCTTAAAAGTTGATTCCCTTACGGGTTTAACATTCTTTTCCCATGGACGGATATACTTAAAAGAAATATCCGTACTGCCCTGATTGATGGAGATAAAATTCCAAATTTCTTTTCCACCTGCACCCGGTATTTGGTTTTCGGGAGGTATAAAAGTTTGACCTGCATTGCTGATTATTTTTTCATTAAGCGGTTCAGCAAGCTGCCACCTATATCCCGTAGATGGATTTGATCTCAGTGCAATTTTAAAATATTGCCCGGCTTTTATTTCGATAGTCTTTTCAGGATTTGAATAATCCTCCAGCACTTTCAAATCTTTAATGAAGTTATTCAGCATTAAAATATTAATCACATTCAGGGCTGAGAATTTCCCATCTTTATCAAAATTAAATCCCAAATTAGCAAACCCGATAAGTTTACAAGCATGACAGCCATCCTGCAAACGGTAGTTAAAAATAAACTGCTGCCCGCCGCCAGGCTGTTCTCTCACGACAGGATAGTCTGTACCGTTTCTATCACCCGGGAAGATGCTCACATGCGGATATTTATTTGCAATTTGTTTATATATTTTATTCTTTTTTAAAATCACTTTAGAAATATAATCGTAACTATCAACGTCAATAATATCCGGACTTCCGTTTATTAGAAAGCAAACCTGGTTTTCATTAGCACGGAAAGGATAAACAGCATAGGCTATATCAACTTTCCCCGCATCTTTGAAACCGCGCATGAAGCCCCCGGAATCAATCATTTTAGCAAACTCAATAGCTTCTTGTGATGCACCGGATTTTTTCATCTGTTCTAACAAACATTTATTAAATGAACTGTATGTTAAATTATCACAGCTATCATGAAGCGCATGAATCATCTCCATACCCGGTTCCCATATAGCTTTACCGGTAATTTTCCCTGTCATTGAAATTAAATCTTTTTTTTGAGCTGTCATCATCAATGTCATTAGAATAAACGCTATAAAAATATTTTTTGCTTTCATGTATCCTCATAGTTTTCTTAAAAGATCGCCCTAATCAAAATTTTTTGTATAACAAAGAGAGGTTTAAAAAAAATACATTTTGAAAATTCTTAATGGCTAAATAACTAATTACATAATGATGGCTTTAGACTGGAATCAATTTACCATCAAAGTAAAAGTAATATTTTGATATTCTTTTGTTTCATTCTGCCAATCCCTCACGTATTTAAAAATTATCCCGGTTCCTCCTTTCCCGGTCGCTCTGAAATTCCATGTTTCTTTCCCTGCTGCATTCGGTAAAGTTTCATTCGGAATTACGAAATTACTGCCCAGCAAAGTTACAACTTTCTCATCAAGCGGCTCAGCTAATTCCCATTTGAGACCGGCAGAATGATTTGACTGAAGAGCAATTACGAACTCATCGCCCTGAGAAATTACTATTGTTTGTGAAGGATCACTGAAGACATTATTGGGATTTCTATTTTCAAATGCAACAGAATCAAGTACGACTGATTTTTTTAAAGTAAGAAATTCTGTACCCAGGAAATTGCCTGTGCTGTCAAAATCAAACCCAAATTCAACATAACCAATTAATTCACAGGAATTGCATCCGTCTCTCAATGCATAATTAACAATTATTCTTTCCCCATTATTCGGCAAATTATCAATCAGCGGATAATTAGCGCCTGTGCGGTCACCGGCACATAACGATATACGCGGATATTTATTCTCAAGCTGAATATATCCGGATTCTTTTTCAAGTTCGTCTAGATTAAGTAAACCATAATTATCTGCATCAACCAAAGCCGGACTGCAATTTACTATAACATAGCCATCATGGTTTTCTTTATTGAAAGGATAATAAACCACGGCAATATCAACAGTACCAGATGGTTTGAAAGCTTTCATATAACCCCTGCCGTCGAGTAGTTTAGTAAACTCTATAGCCCGGTCTGACGCATTTGCCGATTGCATTTCACTAATCAAGCATGAATAGAGATCTTCGCCCTTCAAAAGTCCGCATTTTATAGTTATGTTTCCCATATCGTCTATAGATGGGTTCCAAACAGCATCAGCATTAAACTTGTTATTAGTTTGCTGAGCATAACCCGGCTGCACCGGGGCAAAAATTAGAGATGAAATAAGTATAAAAAGATTCAAAAAGCATTTAATTGTCGGCATAATTATTTCCAAAACTACTTAAACTTAATTAACATTTGCAATAAATAATGTTAAAATAGTTCCATTTTTATTCAGAACAGCGGGAAAATATCACAGCAATAATCATAGGACAATCTATAATAATAAACCCGCCTGTAGAAGAGCGGGTTATAAAAATATAGTCAGATTTGCATCGCTATAATATTTTCCACTCGATTGACGGTGAATTATTTCTAACAGTAACAAGCTTTTATACAGCCTTCTTTTTACTCAAAATAAAAAAGGCATATATACTCAAAATTAGTGTCAAAGAAAGTTGAATGATTAACGGAGTATCAATTAATTCTGTGCTGAATAATGAAAGCTTAATTAAAATAAACTTGCCCGAATAATAAAATGTTTTGCTTAATATAATGCTAACAAACGCAATAATAAAGAAATTTGGTATCTTCTTTAATAAGAAATAAAACAGCCATACGTTTATGGTCATTTCACAAGTTATTAATAAAGATTTGATAAAAACCGGATGCGAAGCGGAAATAAAAGAGAACAAGGGCAGCGTTATTGCAAGTAAATATGCGTTCCTTTTTGATGAATGAACCATCGATAATATCAAAATAATTCTCATCGGTTCAAAAAGATAAACCGGGAAGCTGAATAAATGAGAAATGGATGGAATAAAATAAACAAAAGCTATCCCAAGGGCATCAACTATAGAACTTTTGATCACACTACTATTTTTAGGTAAAGTTAGAATATTATGCATATAATTTCCTTGCAGTATATTTAAGTATTTTTGTAAATATAATTCAATTTTGTCTATTAATAAACAATACATTATATTTTATAAATAGTTTAGTAAAATTTAGGTGCATAATTAAATAACGAGTTATTTTGATGTAAAATTTTTAGGATGGAGCTTTTATGGAAAGACGTGATTTTATTAAAAAAAGCGCTCTAGCTACAATGGCACTCGGTTCTTCGATAACGCTTGGTAACTTTTCAAGACTTTATGCGGGTAATTTATTAACGAATAAAGCTTATGATTTAGTGGCAATAAAAGGCGGCGAGCCGGATACCATGTTTGATAAAGGCATAGCTTCACTTGGCGGGATGCAAAATTTTGTTAAGAAAGGGCAAAAAGTCGTTATTAAGCCCAATATTGGCTGGGATGCAGTTCCTGAAAAGGGCGCAAACACAAATCCAAAATTGATCGGAAGAATTATACAGCATTGTTTTAACGCAGGTGCAAAAGAAGTTTTTGTTTTTGATCATACCTGTGATAACTGGACCAGGTGCTATGCAAACAGCGGAATTGAAAAAGCTGTTAAAGATGCAGGCGGAAAAATTGTTTCAGGCGCCACAGAAAGTTACTACCATGAAGTAACTATTAAGCAGGGCAAGGCTATAAAAAATGCAAAAGTTCATGAGTTGATATTAGACTCGGATGTATTCATTAACGTACCGGTATTAAAGAATCATAATTCAGGTAAATTAACTATCGGCATGAAGAATAATATGGGTATTGTTTGGGATAGATCAGATTGGCATAGAAACGATTTGCAGCAATCAATAGCTGACTTCGCCACTTATAGTAAACCTAACCTCACGGTTGTAGATGCTTATTTAGTTATGATGACAAACGGGCCAAGAGGGACCTCAACAAATGATGTGGTTTTAATGAAGCAGCAGATTATTTCCACCGATATCGTTGCAGCAGATGCCGCGGCAGCAAAAATTTTTGGAGTCGACCCGGACAGTATCCCCTATATAAAATTTGCGGATCAGATGAAAATAGGCAGAAAAGATTTAAGTAAATTGAATATAAAAAAGATTATGTTATAGGCGTTGGATAGGCAGCGCCGTACCAGTGACAGGAACAGTATTCTCGAATGAAGCTTTCTAATTTAAAGAAAATAAGAATAACAATATCAATTGTTCTTTTCTTATTAATTTCTGCATTATTTCTGGATTTTAATAACTCACTATCTCCGGCATATACAAACTATTTTACATTTCTTCAGTTTGTACCGTCATTAATAAAATTTGTCAAGCTTGCAGGCATTTCGGCAATCGGGTTTATACTTGTATTAATATTTACAGTTTTTTTTGGCAGGATTTATTGTTCAAGCATTTGCCCTTTGGGAACAATGCAGGATATATTTTCCTTCATCTCAAAAAAACTCCGTAAGAAAAAATATTACCATCTATTGAAGCCTGCCGACCAGCTTAGATATTCATTTTTGATTTTATCAATTATCTTCTTTCTATCAGGCAGTTTATTCGTAATTAATCTGCTTGATCCATACAGTAATTTCGGCAGAATTTATACTCAATTATTTAAACCTGTTCTCCTGAACGTTTATAACTTTGCGGCAATTACCTTAGAAAAAGTGAATTTATATTGGTTTAATCCGGTTGAGATGCACGGCACGAATTATATTATCTTAATCCTTCCTGCTATTTTTTTGACAATTGTATTCATACTTTCATTTTTTTCAGGAAGATTATTTTGCAACACTGTATGCCCGGTAGGGTCACTACTGGGATTGCTCTCAAAAATTTCATTATTTAAAATTAAAATTGATGAAAAAAAATGTATCGGCTGTAATTTATGCGAGCGCGCATGTAAATCCGGTTGTATAGATAAGAAGGAAAAGATTGTTGATTTCAGCCGCTGCGTAAGCTGCTATAATTGTTTTCAAGTTTGCCCATCGGAAGGAATAAGTTACCGGTTATCATTTAACAAAAGAGAAATAAAAAAAGCCGAAAGTATTGATTCGGCAAAACGGCAATTTTTAATTTCAGTAGCGGTATTTCTGGCAGGTTCAACAAAATTAATTTCTGCTCAAAACAAAATAATCAGTAAGAAACTGAGTAAGATTCCTATCTTCAGAAAAAGCCCTGTTACACCTCCCGGCTCAATAAGTTTAAGTCATTTTACGAGTAATTGCACTGCGTGCCATCTATGCATCAGTTCCTGCCCAAGCCAGGTACTTCAGCCTGCATTCCTGGAATATGGGATATTAGGAATAAATCAACCGCGCATGGACTATATAACAAGTTATTGTAATTTTGACTGTGTTATCTGCAGCGAAGTCTGCCCGAATGGTGCAATTTTACCGGTCAAACTTGAGAAGAAGAAGTTGACACAGCTTGGGCAGACAAAATTTATAAAAGATAATTGCATTGTATATACGGAAAAAACGGACTGCGGCGCTTGTTCGGAACATTGTCCGACGAAAGCGGTAATCATGGTTCCTTTTGAGGATGTAAGAGCGCCGGAAGTACATGATGAATACTGCATCGGCTGCGGCGCTTGTGAGTATGCCTGCCCTGTAAAGCCATATAAAGCAATTTATGTTGAAGCAAATTTAGTGCATAAAACTGCAAAGAAGAAAGAGGAACAGAAAATTGAAAAGAATATTAATTACAAGGAAGATTTTCCGTTTTAATCTCCCGATTTATTAAACAAAATAACATACTTACGATACCGATTTGACGGATTCTCAGAGATAACAACAGGTAGTAATCAGTTTAATCCACGTCATTGGTGTTCTATATTTTATTCTTTAAGTTTTACTTCACTTTTCGTTCTGCTGCTCTCCATTGCCAATTCAATTATGCGGATTGTGTTTAAAGCTTCCATCGGTTTAACCGCTAATTCTTTACCGTTTACTAACACTTCATACAAGTTCTCGTAAAATGAAGCATAAGAACCTGCAATTGTTTCAATTTCACCGTAAAATATCAATCCATTCAACTTGGCATCTATCATTCCCCAAAACTCAGAAGGCTCAGCGCCCCAATCAGGTGACTTTCTATAGCCATATTTTTTAAGTGTTTCTTCCTGAGGATCCAATCCGTTTTTAATATAAGAGCCTTCCGTACCGTGCAGGGTAAACCGCGGTAAAGGGATTTTAGAAAGATAATTACTTTTCAAAGTAACTTTAAGTTTATTATAATTCAGAATCACTTCAAAAGCATCTATTATTTTTCCCGATGGTCTCTGTGTTCTCAAATCCGTATAAAGGGATGTTGGATTTCCAAACAAGCAAACTGACTGATCGATCAAGTGAGACGCAATATCATACAAAAGCCCGGCGCCCGGTAATATTTCTTCTTTCCATGAATTGGGTTTTATATAATTTCTAAACCTGTCAAAATGAGATTCGAATTCAACTAACTCACCGAGAATCTTGCTTTCAATTATCTTTTTTACCGTTAGAAAATCACCATCCCATCTGCGGTTCTGGTAAACAGTTAATATTTTTCCCTGAGCTGCGGCAATATTAATTAACTCCTCTGCTTCTTTTGATGTAGTCGTAAATGGTTTTTCCACGACAACATGCTTACCGAACATTAGCGCTTTTTTAGCCATTTCAAAATGCAAATGGTTAGGCGTGTTAATTATTATCAGATCAATATCATCATCGTCAAGCACAGAAGAAAAATCTCTTACTACTTCTATATAAGGATATAAATGTTTGGACCTATTACTATGCCGTTCAACAACTTTAATTAAACGATAATTAGGGTCTGCATCTAAAAAAGCAGCATGAAAATATTCACCGGACATCCCAAAACCAATGATAGCTGTATTGATTATTTTTCCCATAAGATTATTCTCATGCTGATTAATAATTGCTTATAATAAATTAATTTTTTGAATGGAGTAATAATAAGATAAATAGAAAAATTTATCATGTTATTTAATAAAAATTAATATAAAATAATAGTCATAAATGAATGAATTCCTATTTATTCTTTCAATTTTTATTTTTTAACATATGTATTTAACGGAGAGAATTTTATGCAAAAGACACAGACAACCGATGAAGATATTAAATGGACCTGCCAATATTGCGGCGTGCTTAATACCGTCTGGATAGATTTAACTATCGGGGGTAAGCAGGATTTTATAGAAGAATGCAGAATTTGCTGCCGTCCAAATAGGATAATTATTTTAAAAGATGAAGACAATAATATCTTCATCGAAGCGAGACCCTGCGACGAATGACAGCGACACAAATATCGAATTCCATCAACGGATCGCTATCTTTAAATTTATTGGTACTCTTTTGATTAGGTACGGCGCCTTATTCAATTAGTAATGTTAAAGCTTCTTTTAGAGCCTATTTCAAGAGCAATAGTTTTTTAGTCGAGCTGAAAGTTCCTGCTTGAAGCCGGCAGAAGTACACTCCGCTCGGCAAACTGCCCGCGTTAAACGTAACGCTGTAGTATCCTGCATTTTGCCTGCCATCAACCAAAGCTGCTACCTCCCTTCCGAGGACATCATAATTAAGTTAAAAAAATCATTTAAAATAAAGCTTTATCGCTAAAATTATTTTTGACGCAATAATATCGGATTATTAATTTATAGGATAAGAAAAGGAATTAGAAATATAAAATAGCTTATATCAAATAAAACCCTGGAAAATAGAAGTCTGGAAACAGTAAGTAATACAAAAAATAATAATACAAGAATATTTGAGAAATAAAAGCTATAATTAGTAGTTTTTCGTAAAATATTATTACATAACTATTATATTAACAATTGGAATTAGAACTGTGAGAAGAAATACTGCCTTTATTCAAGAGTATGATTATAAGCAAGTCCGGACGTTTTGAGACAAAGTTAATGAAGCTGCCTCAATAGTATCTAAGTATACGGCATTACCCGGGTCAGCTATCTATTATCTAATTATATAAATAACAGTGTAGTCCAGTATGTCAAATTTTCAGAAATTTCCGTTTGTAGAAGTTAATTGCGATTCTCATGTTTCTATAGGCTGGCAGCAAATAACCGCCCGTCTCTCGCAATCAATTAATTTAATTTCAAAAAAGAAAAAAATAATAGTAATAGAATTCTATCAAGGTGTATTATCGGAAGAAGTCACGGAAAGATTGATAAAAGGAATTCCCCATGATTATTTAATACAAGCGGAAGAAATATATAAGTCACAAAATGAAATCAGAGAGATGGTATATCCCGATGTCACGGATGACAGGCTATTCGGCTATTTAACCAGATTGAACATTGATGATTATTTCGATAAGTCTAAACTGACAGAGCATCAAAAAAAAATTTCAGGTTATGAAGGGACAATATTAATTATTGGGATAGGCGCGGCGTTAATTGCAGGTGAATATGATTTGCTGGTTTATGCAGATATGGCGCGCTGGGAAATCCAACTTAGAATGCGGGAACATAGGGTGGGAAGTATCGGGCTTGATAATAAAAGCATTGATGATTGGATGCTTCTTTACAAACAAGGATACTTTGTTGATTGGCGCGTATGTGATAGGTTAAAAAAGAAGCTTATGAAAAAATGGGATTTTTTATTGGATACTAACAACATTTCGCAGATAAAACTAATTGAAGGAAGTGCAATATTAGAGGGATTGCGGCAGACAATAAACAGACCTTTCTCAGTTGTTCCTTTTTTTGATCCGGGACCCTGGGGCGGTCAATGGATGAAAAATATCTGTAATCTCAATCAATCCATTGATAATTTTGCATGGTGCTTTAATTGCGTCCCTGAAGAAAACAGCTTAATGTTAAAGTTCGGTGATACACTTATTGAAATTCCTTCAATTGATTTAGTCTTTTATGCACCGCAAAAACTGCTTGGCGATTCCGTACATGCGAGATTCGGCGATGAATTCCCGATACGGTTTGATTTCCTGGATACTATGGGCGGCGGCAACTTAAGCATGCAAGTTCATCCGCAAACCGAATACATTCAGGAAAAATTCGGAATACATTACACACAAGACGAAAGTTATTATATAATGGACACGAAAGAAGGGTCGAAAGTTTATCTTGGACTTCGTGAAAATATTAATCCTAAAGAGATGATTCATGATTTAATTGTTGCTCAGGAAACAGGAGAAGCTTTCAATACCATGAAATATGTTCAATCCTGGCAGGTAAAAAAACATGATCACTATCTTATTCCCGCCGGCACAATTCATTGCTCGGGTAAGGATAGTATGGTGCTGGAAATCAGCGCGACACCTTATATCTTTACCTTCAAACTATGGGATTGGGGAAGATTAGGATTAGACGGCAAGCCACGACCTATAAACATAGAACACGGCAAGAATGTTATTCAGTGGAATAGAAATACTTCATGGATAAAGAATAATTTAGTGAATCAATTTGTAAAAATTGACGAAGGACCGGGATGGTACGAAGAGAAAACCGGTTTGCATGAAAGAGAATTCATAGAGACAAGAAGACATTGGTTTACAACAAAAGTCTTGCACAAAACCACAGGCAGCGTTGAAGTTATAAATGTTGTTGAAGGTGATCAAGTTATTGTTGAAAGTCCGACTTATGCCTTTGAGCCGTTCGTTGCAAACTACGCCGAGACCTTTATCATACCCGCTTGTATTAGTGAATACACAATTTGTCCCTATGGAGAAAGCGAAGGGAAAAAGTGCGCGACAATTAAGGCTTTTGTTAGAACGGGAGTATGAAAGATTAATAATAGGCACATAGAGATTTTAATTTTTAAGATTTATCCTTAAAATTATTTTCAAGAGGGAATTTTAAATATGAAAACAGCTAAACAAGAAAACAGAATCAGTGTAACGGTTGATATAGACAAGAAAATTCATACTATGAAAGGTGGAATCGGCGCTTCTTGGCATTCACTTTCCAGGGACATTCCAATGGAAAACGAAAAGTACGAGTATCCTGTAAGAATGAATGCTCAACCAAGAGGAAGCGCTTTCGGCGGGAATCCCCCGGTAGAAAACATCAAAGCATGGAAGCAATTATTTAATCATGCTAAGTGGTTGGGTTTAAACTTTATCCGGGTTGAATTAAGCCAGCATATGTACGAGCCTGAAAGGAATAAATTCGATTGGAAAAATGAAGAGATGAACGCGCTTTATAAAATTCTTGATTGGTGCCAGCAAAACAATGCTGATGTCTTTCTCCAGCAGATGTGGAGCCATGTAGAATGGAATGCTTTTCCAGGAGTACATCCATTAATTAGCGCTCCCCGCTCACTGGATGATTACGCAATTGGAATAGCCACACTTTTAAAATACTTAACTAAGACAAAAAAATATACTTGTATTAAATATTTTTGCATCACAAATGAGCCGCCGGGCGGAACATGGGGTTATTGGTGGAGCTATGGTTCCGGATCAGGCTCGGTGACACCAGCCTGGGAAAAAGTAAGCAAAACCCTTCATAAATATGGAATTAAAATTCCCCTTTCGGGCCCGGATTGGACAAGTCTTCCTCCATTTGATAAGAAGAAAATTGATTTCGATAAATATATCGGCGCGTACGATATTCATTCTTACAGCGGAATTGATCCTGACGGCGAAAAGATTTTAAGCGACTGGGTAAAGTGGGCAGCAAAGAAAAAGAAACCTTTTTTTCTGACTGAGTTTGGTAATATGAATTTAGGCTGGGGTGATAGTAATTCCGGTCCTAAAAGTTTTGCCGCATCGTTATCAAATGCATCAGATGTTTTGCGCGGAATTAATATAGGGGTTGACGCATTTAACCGGTGGAGTTTTACAAACCGCGGAGATCTTGATGGGCAGTGGCAATTGGTAAAAACATGGGACATTAACAATAAAAGACATACAAAAGAAGTTATTCCCGAGAATGCAGCATACTATGGATTTGCAATGCTTACAAGATTTCTTGGCAAATACTCCATTGTTTTAGCTTTGAAATCCAATGCAAATATTAAAGAGTTTAAAGCTGCCGCTTTGCAGAATCAAAACGGAAACATTACCATCATTCTTGTGAATTTAAGGAAGGAAAACATAAATCTTGATTTAAAAATAAAGGGAATCGGCAGGGATAAAATATTTAACATATACCAGGTATACGAATCGATTGTGAACTCAAAGGATTTTGAACTAAATCCTTTAATGCAAATTTCCGGCTTGGATAAAAATCAGTTAATTATTCTACATCCGGAGAGCATAACTGTTTTAAGCACCTATTATCTAAATCAAAAAGATTACGGAATAATTGAGTGACTATGAAATATCATCCCTGTTTTGATATAAGGCAGACAGTTAATCCAAAGTGATTAGAATATGATAAAATTAATAACTTGCCGCTAAATCTATTATGGTTATTTTTTTTAAGCCAATAAGAAAAATCTTATATGGTGTAGAGCATCCAATATTTCGTTTAACTTGAAAGATTATCTATAATTAGCTTATAATCTTCTAATTTCAATCCATAATCATTCGTAAAAACGATGAACTATCTTCATCATCATTATCATTTTCCGAATTAACTTTGTCGCTTTTTTCCTTTGCCCAATTATAACGCGAAGAATCAAAATTAAAACCGCTTTTAGGTAAATCCTTTTCATCGTTCTTATCTTCGAGGGTAGACTTAGGGCTTTTAACACGATAAATTGTAGGAATATCCAGGTCTTCCGAATTACTAATTGAATCTTCAAGGAAATTAAATCCGCCTCTAAAAGTATCAATGCGTTTCGGTTTTACTTCAGCGGCAGCTTTACTAACGCCATGGGCAGCAGTATCAAATCCGGTAGCAATAACCGTGTACGACACATAATCATTCATTTCTTCTTTTCTTACACAGCCGAAGATAACGTTTGCTTCTTCACCGGCAGATTCAAATATTACATTGTTGCCTTCGTTAACCTCCTGCATAGTAAGATTACTGGAACCCGTAACATTCAACAGGACACTTTTGGCGCCTTTTATATTAACACCCTCTAATAACGGACTTGAAATAGCTTTCTGAGCAGCTTCAATTGCCCGGTTTTCTCCGCTTGCTATTCCACAACCCATCAAGGCTTCACCGCTCTGGTTCATTACCGCGCGAACATCCGCGAAGTCAACATTAATTAAGCCTTCAATTGTTATAATATCTGCAATCCCCCTGGTAGCCTCGTACAGTACTTCATTTGGCTTATCAAATGCGGCAAAGGCATTTATATCTTTACCAAGAATGCTCAGAAGTCTTTCGTTTGGAATAATGATAAGGCTGTCAACATACTGCTTAATATCCATAATACCCTGTTCTGCATTAAGCATACGCTTCTTTCCTTCCCATCTGAAAGGCTTAGTAACAATACCGACAACTAAGGCGCCTATGCTTTTAGCAATGGAAGCAACGACAGGGGCTCCACCAGTACCGGTTCCGCCGCCCATTCCTGCCGTAACAAAAACCATATCGCTGCCGGAAAGGACTTCAGCAATTTTTTCCCTATCTTCTTCCAAAGATTTTTTCCCGACATTAGGATCAGCTCCCGCGCCCAAACCGCGAGTAATGGCTGTTCCCACTTGAATTTTATGTGTTGCACTGCTGCTATTAAGAACCTGGGCATCAGTATTGATAGCGACATATTCAACGCCGATGAGACCCCGTGCTATCATACTCTCAATTGCGTTACACCCGCCGCCGCCGACACCTACTACTTTAAGTATTGCCGACATAGAACTGCCCTTTTCAAGTGTTAGAAACTGCGCCATAGTTGACCTCCTTAGTTTTGAATTTTATAATTCATCAAAAAATTGTTGAAACCGTTTTACCAGCGATGATAAAGTCCTTTTACTTCCGATTTTCCTAGGTTTTATTAGTACCTGATATTCACTGGATTTTCCGCCGGGGATTCCTCTGATTAATCCGGCGACAGTGGCAAATTCCGGGCTTTCAATTTCAGCAGATAATCCGGTACCCAATTCCTGCGGTACGCCGATTCTTGCCGGCAATCCGAAAACTTCTTCGGCTAGTTCTGTACAGCCTTTCAAAAGAGACCCGCCACCGGTAAGAACAATTCCGGCTTTGATTTTATTTTTAAACCCTGCGCTTCTAATTTCATTATCAATCAAGCTGAAAAGTTCCCGCATTCGCAAACTTATTATTTGTGTTAAAAGGCTAATTGGAATTTTTGCATTACCTCTTGCGCCGATTCCGCGGATAAGAATATCCTCATCTTTAATTATTGCTGATTCCGTAGCGTAACCAAAATCTTTTTTCAATTTTTCAGCTTCTTCTGTTACTACCCCGAGCGATTCCCGGATATCATTTGTAACCTGGTTCCCGGCTACACCAATAACCTTAGTATGCTTAATTGATTTCCTATGAAAGATAGCTATATCCGTGGTACCGCCGCCTATATCTATGAGCGCTACGCCTAAATCTTTTTCACTTTCTTCCAACACAGATGAGCTTGATGCAATGGGCTGAAGAATGTAATCCTGCACATGAAATCCCGCCCTTTCAACAGACTTTCTAATATTTTGAATTGCCGGAATTGATGCCAGAACGACATGATTTGTAGCCTCAAGTCTTGATCCCGACATCCCGATTGGATTTTCAATGCCACCCTGATAGTCAACAGAAAATTCTTCCGGGATTATGTGTAATATTTGTCTGTCCGAAGGAATTCTTATTGTTCTTACATCAGCTTCAAGCCTATTTAAATCCGATTGAGTAATTTCCTTGTCTTCTCCGCTGATCGTAACATAATTACGATGCCGCATACTTGTAATATGCTCGCCTGCAACTCCAACATTAACATAACTAATTTCGAAACCTGCCCTGTTAGAAGCTATGGAGACAGCTTCCTTTATAGCTTCCGCGGTTTTTCCAATGTTAGCCACAAGCCCCTTATGCAGACCTTCCGAAGGAGCAACACCAAATCCGAGGATATTAATTTTAGTATCTTCATCAAATGTTTCGGCAATAACGGCGCAAACTTTTGTGGTTCCTAAATCAAGACCGACAATTATATTTTTTTTCATTCAGAATAACCCGTCTTTTCACCAGTGCCGATAAATATTTCATCGGAAAATCTTAAATCAATATATTCACTGTTTTCAGCAAGGCTGTTTTGTTCAATTATTTTAGACCACATAATATCCAGATATACCATTTTCATGGGGGCTTCACCCTTACCGAAAATAACCGGCGGCTTGATACCGGAAAATGTAAGTATAATATCGCCGCCCTTTCGCAGATTTATTTCCGATAATCTTTTGGACATATTCTCATTGGTTAATTTAGCAGATTCGATTATTTTAAATGCTTCTAAAACACCGGTTGTTTTTATATAAGCAAGAGGCTTTATTTCTTCTTCAGATGATGAATTACTAATAACAGGGAAATCCATAAATTTTGTATTAGGCATCAACGGCAGAACTTGAAAATTATCAGTTATAAAATTCGGTTCGCCGGCGGATAAAAAAACCGCTTCAATATTTTTTTCCGTTAAATACACTTTTACTAAATTGCTGCCTGCAAACTCTACATCTGCATTAAGCACGTAAGGATGTTTTTCAAATCTTTCCTTAATATCAAGAAGAGTAAGATTATCGAATTTAGAAATATCTGCAAGCTTTGTAAATGCTATATACTCATTTACAGGTAGAAGATTATTCCCGATTATTTCAATCATCTTAACCTCTCCTTTATCTGTTTTTTTATTAGAAAAATGAATCAAATAGAATAAACCTAAAATTAATACAACAAATATAAATGTTCCTAATATCTTACTCGATTTTTCAGTCATTATTTTTATGAATTAATCAACGCAACAAACTTCTCATTGAACTTCCAAATATCGCCTGCACCCATAGTAATGATTATATCACCGTCCCTTTTTAATTCCATTAATTTTTCAGGCAGATTGTTTTTATCCTTAACATATACAACATTCTTATGTCCAAATTTTTTTGCTGCATTTGCAATTAATTCGCCGCTGATGCCTTCAATAGGCACTTCTCTTGCAGGGTAAACATCGGTACAGATGAAAATATCACTGTTCAAGAATGATCTTCCGAATTCCTGGTAAAAATCTCTTGTTCTTGAATAAAGATGAGGTTGGAAAACTGCAACAAGTCTTCTGTTCCATCCGTTTCTTATGCCTGCTAAAGAAGCGCTTGTTTCGGTCGGATGATGTGCATAATCATCTATAACCAATACTTCTTTATTATATTTTATTTCAAACCTTCTATAAACGCCTGAAAATGATTCCAAGGCTTTTTTAATAACATTATACTTTATTCCGAGTTCTTTAGCGATGCAGACTGCAACCAATGAATTTTTGACATTATGAACCCCCGGGATTTTCAAATTTAATTTTCCTAACTCTTCACCTTTATATTTTACAGTAAATGAACTTGAAAACTCATTATAGCTTATATCAACTGCACGGATATCCGCTTGAGCAGTTAATCCATATGTAAATATTTTTTTATTTATTTGAGGTATAATATCCTGCAGCGCAGGTTCATCCAAACACAAAACAACAAAACCATAAAAGGGAACTTTATTTGCGAACTCAATGAATGCTGCTTTAATATCATCAAGGTCTTTGTACGTATCCAAATGCTCACTTTCAAGAGTTGTAATAGCCGCAATTGTGGGTGTCAGTTTAAGAAAGGTTCTATCGAACTCGTCAGCTTCAACTACAATAAATTCACCCTGCCCCAGCCTAGCGTTTGTACCGCCAAGTCCGCTTAACTTTCCGCCTACAATAATAGTGGGATCAATACCGCCTTCATTTAAAGTTAAACCAACCATCGAAGTGGTTGTTGTCTTGCCGTGGGTTCCTGCAATACCAATCCCATATTTCATTCTCATACACTCTGCAAGCATTTCGGAGCGTTTAATAATAGGAATTTTTTTCTCTATCGCCGCTTTTATTTCCGGATTCTCTAAATTAACGGCTGAAGAATAAACAACAACATCCGCCTCATGCAAATTATCAGCCGAATGACCTTCATGAATATCAATACCAAGACTGCTTAATCTTGCAGTGACCTCTGATAAAGTTCGGTCAGAACCTGAAATTTTAAAACCCTGGCTCAATAGAACTTCTGCAATACTACTCATTCCAATTCCACCAATTCCCACAAAGTGAACTTTTTTAATATTATTAAACATTAATTATTACCTAATTTCTCATTTAGTTCAGTGAGTTTGTTAATCAATTCTTCTTCATTTTCATAATCGTAAGGTCTAATTATAACCGGTCTTCTTCTATACTTTAATTTAATCCTGATTAACCTAAAAGCTCTGTTAGTTTGCCTCTGTCTGGGATATGATATTTTTATCTCCAAAATCTGATCGAATTGAAAAGATTTAACGGCAAATCGATTTATAAAAGAAATTTTTTCCTGGGTAATTTCCAAATATCTATTGATATATAAATTATATACAAGACTCACAACTGAAACAGTAACAATAATTAAGAAGGAATATATAATCGGGTCCCTTGTCATTAATTTGTAAGAGTTCTCGATGAATTCACCTCGGATTACAACATAAAATATAAATACTATGAAATAAATAATTGTTGATTGATAATAAAACGACATATTATACTTAAATACCCATTTTATATTTTCTTTACCTGTGTTCATATTCCCTGCGCATATTTTATAGCATTTCCAGCAATTATTTCAGCTGCATCCGGTTTAGCTAATGCTAAAGCATTTTGCCTAAGCTGTTTTATTTTTTCCTCGTTCATAATGGTAAAAATAATTTTATCTGCCAATTCACTTTTCATATTTTTATCTTCAAGTAAAATTGCAGCGTTATTATTCGCTAAAGACTCAGCATTAAAATACTGATGATTCTCCGCAACATTTGGCGAAGGGACAAGAATAGAAGGAATGCCTAATGCAAGTAATTCGGCTATTGTAGTTGCACCTGCTCTGGCTAAAAGCAGATCACATGCGGAATAAGCTAAATTCATTTTACTTATAAATGGCAGGATTTTAACGAAATCAGATGCAAGATTTTTATATTTATTGAAGTAACCATTACCTGTCTGCCAAATTAATTGAATACCCTTTTCATTAAATTTTTTAATTGATTCTGCAACGGCTTCATTCATTGATGCGGCGCCAAGGCTTCCGCCGATCACTAATAACGTTTTATTAAAAGGTAAAAGACCAAATTCGTTTAATGCGTCATCTTTTTTAGTCAGTGCCAGGCCTGTTCTAATTGGATTGCCGGTTAACAATAATTTTTTAATATTACGAAAATATTTTTTAGAATCCTCAAAACTAATATGCACTTCTTGAGCGTATTTTTCCAGTAATTTAGTTGTAATCCCGGGATAACTATTTTGTTCAAGTAAAATTATCTTAGCTCCTGTTAATGAAGAACCAATTATAGCTGGACCCGATACATATCCACCCGACCCAATTGCTACTTTAGGTTTAAATTTTACATTAATCAATATTGACTGGATAATTGATATAAACAGCTTTAACGGAAATAATAAATTTTCAAGATTAATTTTCCTGGAAAATCCTTTTATCCAGATTGATTGAAATTTAAACCCAAGCTGAGGTACGATAGCGCCTTCAATCTTAGACTTTGTGCCAATAAAAAGTATCTCTGCTTCCGGGATCATCATTTTAATCTTTTCAGCAACGGCTACAGCAGGAAACAAATGCCCGCCGGTTCCTCCTCCTGCAAATAAAAAACGATATGGAGTCCTTTGCCTTCTCATCAGCTCAAGACCTCGCTTACCGGCTGATTTCCTGCAACAGTTATTGCAGAATTAACATTTATTGTCGGCAGGTTTGACAAAGCAATATTAATAAGAATTCCAACCGAGATGCAAATAAAAATTAAGGAAGTACCTCCATAGCTAATAAAAGGCAAAGGCAGCCCGGTTGTAGGAAAAATACCAGATGCTACAGCCACATTCACAAACGCATAGACAACAATTGAAAAGGAAATACCAAATGCCAAAAGCTGCCCGAATTTATCCTTCGCTTTTTTTGCGATTAAAATCCCGGCGAAGAAGAAAACAAGATAACTTAATAAAACAATTACAGAGCCTATATAGCCAAGTTCTTCTCCTAAAATTGCAAATATAAAATCACCATATGCTTCGGGCAAAAACAAATTGCTCTGAAGGCTTTTTCCCAAACCGACGCCAAAGAAATGCCCGCTGCCCAATCCAAGAAGCGCCTGCCTAACCTGAATGTAAGGTTTAACACCAGGCTGACCACTGTGAACAAAAGTAAATAAACGAGCGCGTGAATGCGTAAATACCAATGCGGCAATTCCGCCTGCAAATGCACAAAATAATGCGGCAGCAAAAATATGCCTAAGCTTTACTCCTCCGACGTATAAAAGCATCAGCGATATGAATGGCAATAATAAGCCATTACTTATATTAGGCTGAATGATCACTAATCCAGATATAATTACTATCCAAAGAAACAAATAGAGAAAACCTTCTTTAAAATATTGAAGCGAATCTTTTTTGCTTTCAAGAAGAAAAGCCAAATGAATAATTAAGATTAACTTTGCTATATCTGCCGGCTGAAAAGAAATAGCTCCTAAACGGATCCACCTTCCCGCGCCTTTAATTTCCGGCGCAACAAATAAAGTAATTATTAAGATTAGTGTTATTAAAAGGATTGCGGGTTTGCTGAATTCTTTATAAACCTCATATGGAATAAAGCTGAACAGGATCATAAATAAGATACCAAAAACTACTTTAAAGAAATGCGAACTAAACAAGTGGAAAAGGCTGTCGAATTTAAATTCGCTGTATGTACTGCTGGCGCTCATAACAATTATAAGCCCGAGAAGCATCAGAACAAACGCATCAAAAAATATAATCAGCGCCAATTTTTTCATTTACAACCCGTTAACTACTTCCTTAAAAACTCTTCCGCGATGTTCATAATCATTGAACATATCAAAACTCGCACACGCTGGAGAAAGAAGAACCACTTCATCCTGCCTTGCCTCTTTGCTTGCCGCAAGCACCGCATCTTCCAAACTACGTTTTATTTCAACTTTTACTAAGGAATGGAAAAAATTAAATATTTTTTCAGCCGATGACCCGATAGCAAAAATTTTAACGACTCTTTCCACAATTAAATCTTTTATCTGGTTGTAATCATTGCCTTTATCTTGCCCGCCAAGAATCAAAAAAATCGGTTCATTAAAACTTCTTAATGCATACCATACGGAATCCACATTTGTAGCTTTTGAATCATTAATAAATTTAACTCCGCCAATTTCTCTAACAAGTTCCAACCTATGCTCTATCGCTTTGAATGACCTTAAAGCTTCAATAATTCTTTCATTATCGGCATCAAAGAGCTTTGCTATTGAAATTACTGCCATTGCATTTGCAAGGTTATGTTCACCCTTTAAATTAACGTCATTAACACTGCATGTAAATATAGTTTTACCATCATTATTAAATATTATCTTATCTCCCGATACAAAACAACCTTTCGACTGTGGACTTAGTAATGAAAAATAGAAATCAGAACTTTCAAATCCTCTCTGATTCTCTGAAAGCTTTACCACCGAATCAATTAAGGTTTTATCATCATGGTTAAGAATAACAAAATCATACATATCCTGATTTTTATAAATTCTTAATTTTGAGCAAATATAATTTTCAAATTTATAATCATATCTATTAAGATGATCGGGAGTAATATTCAAAACGACCGATACTTTGGGTTTGAATTTATCAATTAAATCAAGCTGAAAACTGGAAACTTCAAGTGAAACGAATTCATTTTTTTTTACTTCGAGAGCTATCTCTGAGAAAGCGACTCCGATATTACCTGCGGTGTAAGATTTAAACCCGGATGCATTTAATATATAATTGCATAATGCGGTAGTTGTAGTCTTTCCGTTACTGCCTGTAATTGCTATAATGTTTCCTTTGCAAAAAGCAGAAGCTAATTCAATTTCACTTATCAGTTTTATTTTCTTTTCACGGGCTTTAACCATTACATCCGCATTTGAAGGAACACCGGGGCTTGCAATCATTAATTCACAATCAAAAACCCTTTCCGAATGTTTTCCGATTTCAAAATCAAGCCCAAATTCCCGCAAAGCTGATATTGAATCTTTCAATTTTTCTTCTTTACCGGAATCACTAACGAAAGGTATCCCGCCAAGTCTCCTGATTAATTTTGCAGCGCCGATTCCGCTTTTTACGGCGCCGATAATAGATATTTTTTTGCCGGATATTTCCATCATCTTACCTTAAATGAAGCCAGACTAATTATAGCCAAAATAATAGCAATAATATAAAATCTCATTACAATTTTTGGCTCAGGCCAGCCCAGCATTTCAAAATGATGATGTACCGGAGCCATTTTAAAAACTCGTCTTCCTACACCGTATTTTTTCTTAGAGTATTTAAAATAAAGTCTTTGAATAATTACAGAAATAGTCTCCATAAAAAATATTCCGCCAAGAATTGGGATAAGCAATTCTTTCTTTATTAGCACCGCAAGAATCCCGAAAGCTCCACCGATTGCAAGCGAACCGGTATCACCCATAAAAACCTGCGCCGGATAAGAGTTAAACCATAAAAATCCTAAAGAAGCTCCAACAAGTGCAGCAACAAATACTGTAAGTTCACCTGAACCAGGCAGATATAATATATTTAAGTAATATGCATAAATTGCATTTCCACTTACGTAACTTATTAATGCAAGCGCAAGCATTACAATAGTAGTAACGCCTATGGCAAGACCATCCAGACCGTCTGTCAAATTTACCGCATTGGATGTTGCTGTAATTATAAAAACAATAGCCGGAATATATAAATATGAAAAATTAAAATTTACATTTTTTAAAAATGGAACCGTTGTTAAAGTATTTACTCCTGCAAATTGCGGTGAATAATAAATTACAGTTCCGACCAAAAGCCCGATTAATATCTGTCCTAAAAGTTTGTAGCGTGCAATTAAACCGTTTGGATATTTTTTTATAACTTTCAGATAGTCGTCTAAAAAGCCAACGCCGCTTAACCACACTGTACCAACAAGAATCAAAATAATATAAGTGCTTTTAATATCCGACCAAAGAAGGACAGGGATTACAACAGAAGTAATTAAAATTAACCCTCCCATAGTAGGAGTGCCTGCTTTAGACCAATGAGATTTAGGTCCATCGATTTTCTTGGCTTCTCCTATTTGTTTTTTCTGAAGAAGCTTAATTAATTTAGGGCCAAGATACAGTGAAAGCATTAGGCCTGTGATAGCCGCAATAGCCGACCTAAAAGTCAAGAACCTGAACAATCTAAATCCCGGAGGACTGTATATCTTGTTTATATAATCAAACAAATAGTAAAGCATTAGACATGAGCCTTAGTTTCAATAATTTTCAAAAATTCTTCCATCTGCATTCCTCTTGATCCCTTAACAAGCACAACATACCCGTGAAATTTAAATGTCTTTAAATATTCTGAACAGTCTTTGCGATTATCAAAATGGATGCTTTCAACTTTTAATTTTTTTAATTCTGAATCCAGATTTTTCATTGAATCCCCGATAGTAACCGTTAAATCAATTTTATTCCTTTTAATTATTCTTCCAAGTTCGGCATGCAGTTTTGCGCTTTCATCTCCAAGCTCCAGCATATCGCCAAGAATGGCAATTCTATTATTATATGCTTTAATCTTTGGCATGATCTCAATAGCATACCTAATCGATTCTGGATTTGCATTATAGGTATCATCAATTAAAACAAATTTCTTAAAAGTTTTTATATTTAATCTTTTATCAATAGGTTTAAATTTAGAGATACCTGTTGTAATCTCTTTTTTATTCAGACCTAACTTTAAGGCAACAGCTGCAGCAGCAAGATAATTTTTAGCGCTTTGTTCACCATATAGATTAAATTGCTGCTGGACTATCAAATCTTTATAACAAATTTCAATAAAAGGCTTGCCTTCTTCATTAAAACTTTTTATTGTACCTTTCACATCAGAAATACTTTCAAAACCAAATGTAACTCTCTTGGAATAATCCAGCATTGTTTTGCTAATCAAAATATCGTCATTATTAATAAATAAAATACCCTTGCGGGCAGCAGTGGTCTTAAACAAAACAATTTTTTCGCTAAGGACCCCCTTCTTATTCTTAAAATATTCAAGATGGGAATTGCCGATATTTGTTATAATTGCGTAATCAGGCTGGGCAATATTTGCAGCATATGCAATCTCACCAAAATGATTAGTACCAAGTTCAAGGATTAAAATATCATATTCATTAGTAGTACTCAACAAGGTTAAAGGAACACCTATATGATTGTTATTATTGCTTGCTGTTTTATTTACTTTATACTTTTCGCTTAAAATGGAAGCAAGCATTTCTTTTGTGGTTGTTTTTCCGGCGCTGCCTGTTATAGCAAGAATTTTCGTATTTAATTTGCTGCGCCAAACTTTTGCAAGGTCACCCAAAGCAGAAGTCGTATCTTTTACGGTAACAACCGGTATCTTATAATTTCTAAACTTATCTGCCTTGTTTTCATCAATTATTATTGCGGCAGCGCCGGCATCTATTGCGTCACCAATAAAATTATGCCCATCGAATTTCTCGCCTTTGATTGCTATAAAAAGAGAATCCTTCTTAATATTTCTTGAATCAATAGAAACAGCAGATACCGGTTTAAAGGAATCGGAGTTATAAACCGCTGCGTCAGGCAGTTCAAACAAATCGTCAATGGTTATTTTTATTTCCTCAATCATAACAAATATTTCTCTGCAATTTCTTTGTCCGAAAAATGATTTCTTTTACCGTTTATTTCCTGATAGTTTTCATGACCCTTTCCAGCAATCAAAATAACAGCATCATCTTCGGAATTTCCTATAGCAAAACGGATTGCATCTTCTCTGTTTTCAATTACTTTGAAATTGTTTTTTTGTATTCCATTTATTATTTCGCTAATAATTTGAGAAGGAGTTTCGAATCTCGGATTATCCGAAGTGATAATAACTTGGCTGCTTAATTCGGTTGCAATTTTTCCCATAAGCGGACGTTTCGTTTTATCTCTGTTTCCGCCGCAGCCAAAGACAGTATAAACAGGCTGATTTTTTTTTGTTAATTTTTTTATTGAAAGGAGAGCTTTCTCCAAACTATCTGCCGTATGAGAATAATCTACAATAGCTTTTTTATTGCCTTTACCGACAACTTCCATCCTGCCAGGAACTTGTTTGCATGCTTTGATTCCTTCAATAGCTTTTTCTTCACTTACTCCTTCCAACACTGATACAGCAAAAGCAGCCGCAGCATTATAGGCATTAAACTCGCCTATTAACTTTGTAAATAGATTATATTCTACCCCGTTATAAAATAAGTTAAATGAAGTGCCGTGTAAATCAAACGTTATATTCTTTATAACAAAATCAGAATTCGTTACTGTACCGTAAGAGAATAATTTTGCAGGGGAATCCTTCATTAAGCCCAAACTGTTTTTATCATCAGCATTAAATACTGCAATTGTTGACGGTGCAAGGGAATTGAACAAAATTTTCTTTGCCCTAAAATAATTTTCAAAATTTTGATGAAAATCCAGGTGATCCGAAGTAATATTTGTAAAAACTCCGCAGCTAAAATTTAATCCATATACCCGGTTCAAAATCAGCGAATGTGATGAGACTTCCATTACCACATAGCCGCATCCTTCATTTGCCATTTCTAAAAGGAGTTCACTCAGATCGTTTGATTCCGGAGTAGTAAGCGATGCTTTAGATTCTCTATCTCCAATATAATTCGCGATGGTTCCCAACAGACCGACTTTCTCACCCGATGTTTCCAAAATACTTTTTATAAAATAAGATGTTGTAGTTTTGCCGTTAGTGCCTGTAATACCAATTAATTTTAATTTGGAAGAAGGATGCTTGAAGAAGGAACCCGAAATCTCTGCCATAGCTATCCGGCTGTCCTTAACCAAAATTTTAGCAGCATTACTATGAATAAAAATTTCATCGGGAGCACTGTAATTCTCTTCAAGGATTACTGCGATTGCACCTTTATTAAGCGCATCAAGTATGAATTTATGACCGTCTGTATTATAACCTTTAACGGCGATAAAAACAGAGTTATTTGTAACCCTGCGCGAGTCATAAAATATGCCGGAAACATCCTTTCTTTGGATTTCACCACTTACCCGAATCGCTTTTACACTATCTAATAGTTGAGTTAATTCCATCAATAAACCACAGCTCCTGCAACAATGGTTTCTTTACAATCTAGAATACAATACAAACCTTTATGTATCGCATCGCCAGCCTGAATGCTTTGTGCAATAACTTTTCCCGACCCGTTAACTTTATATAGTAAACCAAGTTTTGATAAAACTGATATTGCATCACGTACGGAACAATCTCTTAGATCAGGCATCTTATCATTATTTGTATTGAATTCAATTAATTTTGCAGAATTAATTTTTTGAGCGGATGACTGGTTCTGAATATTGTTACTCTTTAAATTATTGTTAAACTGTTCATTCTGCCTTTGTGCTGTTTCGCCCCGATGCTGCTGGTCTTTATAACTGCCGGGGTCAAGTTCTACAATTCGCTCGGCAATATTCTTAAATATCGGGGCGGCAACTGATCCGCCATATCTTCCAATCTGCGGTGAATTTACTAAAACCAGGCATATAATCTTAGGCGCATCCGCAGGAAAGAAACCGACAAACGAGGAATTGTAATTTTGCTTGGAATATTTTTTATCAATTAGTTTTTGAGACGTTCCGGTTTTCCCTCCTACGCTTACAGAATTAAGCTGCGCATTTGACCCCGTACCCTCCGTGACAACACCAACAAGTAAATCCCTCATACGTTTGGAATTCTCTTCCGAAATCACCTGTCTTATCTTAACAGGCGTACTTTGGAATATTAACTGACCATCGCGCTTCACTTCCTTTTCGATTATTTGCGGCTGATAAAGCACACCTCCATTAACTATAGCACAGTATGCCGTTAACAACTGAATTGGTGTGACAGTAATACCATAACCGAAAGAGATAAAAGCTTTGGAAATTTCACTCCATTCCGTTGGCTTTCTAAGGGTTCCTTTTACTTCACCGGGCAAATTTATAGAAGTGACATTACCGAACCCGAAACCTCTCAAATATTTATAAAATGAATCATTATCTATGCGCTGGACTAATTTTGCCATACCAATATTGCTGGACTGTTCCATTACACCTTTAACTGTTAACCATTTACTGTTGTGGGCGTCTGTAATATAAACATTTTTGAATTTATATCTTCCATTTTCGGCATAAATTTGTTCATTCAGATTACATAGGTTTTGATCAAAAAGCGAAGCCATTGTAAAAGTTTTAAATGTTGAACCCGGCTCATAAGTATCTGTTATGGCACAATTCCTTCTTAGAGAATCGCCGTATTTCCAGTATTCATTAGGATCATAATCGGCAGAGTTTGCAAGCGCCAAAACCTGTCCGTTGTTGGGGTCCATTATAATTCCTACTGCCGAAGAACCGCCGTATTTTTGGAATCCATTTCTTAATTCTTCTTCCAAAATAGCCTGGAAAGTTTTATTTATCGTTAAATAAATATTAACGCCAGGAATCGCAGGTTTGGTCTCCTCCTCGGAAACAGTTATCATATCACCAATTGCATCCCTAAGAATTAACATATTCCCGTCTTCACCTGATAATAAATTATCACATGATTTTGCAATACCATCAACGCCCTTATAATGCACATCAACATAACCCAGAAGATGAGATGCCAGGTTTTTATAATAATATACCCGTGTAGGATCTTCACTGCAGAACAAACCGTTTACTTTAAAGTTCTTTAAGGCAAAAGCCTTTTCACTTAATATTTTCTTTTCCAGGCAAATGGTTTTCCCTGAATCCTTCATAAGTTCATAATAATGATTTTCGTCCTCCCCAAAAATCGATGAAAATTTTTCCGCAATTTTCTTTTTATCATTTTTCGTTGCCATTCGTAAGTCTAGATAAAAAGAAATATCATTGCTATTATAAACGAGCAGAACACCGTTTCTGTCATAAATCAGTCCTTTTTCAGCTTTTACTATTTTGGAAGCCATCTGCTGGCGCCTGGCAAAATATTTAAGTTCATCGCTCTTCAGTACCTGCACATTAAACAGCCTTATTACCAATGCAGCAAAAAAGCCGACCATAAAAATAATAACCCAAATAGTCCGGGAACTACTCATACTTATTTTCTATAACCTTGGATATTTCTTCAATCTTTGCTTTACTTACTTCTAATTCCATGGGAGCATCTGTTCTTCTTATCATACCAAGCTCTGTCTCAGCTAAGCCGACTATTGTTTCCTCTGCAGACAGGTCCTGATCCTGTGCTGTTAAATTAGTTCTTGAGTTTTTTATTTCTTTTAATCTTTCTTCCGTCAATACTATTTCTTTTTTAAGCTTTTCACATTCCAACTTAACGCTTACATACGCAAGGATTAATGAAGTAACAATAATAAATACGAATGAACTAAAAAATATTAAAGGCTTAGCGCTCTTTTTCATAATCTTTCAGCAGCCCTTAATTTAGCGCTCCGTGATCTAATATTGTTTTCTATTTCAGACAGAGATGGGACAAAGGGTTTCTTTGTTAATATTTTTAATCTTTTTTCTTTATCGCATTTGCAAACAGGGTAATCCTTCGGACAGACACAATCCAGAGTTTCATATTTAAAAACTTCCTTAACAATTCTATCTTCAAGAGAATGATAAGAAAGGATTACAATTCTTCCTCCTTCACCTAAAAGATCAACTGACTTAGTTAAAAATGATTTAAGTACTTCAAGCTCATCGTTTATGTAAATTCTAAATGCCTGGAAAACCCTGGACAGAGTTTTAATTCTATATTTGAAAGGTGTTATTTCTTCAATTATGCCCGCTAAAGCTGAAGTTGTTTCAATCTTTTTAATTTTCCTTTTTTCAATAATTCTTTTTGCAATCTGCCTGGATTTTTTTTCTTCGCCATATTTATATATAATGTCGGATAATTCTTCTTCCGAAAAAGAATTGACGACATCCGCCGCCGTAATATTTTTTGTTTTGTCCAACCTTAAATCCAATATGGCTTCTTTCCTATAAGTAAATCCCGATGAAATATTATCAAGCTGAAATGAGGAAACGCCAAGATCAGCAAAGATGCCGTTGAAATTTTTAATAGACTCAATCTTTGCAATTATATCTATCTGTGAAAAATTAGTGTTAAATATTTTTATTCTTCTTTCGGCTCTAAATTTTTCTTTAGAAAATTTAAATGCATCAATATCAACATCGGTCGAAATTAATTTTCCACTGTCGCTTAATGAATTCAAAATCGCCTTAGAGTGCCCGCCAAAACCAAGCGTCGCATCAAAGTAAACACCGCTATTATCAGTCATCAAGAATTCCAAAGATTCTTTTAGTAAGACCGGTGCATGATGGTTGTTCATCATGGAACCATTACTTCAGCTGCAATTTGTTCATAAGTTTCCGGAGTCTGAGTAAGATATTCACAATAAATTTCGGGATTCCAAAGTTCAATCTTTTTTAAAGCGCCAAGGATTAATACTTCTTTAACTATTTTTGCATATTGTAAGAGAGGCTGGGGTACCAAAATCCTTGCTTGTGAATCAAGTGTATCTTCAGTTGCATGCTGCAAAATCATCCTAATAAATTTTGCATCATTTGGCTTGAAAGGGTTTAAAGTCAGAAGTTTGGTTTCAAATTGCTGCCATTGATCTAATGGGTAGATATCAATGCAGCTTGCAGTGCCCTGCGTCATAACGAACGTATCGTTTGAATCAGGAGAAACATGTTTTCGTAGCTTGGCAGGTATACTTATTCTGCCTTTTGAATCAACTGAATATGTAAATTGTCCTCGAAACAAACTTTTTCCTGTATTTAGTACATTTTCACCACAATTCCCCACTACTCCCCAAAATAAGGGAAAATAATTCAAAATGTCAAGGAAATTATTACTTTTTTTAGACAAATTTTATAAAAAAGACCATTTTTTATAAAAAATCTGGTTGTATCTTTTTGATAAAATTATAGTTAGAGCAAGTTATTTAAAGTAGGTTATTAAATAAATTTTTATATTCTTGGTGGGGAGCCATCTGCCGGGATCGAACCGGCGACCTGCGCATTACGAATGCGCTGCTCTACCAGCTGAGCTAAGATGGCCGAAAAGTAGAAAATGGTAAACATAAAAATATCATTTACCATTTTATCTACAAAAAGAAAAGTATCAGGCTATCTTATTTTTTTCTTATGCCGATTTTTCCGAAGTCTTTTTTTCCTTTTATGAGTAGACATTTTATGTCTTTTACGTTTTCTGCCGCAAGGCATTATTTACCTCCATTTATTTTATTATTGTGTGAACTCAATAGCTCCTGAGCTTTTTTACCAGATTCGGAATTCGGGTCTATCTCAACAGCTTTCTTTAGCCATTCCTGGGATTTTTCCATTTTTCCAGCCGCCAAATTTACAATACCTAAGTCTAAATTGCCAATCTGATGTTTAGGATTGTACTTTAATGCTATTTCCATCTCGTTTATAGCAGTATCATAATTCTGCAAATTATAATAACAAATACCCATATCTATTCTTGCATTAGCATCTTTTGGAACCAAAGATAAATATTGTTTATAATTTATTATAGCTTGTTCAAACATACCGGCATCATTTTTTAACTGAGCCAATTCTAAAATTGAAATTGTATCAAGTGGATTATTTTTTACAACCGATTCAAGATCATTAATCTTTTGAATGCTGCTTAGATCAACACTGGAATTTTGAATTGTACTTGTATTCGTAGTGTTCCTTGGAACAATTATGGAATTAAGTAAGCCTGAAAAAATTAAAATTATTATAGCAATGCCAACTCCAACGGCAATAATAGTCACGGTTCCAGCTTTGTTCAAACTTTTTATTTTAACATTAGCATCACTCTTTAAATCGCCTTTAGTATTTTTAGAATTGCCGGGTTTAATAACGGACTTTGATTTCACATTTAGAGAAACATTTTCCTTCCGATCGGTTGAATTTGCTTCAAACTTCCCCGTTAATATCCCCGTGAATATTATGCCGCAGCCTGAACAAATAATATTTTCTATGTTGTTTTCTTCACCGCAGTTGTCGCAAATTTTTTTTCCAACATATCCGGTTTCCTTTAATGCTTCACCGCTGATCTGATTTGCATTGCTTTTATCATATCTAACTTTTTCTAATCCAAAACCACATTCCGGACAAAACTTAAATTCTTGAACTAATTTGTAACCACACTTAGGACAAAATTTAAACATTCTTTTTCGATTCTTTCATTCCTACATTTACTAGTTCTTTAAAATCCTTAGAAAACTTAAATGTCGGGACATAGTGCTCCGGAACGAAAACAGATTCACCGGATTTAGGATTTCTTGCCTGCCGTGCATTTTTCTTCTTAACCTTATAACTTCCGAACCCTCTTATTTCTATACCGTTTCCCTCTTTAAGAGCCTCAATAACAGTTTTAAAGAATCCTTCAATTATAGCCTCTGTTTCCAATTTAGTTAGTCCAGTTCCCGCAGCTACTTTATCAACAATATCTGCCTTTGTCATAATATTACCCTATTCATTTTTTTAAAGATTATAATTATAAGCCTCTGGTTTAAACCTTTGTAATTCCAACATTTAAATTATCAAACAATAAAAAGAAAATCAAATATATTGTGGAATTAAAATCACACATTAAATAATTTATATAACCTCTATTTTGAAATTTTTACTTAATTTTTCAGCGTCTCATAATGATATATTTATCTCAAAAAAAATGGGATATCAGCTTATTAATGAAAGAAAATAGTATTTTTTTTATACCGTTAAGTAAAATTCTACCTTAAGACATTTAAGCATTACTTATTAAAATATATCATTAAAAGCTTTAATTTCAACTTATATTAAAGCTTTTATACCTTTCAATTCATTTTATTCAGCATATCCCATATAATTTTTTATTATTTCAGAAGCCAGCTAATTAAAGATGGTATAGAACTTGTTCTCTCAATATAAAAATTATGGAATAAGGACATGGAATTATTACAGATTATTATTTTCTCTATTAAAATATTTGCATTAATCTCTACTTTAATAGTTATCACCTCTTATTTAATCTATAAATTAAAAAATAGAAAAGTGAAAAAAACTTATTCAAATGTTCCAGTGCAGATGCCTTCCATAAAGCCTTATATAGCTGAAAAACCATTTAATCCGGAACAATATGAAAACATTCAAAATTTAAATGAACAAATGATAAATGTACCGGTTAAAAATGAACAAATAATTTATGAACCTATTGAAAGCCCGCAAATGATAAAACCAGCCGATGAAAGCCAACAAATCATTTATGCGCCGATTGAAATGCAACAAATGAACAATTTACCGATTGAAAACCAGCAATATGATAATTTACAATACAAAAACACTCAATATCAAAACATACAATATGGAAATCAGCCTATGGTTGGAAATCAAAGTCATCAGCCGGGCTCATTTGGGCAGAGATTCAAAATATTAAATGAAGATTATAATTCAATGGCTCAAAGAAAATCTATTTTAGAAAGACTTCAGCCGGTTACTATAGCTTCTCAAAATTTTAATGCTCCCAAGCAGTCCCAGGTTTTTAATATGTACGATTATTATTCAAGCAGCAATTTTGAGCCGATGCATAAAATAAAATTGTATTGATTTGTGCGACAAAAGATTTCTATAATTAAATATATTTTCTTCTTTGATATAGACAAAGTACTAATCTTGATAAGATAATACTCTTCGGCTCAGGCAAGAGTAACAGCTATTAAAAGTCAGGTAATGGGTAGAATTAGCTAAAGAAGATTTAAGTGTTGCTACTCTTTCCCTTCTTTAAAGCTCAAATTCTTAACCATTTCATTTACATCGTAAGGCGCGGGATCGCCGCCCAAATATTTGTGAAACCAATCTAAGTGAGCGTCATAATAAAGCGGCATTGATTTTATATTATCCGGCCAGTGCCCGTCATTCTTAAATATAATTAATCTTGAATCAATCCCAAGAGTTTGAAGTGTCGAAAAATATTCAAGACTTTGTGTATAAGGAACTCTGTAATCTTTTTCGCCTGTAATAATTAACGTTGGAGTAGAAAAATCCTTAACATAAGTGGATGGCGACCATTTGGAATATAATTCCGAGTTCCAAGGCTGCCCATTTAAATCCCAATTTGGGAACCACAATTCTTCTGTAGCTCCCCACATAGATGTAAGGTCAAACAACCCCATCATTGAAACAAGGCACTTAAATCTTTTTGTTTTTGCCTGGAACCAGTTCATCATATATCCGCCGTAAGACCAGCCCATAGCGCCCATTCTGTCTTTGTCAACATAAGGAAGCGTTTCAAGCGTGTCCGTTATTTTCATAAGATCATCAAACACAAGCCCTCCCCAATCGGTAGAAATCTCGGAAGTATATTCCTGCCCGTAACCCGTAGAGCCATGCGGATTGGGGAAAGCAACAACATAACCCGATCCGGGATATACTTGCCAGTCACCGCGGAAAGAATCCATCCATTGCCCCTGCGGTCCGCCGTGAACAT
>CAZUCY010000027.1:0-36350 GCA_964618785.1 uncultured Ignavibacteriaceae bacterium | reverse complement strand
AAACAGTGAGAGTCAAGCAGGTAATTATACCGTCCAATGGAACGGCGATAATAATTTCGGACACTCAGTTGCAAGCGGCGTATATATTTACCGGGTTACAGCCGGTCAATATGTTAAATCCTTAAAGATGATGTATCTAAAATAAAGCAATAAAAGAAAAGGGAATATCAGCAATGAAAAAAATATTGATAATATTAATACTAATCGGGACAGTGCAGATAAGCAAAGCCCAAACCGGTTCAATAATAATAACCAAAGGGAATAATGCCGGAACAATAACAAGACAAATAGATTCAATTGGCTTTTCAACTATATGGAACTTTACCAATACATCAACAGGCTGGACAAGTACAATAAATTATACCAAATTAGCTCCATGTCCCGGAACGCCGACAGTATATTATGCCGGTCAAACATACCATACTGTTCAAATAGGCAGTCAATGCTGGTTAGTGGAAAATCTTAATGTAGGAACAATGATAGATAGTATGCAAGATCAAACAAATAACGGAGTAATTGAAAAGTATTGTTACGGTGACGATCCAGCCAACTGTGCAACTTATGGAGGATTATATCAATGGGGGGAGGCAGTACAGTATAAGAATGGAGCTACAAATACAGATTCAGCAAATCCGGCATTTAGTGGAAACGTACAAGGCATTTGTCCAAGTGGATGGCACATACCGACCTTAAATGAATTTGATACATTAGCAGTTATTGTAAATCTGGATGGAAATGCATTGAAGGTAATTGGGCAAGACAATATTAGTACAGACACAAGTGGTTTTTCCGCGCTGTTGGCGGGCTACCGCGATGGCGGTGGTTACTTCTACGGTTTTGGTGGCTACGCTGGTTTTTGGAGTTCTACGGGGGACGGTGCTGGCTACGCGTACGGCATGGACCTGGCCTACCATGGTAAAAGGGTCTACGTCTACTACTACGGCGTTAAGGCTTACGGGTATAACGTTCGCTGCGTGAAGGATTAAAAGTTAAGAACCTTTTATATAACTCTGGCAGGTTTTGGTTAAAAAAGTATTCTTGTCTGTAATTAGAGTGCTCCGTATATCAAGTTTGAAACTTTTATTCTTAATAGCTAATTTTATAATGATGAACAAAACATAGTCCGGGAATTTCTGATTTCGGAATAATTGGATTTGATGCTCTATCATTAGACAAACTCCCCTCGTATTTATTAAATCTTTCAATTAATGAAATTGCTCTTTATGTAGTTTAAACAGACGGTTGAAATTATTCAGTAGATTGACTTTCTATAATGTATATTACAGGAAAGCTAATTATTTTTAAAAGGAGTTCAGAATGGCTATTAAAGCAGGTATAAACGGATTTGGCAGAATTGGAAGACTCGTATTTAACGCAATAGTTGATAAAGGGTTTTTAGGAAGTAAAGTAGATGTTGTAGCAGTAGTTGATGTAACAACCGATGCTAAATATTTCGCTTATCAATTAAAATATGATTCTGTCCAGGGTAAATTTAAAGGTCAGCTTGCTACTGAAAAAAGTTCACCAACTGTGGAAGCAGACGATGTTTTAGTTGTTAATGGTAATAAAGTTAGGTGTATTGCCGCAACAAAAGATCCTTCACAATTACCTTGGAAAGAGCTTGGCGTTGATTACGTAATTGAATCAACAGGCTTATTCACAGCTTCCGAAAAGGCGCAAGGACATATTACTGCGGGCGCTAAGAAAGTTATTATTTCTGCTCCTGCTAAAGGTGATGTAAAAACCATCGTTCTTGGCGTTAATGATAATGAATATGATGCTGCGAAGCATAATATAATTTCTAACGCTTCATGTACAACAAACTGTTTGGCTCCTGTTGTTCATGTTCTTCTTAAAGAAGGTATCGGTGTTGAAACCGGTTTAATGACATCAATTCACTCATATACCGCTACACAGAAAACGGTTGACGGCCCTTCCAGGAAAGATTGGAGAGGCGGCAGAGCGGCAGCCATAAATATAATCCCTTCCAGCACCGGCGCTGCTAAGGCTGTAGGCGAAGTCCTTCCTTCGGTAAAAGGTAAATTAACAGGTATGTCGTTCAGAGTTCCTACTGCTGATGTTTCTGTTGTCGATTTAACTTTCCGTTCGGTAAAAGATACTTCAATTGCAGAAATTGATGCTTTGATGAAGAGAGCTTCCGAAACCTATCTTAAAGGCATCCTCGGATATTCCAATGAAGAAGTTGTTTCTACAGACTTCATTCACGATGATCGTTCTTCTATTTATGATTCTCTTGCAACTCTTCAGAATAATTTCAAAGATGAAAAAAGATTCTTTAAGATTGTTTCCTGGTACGATAATGAATGGGGTTATTCCTGCAGAGTAGCTGATTTACTTATTAAAATAGCAAAGTAAATAAATTATTTAACAGCAAAGACGAAGCATGCGCTTCGTCTTTGTTTTGTAGAATGATTGCTTATAACGTATATTATAAGAACCTAAAAGTTGTTGAAATGATTTTGCGTTAAAATTACTTATGAGAGGTGTGCATGGGAATTGAAACAACTAATGGTTTTTTATTCCGGCATCTATACCCACGGATGAACCTGCCTGCCGGCAGGCGGGTGCGCGGGCAGCATGAAAAACATAAGGATGTGAAATTAGGCAGCCCATGACTTTAGTCATGGGAATTGAATTGCCTATACATATTATAATATGTATATTTATATGTATAAATAGAAAAAATGTCGTTAAATAAATCTTTTGAGTGGGATGAAAATAAAAATTTAGTTAATCAAAGGAAACACAAAGTTACTTTTGAAGAAGCTCAATTAGCATTTGTAGGCCCATACAGAGTTATTGCAATAGATTTGGAACATAGTAATATTGAGAAGAGATATTTTTGCTTTGGCAAAATTAATGAGGAAATAATAACGGTTAGGTTTACTTACAGAAATAAAATAATTAGGATTATAGGAGCAGGTTACCGGCGAAAAGGAAAAAGGATTTATGAAGAAGAAAATAAAATATACTGATGAAAAAATAGGTGAAATAAAAATTGTAAAAGATTTTCTGCCTAAACCTGAAGAATTGATCTTAAACGAAAAGAATGTAAAGGTTACTTTAAATCTCAGCAAATCAAGCGTTGATTATTTTAAGAAGATTGCCTTTAAACACGGCAGCCAATATCAAAAGGTGATTAGAAACCTGCTTGATAAATACACAGCTCATTATTCTGAGTAATTTCTCCAATTTATAATTTCTTATATTCTAATGAGTTAAGGTTTTACCTCCCTCCTTACTTTTATATTTCTCCAACGCAAAATCCGAATTTATTTTTAAACCAATATTTTTTAATATTTATTTTGTTATTGACTTGCAATTTTATTTAAATAGCAGTAGATTCTTCCTGACTTAAAACTCTAAGGATGAAGCGGTGATGAATAAAATTAAGATATTGGTATGCAGCAGCGATTTATCTTTAGCATTAAAGATAAAAGTATTTCTTGAAGTGAAGGGCTTGCATGTGCTAAACCTTGTGTCTACGGGCGATGACCTGATTAAAACTACTTTGAATCAATACCCTTCAATTATTATTTCAGATATTACATTAAAAGGCGATATAGACGGTATTGAAGCAATTTCACGTCTTTCGGGAGTAACTAAGATACCATATATTTTTGTTGCCGACAGTAATGAAAATATATCCCTGGTTCAAAGTTATTATCTCAATCCCGTTAAAATATTAATCAAGCCGGTTGACTTAAATGAGCTTTATTTCTTTATAAATGATAATACCGGCTTCCAAAATGAAATCCAGCAAAGCGGCTATTATTTGGGATAATCAGAATTTATACCGCCTTGAAATTAACTTTAAATTTCCCGGTTGATTAATCGTCCGTTTTTTTGAACGTAAGATTTAACTTTCTGCTGGTTTCCGGAAAATCCTGCGTTTGATAAAGTTTCCCGGGATATTATAAATTTGCTCACAACAGATTGAAATTTTGCCGTTAAGCGGTCAAGATCTTCCATAGCATTTGATATTTGTTGCAAAGAGGCTGAATTTTGTTGTGTCACGGTGTTAATAGCCTCCACATTTTTACTAATTTGCTCTGAAGCGGAAGATTGTTCCTCACTGGCTGCTGATACTTGGGTTACTATGTTCACAACTTTATCGGCGCCGGCAATTATTTGATTCAACGATATACCGGCTTTATCAGCCAATTGTTTGCCCCGGTCCACTTCAACAGTACCTGATTCCATTGATTTAACTGCGCCTTCGGTATCTTTTTGAATACGTTTAATAGTGGCTGCGATTTCTTTTGTTGCTTTTGTAGTCCTTTCGGCTAATTTTCTTACTTCATCGGCAACCACTGCAAAGCCGCGCCCTTGCTCCCCGGCTCTGGCGGCTTCAATTGCTGCGTTCAAAGCTAATAAATTTGTCTGATCCGCAATATCGTCTATTACCTGAATTATCTCGCCGATTTCATTGCTGCTTTTTCCTAATGCCTGTACCGTATCTGCTGATTTCTTTACAACTTCCGCTATTTTATTCATACCTTCAATTGTTTCCTGAACAACATTTCCTCCTTCTTTTGCAATATTACCGTACTGCATTGAAGCCTCAGTGGCTGCTTCAGTATTTTGGGTTGTATCTAAAATTGTTTTTGTCATTTCTTCAACAGCGCTGGCTACCTCGGAAGTCTGCTGGCTTTGTTCATCAGATCCTTTTACCATTTCCTGCATATTTGCAGCAATCTCATTTGAAATGTTTGTTGTTGCGGTAATAATGTTTACTACCTCTCCGGCAAACCTTTCTAAGGATTCTCCCAGATTATTTAAGTTCTTCCGGTAATTATCAAAATTGCCTTTATAGTTTCCTTCGTACCTGGCAGTAAAATCACCTTCTGTAAACTTTTGCATAATGGTATAACCTGTGCGGACTACAGTAACTATCTCATGAATAGATTTATTAATATTTTCTGCTATAACCTTATACCCTCCGGCAAATCTGTCCGAATCTATCCTGTAATCGGTATTACCTTCGGCAATAGCCCGGTTCAATAAATCAGATTGGTTTTTAAATTCTTTCAATTTACCTGCAAGCTTATTTAATGCAGCTGCAATTTCATTCCTTTCATCTTTTGCAATTATTTCAAATCCGAAATCTCCTATGGATAATTTATTTATATTGCCGGCAACAGTATTCCGCAGGGTATCCGTAATTTGATTTATAGCAGCGGCAGCCCTGCCTAATTCATCTTTTGAGTCAATATTTATTTTTTCGCCAAGATGTCCCTGACCTATTTCAAGTAATTTAGAAACAATTTTTTTCAACGGGTCGGTTATATTTTTTGTCAGGATACCTGTCAGGATTAAAGCGCAAACTGTATTTAAGAATATAACCATAAATACCGTTCCTATGCCTGAAGTTTCAGAATAGGCGACGGAACCAATAACCGCCGAAATTATACCAAATAATACAAAACCTGTTGTCAGCTTCATCCCTATATTAAGATTATTAAACCATTTCATTTAGATCCCTTTTGCTTTGCTTAATAAATTTTGACTATTATAATTATTCGGAAAATCCATTTTGCACATGAACTTTGTATGTAAATCACAATTTACAGCCGGTTTTCAAGTCTGTTCCCCTTACCGGGGATATTATTTATCCTCATATTTTTTTATTTTCTTTACTTATTATCGGCTAAAAAATGGAATAGTTTATTGATTTGAGGTTAGTGTTTTGTCAAATACATATAAAGAGCCGGACAGGCCTTGCATGCAGACAGGCTGTTCGGCTTAAAGAGTATGTAGGTCAAGCAGATATGCCCGACAAATCAGGAAAAGAGAAATAGTAGCCGGACAAATCTTTTCGACCTACATTTTTATAATGCCGGAAGAAGTTACACGCACTAAGTCAACATAGTTATAACGGCGGCCAGGGACGTGGAATACCCGCAAGCATTAGTACGGTTCCAAGCAGCGCCATATTTTTTAAAAAGTTAACCATTTCTGCCATCTTCATCTGGGGATCTTGAACTTTCCAAAAATTGTGCATCATAAATGAAGTCGCTATAAGGAAAATTACAAGTAAACCGATACCAATACGGAGATGAGCTCCAAGAAGAATGCACAAACCGCTAATTAAAAGTATCAGTCCGGTACCGGCAACTGCCGCCTTAGGCAGCGGCACCGCTTTCATTTTTGCATAATCGGACATCATCTTGAATTTCATAAAATGATTGACGCCGTTGAAAAGTAAATATACGGCAAAAATAATTCTGCCTATGAGGAATAAAGTAGTCATAGAAAGGCTCCTTTCATTAAAATTGTATTGAAAGTGGGTTTAATTTTACTTAACTATTGTACCAGCGAACAGAACCGATTGTTTCAATTTTTGACTTACAGAATCATATTCTCATACCGGAAATTATCAGCCCGTATACTTGCCCGGATTATATTTTTCCGCAACTTATTTATAGAAGTCCCGTAAAAGCAGTACATCAACTTAATTAATTTATTCTAAAAAAGAAATAAACCCTTCCTGCTGCCTGCCTTTCCGGCAGGCAGGATGCGGTATAATTATTTCTATTCATTCACATATTCACCCGTTTGTAGAAAATCCTCTTTGCGGCTTCTGCTGTGATTATGTAAAGCAAAATAATCAACCCGATATAAAGAAGAAGCGGGATTGAGAGCGGACAGAATCCCAGAATTCCGGCTATCGGCGTAAAGGGTAAGATTATTGTTACGGCAACAATTGTTAAAGTTGCAATTAATAAATATTTTCCCGGCTGGCTTCTGTAAGACGGTCTCCGGCTCCTGATAACAAGCACTATCAGCGCCGCCGATACAACGGACTCTACAAACCAGCCTGTTCTGAATTGAATTTCGTTAACATGCAATACAAGAAGCAATACTCCAAACGTCAGATAATCAAACACCGAACTAACAATGCCGAATGTAATCATAAACTTACGGATTGCTTTAATGTTCCACCGGCGCGGATGGTCAATCATTTCTTTATCCACACTATCGGTTGCAATAGTCATTTCGGGGAAATCCGTCATTAGATTGGTAAGCAGAATCTGCTTTGGCAGTAACGGTAAAAATTTTAAAATGAGTGATGCGCCCGCCATGCTGAACATATTTCCGAAATTAGCGCTGGTTGCCATGAAAACATACTTGAGTGTGTTTGCAAAAGTAGCCCTGCCTTCACGTACACCCTGCACCAAAACGCCTAAGTCTTTTTCGAGAAGAACAATATCCGCAGCATCTTTAGCCACATCCACGGCGCTGTCTACGGAAATACCGACATCAGCAGCGTGTATAGCCGAAGCGTCGTTTATACCGTCACCCATATACCCGACTACATTCCCTGCTTTTTTAAGAGCAATGATTATCCGTTCTTTTTGATTGGGTTCAATTTCAGCAAAGACATCTACACCGCCTGCTGTATTTAAAAGCGCTGCATCGCTCATATTGCTAATATCAGGGCCCGTAAGTATTTTAGAATTTTTTAATCCAATCTGCCAGCTTACATTGGCAGCAACTAAATGATTATCGCCTGTTATAACTTTTAAAGCGACACCAAGGTTCTTTAGATTTGTAATCGTTTCGATAATACCCGGTTTAGGCGGATCAAACAGAACGAGAAAACCTGAAAACGTCATGCCCATTTCGTAATCTTTATTTATGCTTGATTCAGCGCCTACATTTTTATAAGCAACACCCAGCGTACGAAGACCCTTATTGCTGAATTCCTCAAAGCGCTGCTGAACGAGATTCCGTACCGTGTTTATATCAACTACGGCTCCTCCGCTCATTTCAACAGATGAGCACACATCAAGCACATTTTTCAGTGCGCCTTTTGTTACTAATAAATGCTTATCTCCTTCTGAAACTAATATACTTAACCGCTTTCGAAGGAAGTCATACGGAATTTCGTCCAGCTTTTTGTAAGGGGACAGGTCAAACTGCCGGAAAGCGCATACAGCTTCATCGATTGGATTCTTAAAACCTGTTTGATAAAAAGCGTTGAGATAAGCGTGAAGTAAAACTTTATCGTTTGGAGCGCCATCCACGTTAAGAGCCGATTGAAGCTGTACGATTCCATCGGTTAATGTACCGGTTTTATCAGAGCAGATTATATTCATACTGCCGAAGTTTTCGATTGAAGCGAGCCTCTTCACGATAACCTTTTTCTCTGCCATCCGTTTTGCGCCATGGGCAAGATTAATGCTGATAATCGCAGGCAGTAACTGCGGGGTCAGCCCGACAGCAAGCGCCAGCGAGAAAAGAAATGAATCAAGTACCGGGCGGGCTAAATATACGTTAACGGCAAAAATGAACACCACCAGCAGCAGAGTTACTTCCATTAGAAAATAGCCGAACCGCCTTATGCCATGCTCAAATTCCGTTTCAGGCGGTCTGAGTTTTAACCGGTCAGATACTTTGCCGAACTCCGTATCCTTGCCAGTGCGGACAATAAGCGCCGTTGCGCTGCCGCTTACAACGTGAGTACCCATCCAAAGTGAATTTGTCCGTTCGCCTAACGGTGTTTCTGAATCCAGTACTGATTCAATTTTCTCTGCGGGGAATGTTTCACCTGTCAGCATGGCTTCATCCACGAAAAGATCTTTGGAATCCAGAACAATGCCGTCACCCGAAATAATATCGCCCGCGTTGAGAATCACTATATCACCCGGCACAATATCTTCGACGGGGATTTCTTTGGAACTGCCGTCGCGCATTACTGCAGTTTTAATCTGAACGATTGACAGCAATTTATTTACTGCGTTTGAAGCGCCGCGCTCCTGCCAAAATCCAAGCAAGCCGCTTGCCAGGACGATTGAAAGAATAATGTATGCGTCCACCGTATCACCCAGAAAAAACGATAGCGCGGTTGCGCAGAAGAGTATGAGGATGAGCGGACTTTTGAATTGCCCGATTAAAAGGGTAAAAGCATCGGAGCGTTTCGGGGGTTTTAATGTATTAGCGCCGTAGCGTGCAAGCCTTTGACGGGCTTCATCGCTCTTTAATCCGTCTTTTGTTGTATTAAGATTTTTAAGTATCTCTGTTTCGGGGACGCTCCAAAAAGCAGCTGGGATTTGGTCCATTCTAATATTCCTCTCTTAGAATTTTTGCCTGATGTTTGGCGTTATGCGCAGTGCGGGTCTAACAGCAACACGCAATCTGCCGGTAAGTAAAACTAATAGAAAGAATTTACATTAGCAATTTTGTGGAAGAAGGCAATTTACAACAACCTGCTAAGGGTAATTCAATACCAAAGTTTAATTAATATTCTTAAAGACGTATTGATTCATAATCTCTTCGCATTCTTCTTTTAGTTCTTCTTCATATGTAATCTCGTCCATGTGTGCTGTGTAAATGCTCATATTTGGTAACCGTTTCAACGCTTTATAAAAAGATAAAACAACGCAGCCACAAGCCGCTTGAAATGCCGTAGTCTATCCCGTTGGAAAACATACTATCCTGTCCGGTTCACTGTCGAAGCATTGAATACCAGCGTAAATGTTTGCTTGATCGTATGCAAGATACATCTCCGTTTTTTCGGAGGGAACCAGGCCGGCTTTAGGATGCATTGTTTTGAAATCAGAAAATTTGTTTGCGTCCAGCCAGGCAGGGATATTTTTTCATAATTTAACTTTTTTATTATTTTTTCCGCTTGCAAAAAAGGATAAATAGCTTTAGCTTAATTATATAAAAATATTAAACTGCTGCTTGCGGCGGAAAAATTGATATAATTATTAAATTAAGGAGTTCTAAACATAGGTCAGCAGCAACTTCTCTTAATCGTACTTGGTATTATTATAATTGGGATTTCTATTGTAGTTGGGATAAATCTTTTCAGTGCAAATGCCATAGTAGCCAATAAAAATGCTATTACGGCAGATTTAAATAATTTAGGCGGTATAGCCCGCCAGTATGCCAACACGCCTACCGCAATGGGCGGCGGAGCAACTTCGGGCGTCGCTTCTTTTGTAAATTTTACGATGCCGACCGGCTTATCATCTAATGCTAACGGAACTTATACAATTAGTACCGCCGGCTCAGGAACAAGCATCTCATTTACAGGGACAAGTATATCTGAAAACGGCGCTAACGGTAGTCCGGTTGCCTTAGTTGATATTGTTACGCTGGCTAAAGACAGCGTTTATGTTTCAAACCCATAAATCAAGAACTTGATAAGGAAAATCCGGGCTTTAACCCAAAAAAAAATTATAAATTTGACTAAAGACATAAGTTCTATTGCCCGTAATTCCACGACTTATAGGTAGTAGTTATTTAAATATAAAATATTGTGTAACACGGGTTATTAATAAATAAGAGGGAATAATATGAATTATTTAAATAATACTTTAGTAAAAAGCATTTCAATTATTGTTCTTACGCTGCTGTCTGGTTCGGCATTACTAATTGCACAAACTAAGGATACGACAGCGCAAGGTAATCCTATATCTGTTACAGGGATGGTTGACGTTAACTTCAACGAAAACTTGAACAACCCTTTAAGCCGTATGAATGGTTACAGGGCATTTGATGTTAATGAGAACCAGTTTAACCTTAACGAAGCGAGGCTTACCTTCCAAAAGGCTGCAAGTCCCGTCGGTTTCCGCGTTGATTTGGCTTACGGACAAACTATGGATGTTGTAAACAGCGATGCAAATTTAGGCGCTGATAAATCTTTAAAGAATGTTGAACAAGCATATTTAACCGCTATAATACCTGTTGGCAGCGGAATTACGGTAAATGCCGGTAAAATGCTTACACACATGGGCGGTGAAGTTATTGAGTCAGCCGCTGATATCAATTACAGCCGGTCATTTCTGTTTACTTACGCTATCCCATATTGGCATGTGGGCGCTTCAGCAGGTTATACTTTCTGCCCGCAGTTCAGCGCTGTTCTTTATGTTTATAACGGATGGAATAACGTAATTGACAATAATTCGGATAAGACTTTAGGAGCAGAAATTACATGGACTCCTTCTCCTGTTTTTTCATTTATAGAGAACTTCATTGGTGGAGCGGAAGAACCTAATGCCAATAATAAAAGGTATGTGTATGATTCTATTTTCAATCTCCAGGCGGCAGACGCTTTGTTTGTAACCCTAAATGCGGATTATGGACAGGAAGCCAACAGCCCGGTCGGTTTTGCAGTCTGGAAAGGTGCGGCGCTGACAGGCAAATACACTTTCAGCAGCGTTTCTGCAATTGCTGCAAGAGGGGAATATTATTATGACCAAAATGGATTTACTACTTTAACACCGCAGGCGCTTAAAGAGATTACACTTACTTATGAATACAAATTCGGCGGCAGTCTGATTACACGTTTAGAATACAGAGGCGATTGGTCCAACGTCAATAATACTTTTGAGGATATCTCGGGCAGTCTTACAAAGAGCTATCAAAACACTATTCTGATTGGATCTGTTTATTCTTTTTAGTGTTTAATTCTTATTGATAGTTTTACAAACACAGCATTTGATGGACTTTTATATGTTTACCCTGTCCGGAATTTAGTCCCTTCTCTTTATTCATTTTGCTGTCACATGGCGTCTATGCCGCAAATCTGCATAGCGGGGGATAGGTTTGTCACTTCCGGTGAATCGTGGTGAAGAAAAGATAACACATGTCATCCGGATTTTTTCTCCGCGCTGCCGGAAAGCGGGGCATTTGGCAAAGGAAGGAGTTAATAGCATACATAAATTAATTATTTGACAAATACGTACATAGTACGTATATTTGTATTAATAGTTAATTGATGTACGGTATACTGAACTTTGTTAAATATAAACAGACCTGAAAATAATATAGCTTAAAATCAAAAAAATTTTATTCATTAATCCAAGACAGGGCATTAAATTTTTTTAATGGAATTAAAACTATCATGCCGGTTTAATATAATGTTACTGACTCCGAAGGAGCAGAATTATGATAGATAGTTTATTTGAACCCGTAATAAAAACTTTTCCCAATTGCCTCCATGGAGGAAAAGGCAGTATAAAACCCCGGGCTGCGTTTATGGCTTGAACTGTGTTATTAAAATCACCCGCAATAATAACGTAAACAAATTAAGTGAATTCTAATGGGTAAAAGATTTACAGCGTCAAATAAATGGCAGGATAAATGGTTCCGTGGTTTAGATGTAAAATATAAATTGCTTTGGATATATCTTAACGATACATGCAGTAACGCAGGTATTTGGGATTTAGATTTTGAGCAGGCTAAATTTTTTACCGGCTTCGATTTTGAACACGCTGAAGTTGAAAAAGTTTTTGCAGGACGGCTTATTATTCTTGGTGATAAATATTTTATTCCAAAATTCATAGAGTTTCAGTATAATAAATTATCATGGGATACTTATCCGCACCGTCCGATTATAAAAGAATTACAAAAAAATGATTTAATTGATGAAAACTTAGAAATTACATATTGCGAAAATAAGGGTAATAATAGGGCAGCTTCTGACCTGCATGAAAAGGATAAGGATAAAGAACCGGATAATGAAAAGGATCTTAAGGGGGGTGCGGGGGGAAATAAAAAAGATTTTATCGATATGCTCCTTGATCTTTTTCTGCAGGAGTATAAAACCGCAAGAAATGATGATTTTATTTTAACCGATAGGCAGAAGGAAAGAGGTTCAATTGGAAAATTATTAAATCTTTATAAAAGGCAGAACCATGAAAAAGATTCAACGCAGGTTCTTATTGATTTCCAGGTGTTATTCAGGCAATCAATGACCGTTGATGATAAGTTTTTGCAGGAAAATATGTCGCCTTCAATGATTTTAAATAAATTGAATTTTATAAAAACAAAACTTAAAAATAATATTGGAAACCGGAATAATAAAGCAGTTGGAGCTACAACTGAAGGAATTATCGACGCAATTGATAAAGCCTTTAATATCCTCAATAACTCCGGCGGTAACGGATAAAGGTTTATCTGTTTATGCCGGGCAGCTTACGCTTAGAACTGTATTGGAACAAAACCTTGAAATTGCAAAGGCATTCCCCCAGCTTCCGGAAGGTTTTTATGAAGCGCTTAACCGAAGACTTAGGGAGAAAAAATTTACGGATATCAGGCTAAGGGATGCCGTTAATCATGTTATCGATACCTGCCGGTACCCGGTCCCAACTGTTGCAGATTTTATTTCGTACGATAGCTGCGTTCAAATATTTACTTATTCCGATTTAGTAAAACAGCTTAATGACGATAAAAATGCGTGGGATTATTATGATCAGGTAAAAGTTCCGGGAATAGATAAGCCTGGGTATGCGCGGAAAGAAGATGTAATAAAATTTAATCTTGAAAAGTGGCAGTAAAAGGAACTAATTAATTCATGATCTCTTTATTTAGCATAGGCAGCATACTTGCCTGCCGGCAGGCAGGTGTGTAGAAAAATATTTCACTCCAAAAACATTGAACCCTTGTAGAGGTCTAATAATTTCTCAATGCAATTTTGCATAACATGAGTTATTAATATTGTGTATGTGCTATGTCCATACGAAAGAAAAAAATTGAAATTTGTTTAAACAAAGATATTTTTTATTCTTTGGAAGATTTCCTGAAAAAGCAAAAAGAGGTTAAAACATTACCCGAGTTGATTGAAAAGCGGCTTAGTATATTCTTATCGCCGCAGGATGAAGATTCTTATCCTGCCGTTAAAGATATTAACCTAAAAGAAGGTCAGCTTGAATATTACCGCGAACTTGGAATTCTGAACGAAAATAAAGTGCGAAATTTATGGATAAAAACGGAATTTAAACGGCGCCAAATTTTCCCGGAAAAGAAAAAGAAATGTGATATTACCAGGGAACTTGCATCAGAATTATTTATGGAGCCCAAAGCAGTGGAAGATATAATTTACAGGAAAAAGGAAAGGAAGAAGCAGTTTTTTACCCTGGTTAAGGAGATAAAGTAAAAGCGGAGAATTTTATTTTGAAGATCGCACAGATATGCCCGGCTAATCAGGAAATGTCTGTTTATTTTGTAAAAGTTTTTACTTTTATTTAACCTGTCTGATAAATATCTGCATGTCTTTGTTTTACGATTTCTTTAATTAAATCATGCTGACAAAATTTTTCATTTCCAAATTTTAAAAAATGGGGACAGGTCGGTCTGGCTGAAAGACAAATTAATAAATCACCGGATTGCATTTCCTTTATTTTACAGTCTTTTATATCTTCTTTGTTTAAACTATGACGTAAAAATAAATCTTCCATAAAGGTATTAGGAAATAAAACTATTCTAAAATCATTACTCCCTTTAATAATCGAAATTATTTAATTTTTCTTTAGTGATAGAGATTTCACGGATTAAATTTATTTTCTTCCCCGTGTTAATCAGTGAAATCCGTGTCTGATAGTTTATGCCGTAAAATAATAAACCAAGAATTACGCATATTACAAAACCAAATAAAGTTGTTAGTAAAAGATTTTTAATTTCAATATTCATTCCGTAAAAATGTAATCCCGGGATTTCAGTAACTTTTAACGGCAGTTTTTAAATCTGTAAATATTTCAAAGTTCTTCTCGATGCTTTGTTGAATCATCGAATTAGAAAACTGCTTTTTTATTATCATAACTAATTTTATTTTGCCGCCATTCTCAGAAATCATTTTTTTGTATGTAATTAAGACGCCTACAAATGTAGAATCAATAATGTCGATTTTTGTCATATCTATAACAATATTCATGTATTTGTTTTCGATAGTACTTAGAAGGTAGTTATAAAAAAGAATTGCTTCTTTTTGAACGGCTACCTGAAGGTTAGTTAATATAACAAGCACATTTTTGTAATAATGACTTTGATAATCCAGCGAATCCTTCCGGTTAGCAAGAAAATTCTCAAATGCAATATCATCATAACCTGTTGCGGGTAACTCGCTTGAAAGCATTTGTCCTGCTTCCCCGGAATTTTGTTCAGGAGCGGGCTCTTCATTATTTAGTTCACCGGTTTTTTTGTCGGAATTTCTCAGTTCATCTGCCGGAAAACTTTCAATACCGGGATTCCCTGAGCGCAAAACTTCTTTTAAATTCTGTTCTGCAGCCTGGCTGTCATCTTTTATTTCATGCTGTTCTTCTAAAAAACTGCCTGAAGGTTTATTAAGTTTTTTAATATTTAAAAACTTGTTAATTCTCTTCTTTACGCTATTTAAAAGGTCTTCGGCTTTAAATGGCTTGGTAATATAATCATCAGCTCCAAGGGACATACCCTTCCGAAAATCACTCAATTCTGATTTTGCAGTTAAATATATAAAAGGAATTGTTTGTGTCTTTTCGCTCCCGGTCAGTTTTTCAAGCACTGAATACCCGTCCAAATCAGGAAGCATAATATCACAAATAACTAAATTCGGACTGCTGCTGAACGCCTTTTCAAGTCCGTCCTGACCGTTTGAGGCAGTTAGAACCTTATAGCCGCTTCGTGAAAAAAGAGCGCAAAGGCTGTCTCTAATATTCAGATCATCCTCTATTACAAGAATAGTCTGTTTTTCTTCAGAGGACCCGGCTATTGAAGTATAAATAACCTCAAGCAGGCTGTTTACTTTAATAGGTTTGGTTATATATTCTGTTGCTCCAAGGTCCAATCCTTTTTGTACATCGGTTGAGTCGCCGTTTCCGCTCAAAAAGATGAACGGGATAGATTTTGTACGCTCATTCGTTTTTAATTCCTGGATTACAGAAAACCCGCTCATATCCGGAAGCTGAATATCACATAAAATTAAATCCAGAGCTTGATTAAGGCAGGTTTTCAATGCTTCCTGCCCTGTATGGGATATTAAAGTATGAAAATTTTTTTTAGTTAAAAACAAGCTTAAGTTATCGCTTAGGGAAATATCGTCTTCAATAATCAGAACTTTTTTCTTTGATGCTGCAGCCATATTGCTAACTTGCCGGTTTTATGGGAAATTTAATATGAAAAGTAGAACCAATTCCGGGTTCGCTCTCTAACCAAACTTCGCCATTTAATAATTCTACGGAGCTTTTAACAATTGCCAATCCGAGTCCTGTGCCTGGAATTCCGTTGGTATTAGTACCCCTGTAGAACGGGCTGAATAATTCAACCTGATCTTCTTGCTTAATTCCTATACCGCCGTCTTCAATTGAAATTACAACGTGCGTACCAATTTCTACCGTCATTTTTATTTCATTTTGCCCGCGGTTGTACTTCATTGCATTGGTAAGCAGATTCATTATAGTTTGGCGCAGAAGTTTTTCATCGCTTTGTATCGTGTATTGATTAACGCTGCCGCTAAATAGTATTACGGGAGCTTTTTTTTGAGAACTTCTTACTTCTTCAATTAAATGTTTACATAAACTAATGATCTCAATCACTTCGGTTTTTACATTTTCTTTTTCACTATCAATTTTGTTCAGCGTAAGTATGTCGTTCAATAATTCGGTAAGAGTATCTACTGATTTTTCTATAATATTAAATTGCTTTTCTTTTTCTTCAGGCGTCAATTCATTGCTGAAGGAGCGCAGCAAGTCGGATGACAATAATATAGTAGAAAGTGGAGTGCGAAACTCGTGCGATATCATTGATACAAAACGCGATTTACTTTCTACAAGCTCTATTGCTTTTCTATGCGACTTTTTTATTTCTTCTTCGGCAATTTTACGCAGACTTATATCTTCAACTCTTCCCATAAATTTGATCGGGTTGCCTTCATCATCTCTTAATATTACTTTCCCTTTGCTTAATACCCATTTATACGCGTTATTGCAGGTTTTAATTCGATGTTCAACGTTAACATAGGGTATTTCCCCTGCAATATGCTTATCCATTGCTTCCTTGTATTTATGTCTGTCAGCTTCGACAATTGCACTCTCGAAGTGAGTGATATAACAATCTCTGCAGGCTTCAGAGTCGAAATCGAATATCTTGCAAAAATTTTTGTCATATTGAATATCCCCCGATAAAAAATCTAAATCCCAAATACCTTCCCCGGTAATTTCACCTGCGGAAATTGATTTTTCATCTTTTAAAGGAAGTTCATATTTTGCTTTTTTATGCGAATTAATATCGCTGCGGGTCTTACCCTTAATATCAGGCGGTTCGGCAGTTTTTATATTAATATCACAGGGCGGATAATTATTATTTTGAGAAAAAGCGCCGTTTTCTATTGAAGATAATTTAAGAGATTCCTGCCTGTTAAATTCTTTTAAAGACATTATTCTTAATAAAAAATAATTTTCACCGGATATACTTTCCACTGAACATTCACATAAAGCAGGGAGCTGCATTTTATTGTATGAAAAGAGTAGTCCTAAAGAAAATTTAGACAGAGGGTTGACGATTAATTTTCCAATAATACTTTTTAGTTTATGACGTTCTATACTATTGTCAAGGTAATCTAAAATTATTTTACCTTGAAGTTGTTCCCCGGTTAAATTGAAAAAAAAATCTGAAGACCGCTTTGAACGATGTATGATTCCGGTCTCATCGAATATAATTTCAATGGTTGAAGAGTCCGGTGATTTATTAATATGATTTGCTGTAGAATTAAAGGTATTTATCCTTTCATTCGTTATAATTTAAAAATATATTAAAGCTAAAGGTTAAATTGAATGGAATTATGTAAAATCTTTAAAAACTTTTTTCAGTTATTATAATTTTCTAATTCATACTTCCAAGTAATTTCCAATCCAACCACTTTACTTGGTTTAATTTCTTGTTAAAATATAACAATTTATACTTATTTCAAAGGACATAATCATTTATTCACTCATTTATCACAATTCAGACCTGGATTTCAAGGATTAAATTCATTCAATCCGTGTTAATCCGTGAAATCCGTGTCTGGCAAAAAAAACAGATTTTTTTTACTTCCGGATTATATATTTTTTCTCCCGGTAAAAAAAAAGGAAAGAATATGAATAGCAATTCACCGGAGGAAACTAAGCTTACATTAAATAATTTTCAGAAAAAAGTTAAGCTTACAAAAAAACAAGAGATGTTCTGCAGATATTATGCATCAAACGGTCATAATGGCGCGCAAGCGGCAATTTCGTCGGGATATTCAGAAAAATCCGCAAAATTTACATCATTCCACAGTTTACAAAAACCGCACATTATTGAATTTCTAAATGAATTGGAAAAACCGGTTATTGATAAACTTGAACTGGATGAAGATTGGGTCATTACTAAATTAAAAAACTTTGCCGATGCAAATATAAATGATTTCTACGATTTCGATCCCCAAACAAATAAAATCCTGTTAAAGGATCTGAAGCTTCTGCCGCCTGAAAAAACAGCGGCAATTGAAACGGTAAAGGAGACAAAGTACGGTATTGAAATAAAGTTAGTCGATAAAAAAACGTGCGTAGTCAGTATAGGGAAACATCTTGGTATGTTCAAAGAACAATTAGAAGGAAATATTAATAATAATCAGACGACCAAAGTTTACGTCGTCCCGGCATTTAATTTTGATGATGATGAGAATATTGAATGTATCGGCTCTGCCGATTAATATTAACGACGAAACTTTTCAAGCTCAAGATGGAGGGCAACTGGAATTTTTAGAATCGCCCGGTTTTGAAGTGCTTTACGGCGGCGCCGCAGGTCCGGGTAAAACCTGGGCGCTGGCAATTGCCGCGCTCGGATTACATTTTGAAAAAACCAAACTTAAAAAATGGGCAATACAAATTCCCGAATACAGGGCAGTACTTTTCAGACGCCAAACCACACAATTGGCTGACATGATTGAGGAGTGTGCCAAACAATACAAGGGTTTTGACGGGATTTATTTATCCGGCAGAAAAGGCGATCCGGGCGCAAGTTTTACTTTCCCTGATCGATACGAAAAAGGCGGTACGGTTCATAAAAAAAGCGGCGGCGCCAGGATTTATCTTTGTCATTTGAAGGATGAAAAAGATAAAGAAAACCACCAGGGATTTGAATACCAATTTGAGGGGTTCGATGAGCTTACTCAATTCCTTTTCAGTCAGTATATCTATTTGTTTTCACGCTGTAGAAGTACAATTCCACTGCTGTTCCCCCGGATTAGGGCGACTACAAACCCGGTGGGTCCCGGGTTAGGCTGGGTAAAAAAAAGATTTTGCCCGCAAATTGAGCAGAATGTGAAAAAATATTTTATCTCCGACCCGGCGGATTATAAAAATTACAGGGGAATAGAAGTGCCGGGCAAAACTAAATTCGCTCTCAGCCGGCGCTTCATTCAGGGCAGGCTTTCCGAAAATAAAATTTTGATGAAAGCTGACCCCGGGTATATTTCCAGGATTAAAGCTATGGGGCTTAAATATAGTAAAGCCCTGCTTGATTCCGATTGGGATATAATGGAGGGGCAATTCTTTGATATCTGGAATCCGGATGTACATGTAGTCAAAGAAAACTATTACTTAAACTGGAATGAAATTAAGCAATTTAATGTAGTAGGCGGGCTTGATTACGGCAGTATAATGGTCCTTCTCCTGATGTTAAAAGACTGGAATAATCATGTACTGATAATCGACGAGCTTACCTCAACCGGTGAGTCGAGGGATAAAAGGGTGAAACGTGTAAAGGACTTTCTAAAAGTCCGGAGGTTGGATAAAATTCAAATTGTTGCCGATACTAATATGTGGGCTAAGGATGCTTTTGATTTGAATCAGCAGGAATTCCCTGCGCAGGCGTTTCTGAATGCCGGAATAAATTTAATTAAAGTCAGCAAGCGGAGTGTAGATAATTATTATTACCGTGTTGCATGTAATATTGCCGTTAAAAATGCGCTTTATTATGAGGTAAATGATTCAGGTCTAATTACAAAGCAGCCGAAGTTAAAGGTTTATAATCGATGTGAAAAATTTATTGAAACATTTCCTGCGCTGCCGGTTGATGAAGATGATCCGGAAGATATTCAGGGGCATGGCAATGATAAATCAATAGACGATCACTGGTTCGATGCCGCAAAGATGGGCTACATGGTTATAAGCGAAACTATTAAACAAGATTTTCAAAATAAACCGCAGTGGTTAAAAGAGTTGGAAAAAGAAAATCAGACTACTGATTTTATGGCGCAGTAACAGAAATGGATTACAAAGATTTACAAGGATTGAAATCCCGTTTATTATTAACAGTGGTATTCTGTGAAATTTTCATAAACCCTATTCTTTTTTGCTGTCAAAGTAGAGCTTCATTTGTCAAAGCTGTAAACGCCAAACAGATTTTGCATCTTTAGCGAGTTCTTTTTGTCTTGCAGACAAATTAGATTCATTCCATTCCTCAAATTGTTCTGCCAGTTTATTTGTGAGTTTGCAGTTGCTTTTTCTGTAAAAATATTTCTTTTATTCTTGTAAAGAATAATTGATCAGCAAGATTATCAATTAATGCAGCTTATGCTTCTCCCGTGCTAAAGTCTCTTTTTACTCTTTCATAAAATCAATTTCCGCATAACGCATTTGCATAACCGTATAAGATTATGTAAAATAAAAAATCCCGGTAAAGAATATTAACTATAATCCAAATAAAAAATCCCGGTAAAGAATATTAACTATAATCCAAATAAAAAACAGTTCATAGATCAACTAATTTTTCTCTGGTAAAAAAAACAGATTTTTTCTTCAATTAAATTATTTATTTTTTATCCCAATAAACTTATACGGATGGCACGGATTTACACGGATAGGAAAAATCAATTTATTATGAAAAACAGAACCTGGAAGCTTCGCGATAACGATGTAATATTCGATATGATGCGCATGTTTAATAACCTGAAAGCCGTTTTCCAGCCTTTGCATGAGGAAATGACCCGTAATTATAATATGACTGTCGCGCAGCTTCAGTGGAAACCCGGATGGAAAGCAAAACTAATTGAAGAAGGCAGACCCGCGAACTCTTATAATCTTTTGCGCCCGGTAATTAATATTATTACTGCCATCGAACTTAGTAACAGGAAGAAAATAATTGCAAAGCCTGCATGCGGCGGCGATGCAAAAATGGCGGAAATAATTACTCAGGTAATGCTCAGGTTTATGCACAATACTAAGTTTGACTGGCACAGAACCAGGGTGCTGCTCGATTCCATTATTGCTAAATACGGCGTTTATAATATCGGCTGGACGTATGAATATGATCCGCAGGGTGAATTAGATATAACCGCTGTAGACCCCCGCCGTTTAATGTTTGAAATGAACTTTGCCGATCCCGCCTGGGAAAAAGCATCTTTCATTTACGACAAGCATCAGTTAAGTATGGAGGAAATACTCAATAAGTTTGCTTTAGACGATGAAGAAATGCAGAACGCTATTATCGATGAGGGAAGAATTTTCTTTATGGAGGATACTGAGAAAAGGGATAAATGGGTTAGTAAAAGACTGAAGGCATTATTCACCGCAGTTTATCAAATTGTAATGCACGGCGATTCGCACTCGGAAAGCCAATCATTTAATAATTCCTATCTTAATTGGTTCGATCCTGTTACCGGTAAGTTTGACGTTCTTGAGCTTCATGAAAAGAGAATTGAAAGGCGGCTTATTATCTGGGATCGGAACCGGCAGAAGAATATAGACATTACCGCCGGATCAAAAAAAGATGATGACAGGAGTATCGGTTTTGATAATGAGAAAATTGATATGCTGAAACAAAAATATAATATTGACGGCGAACCGCGGACAAGCCTCGATTCTCAGAAATTCATCACTACCGTTATTCCTGCATTTCAAATGAAAGTAAATGAGCAGCCATATCCCTTTAAGCTTAAAGGCTATACCTATGTGCCTAATTACTGCTATGATTACCATGCGGAACCTTTCCGGTCTCAAAGCGTAATTGATGATTTAATCGACCCGCAAAGCGATTATAATAAAGCAAGATCAACCAAGCTGGAACTGCTGCAAAGATATGTTAACCGCGGCTGGATTATGGATGAAAATGCAATTATCGGGGTCGAAAAGGATTGGGAAACTAACAGGATTGCCCCTTACCGCAGAATCAGAACCGGCTATTTTGATAAAGTTAAACCGGAAGAAGGTCAGTCAATTTCTGCAGACCTGATAAAAGAAACTTCCGAAACTCCGGTGTTAATAGAAACTTTATCAAACACCGGCGGAACATTAAGAGGTCAATCCGCTTTCGGGCAGGGACAGGAAAAAAGCGCTAAACATTTCCAGATAAAAAGAAATCAGGAAGAAAAAAGCTTTTCATATCTTTTCAGCAATATTGAAAACTCAACTAAGGTAGTCGGTGAAGTTGCACTGGCTGTTATTCAGAACCGGTGCACAGCCGAAAGAATATTCCGTATTACCGGGGACGTTAATCCGGGTACTAATAAGCCGTACGATATAACCGTTAATCAAAAACAGTTTTGTCTTGATAATGAAGGTAAAATCGTCAGCAAAATAATTAACGATTTAAGCATAGGCGAATATGATATTGAGATTGATACTACTCCATATTCATCCACGGGCAGGGAAATAGAATACCAAAAAATGAGTGAACTGTTTAACGCAGCTTTGGAAGTCGACCCTAAAAAAGCCGATGCCATGCTGCCTCTTATTGTTAAAGCAGGTGATTTCCCTTATGCCGATGAAATATTACACGCCTGGGGTGAAGCGGAAGGTGATATAGAAACAAAACAGCGGCGGCAGGAACAGCAGCAGCAGTTGCAGCAGGTGGCTGTCCAAATACAGTTGATTATGGCAAAGCTCGGGATACAGGAAAAACATGCTGCCATAGAAAAGAAAAAAGCTGAAACCGAAGCCGTAAAAATGGGAACAGCCCATAAAAATCAGCATGTTAAGAAAGAAAAAATAAATAATGCGTTAAGCCTTTTGCAGCCCGTCCGCCGGTAGGCAGGTTTGTAGAAATAAATTGAGCCGTAAAACTATAATATCCTCCGGGAATCCGTTATTATGCCGGCAGAGGATAAATAAAATTTCCCGTGTCAGATATAAAATTAAATATTTATATCGCCCTGTTTATTTATTTCAAAATAGTTACGGCGTACACATTACAATCTGATCGGATAAAATTAACTCATTATGTAAGTTAACCCGTGAGCAATAAAATAAACATATACTGTAATAAGCAGGTTGAATATTATTACTCTACTCATAAAATCCATAAGAACGATAAAAGAATTGAGTCCGATGTAAGCGTAGAGTATGCATTTAATTATTGCGCTATGAAGAACTTCAATGATAATATAGTCACCGTAACAAAGACGGTTAGACATTTACCGGCAGGTCACAGTTCTGGCAGCCATGAAATATGGAGAAAAGAACATGATATTTTATGCAGAAAGGAAAAATTAAATGCAATTTGAACCTCTCTATGACAAAATTATAGCCAAAGTTGTAAAACAGCCGTTTTACAGGCAGGAAACCGAAGGCAGAATATTAATACCTGAAACTGCAAGCGAAAAGCCTTTCATTGCGGAAGTAATAGCCGCAGGCGGCGGAATATTAACGAAAGATGGTAAGTTGATAAAATTAAAAGTTAAACCGGGTGACAAAGTGGTTTATAATTCTGCCTCTCCCACAGTTCAGCCTTTTAAGGATGGAACAAAGGAATATATTCTTATGCGGGAATCGGATATTTGGGCGGTTGTACGGGACAACCTCATCTAACCTGCCTGCCGTCAGGCAGACCGACATCCAGGTTTGCCTGCCTTCATCCAGGCTTGAGCTTATTCTTTTGTTCTTCGAGTTTTTTTATAAAATAATGATATGCATCCATGATTTTATTCTTGATTTCTTCATTACGCGGTTCGCCGGGACCAAACCTTGAAACTTGCTGCTGGGGAATTAATGAAAAATAAATAGAAGTTAATGTCGCCGCTATTTGTTCTTTATTTGAATCCATAAATCTTCCTTTGGAATTTTTCTTGAATGCAATTTAATGATTTTTTGTCTAAATAAATTTAAAGAAATGGATTGATATCTTATGCAAATAGAAATTTTTACATTAGGATATTTAAAATTTATCTTTTCCTCTATATGGACTTTTTTGGGCTTTTTAATAATTCTTTCTGTTATTACCGGGGATTTTAAAAAGTTATTGGGTAAAGCAAAATTTTTCTTCGGCAGAATAAATTTTGCTTATAAAGCTATATTAAAGAAGGAGCCGAAGCAAAAATAATACCATCCCTATAACCTGCCTGCCGGCAGGCAGGTTATAGCATCCCCCCGGTATTTTTATATTTCAGAGCTATTACAATGATGGCTTTGCCAAATGCTGCGGTAATAAATCCGGTTATTTTGCTTAACATGAGATATTAATTAAAAAAATGAATTTTAAACAATTCTTAAAATCCCGTTCATTTTGATCGGGATTTTTTTATTTTAAGGGGTTTATTTAGCGGCTTTTAGGGATTAATTGCTTTTACCGTAACTGCCGCATATTAAAAGCGCTATTTCAGAAAGCCGGTAAGCTTTACAGCGGTTCAAGTAAAATAAGATTATAAGAGATAAAGTAAATTATGTTCGAGAAAAAAATAAAATTTATAGCGGATTTTAATCTTAACAAAGTTAAGACATTCGGCTCATTCATTTCGTTTGAGAGGCTGCCCGGCAGTCCAATTCATCCCGCAGTTGTACAGTACATTTCTGCGGAATTAGATTATTTAATATCCGAGGATAGGAAGCGCCTTCTGCAGGAATCAGTATTTGATTATTCCGGTTCTGAATCTGCAAAATATTTCGGTTTAATAGCTCATGAAGTAAAGAAAAACAAAAAGATAGCTTTTGAAGATTTGAAGAAACTTGTCGTCCAGGCAGTTTCATTTAACGTAAATTTTCTTGCACGCCCTAAATGGTCTCTCTTAAAACTTATATATAATGATAAGCAGAACAAATCAATTGAAGAAATAAAGCTTAATCTAAATTATATTTATTTTTATGATTATATCAAAAGCATTTTCTTATCGTATATAACAAAAAGGAAGCTGACATCCGTAAGTATAACGGAATTCGAATTAATTTTAAATAATATAGATGCAGAACTATTTGCAAACCAGCCGCAAAAGCTTGTCGATTATTCTCTCTATTCAATGGCGGAATTTTTCAATCTCGGAGATGCAAGCAAAACAAAAGTCCCCTTATATACTTTGGAATTATTCCTAAGAGAGAAAAACCTGATGGAATATCTTTTCAGGCTCAAAAAAGCTTTCCCTGAAATTTTGAATCAAAGCTCGGGTATTGACGAAATAAAGAATATTATCTTTTCACCCGTTCCTGTTTATATTCCGCAGGAAAAGCACGCGGATGAAATTTCTGAGAAAGAAATACCGCAGGAAGATGAAGAAATTCTTACAGGAAACGGGGAGGAAAATGAATCATTGCTGTGGGCAGATATAGACTCTGATGCAAATACCGCTGAAAACGATATTAATGAAAAGGCGGAAAATGAGATTGATAAGTTAAAAGAACACGATATTGAAGAAACTTTTATTATAGAAACTGCGGATGAAAACAGAATAGAAACGATAATTGAAACGGAAGAAGAAGCCATTCCTTCCGGCACGCCGGGTACGGAAGAAAAAATTAAAAGCGAAAATATAAATAATAATTCCGCAGATTCATTTACCAATGAAGAATTCTTTTCTTTGTTCAGTGAAGAAATAAAAAAGGTTGAGAAAAATGACGCTGGCGGTCAAGCGGAAGCCGGCGGGCAAAACGATGAGTTGAAGACAAATGAAGATAATGATCCGTTTTTTGATTTTGAACAAGAAACAGAAAGCCTTTTAAGAGCGTTTAAGGAAACTGAAGATCAAATGAATTCAAAAGCCGATGATTTTTATCAGGATACAATTTCTAAAACAGAGAAACCGGCAAATAACTTTAATAAGGATTTCCATGATGAAAATAATAAAATTGATATTACTGTGCCTCCCGTGAATGAATATAATAACAGCAAGCCTGCCGGAAAAACTGGAAGCTTTATTGAGAAGAAGACCAAAAATATACTTGACTCAATAAGTAATAATGATGTAGAAAAGATAATTTTTAATGTATTTAATAACGATAAGCAGGATTTTGCAGTTACAATAGAAAAACTTAATGAATGTGCAAACTACGAAGAAGCAACGGAAATATTAAGAGGTGTCTTTTTAACTTACCGTGTAAACCCTTACACAAAGGATGCTTTAACATTGACAAATTCAGTCGCCAATTATTTTACCCAGGTTTAATATGTTTATAGATTATGCGGAAATTGATTTAAAAGCCGGAGACGGCGGGGACGGCGCAGTAACTTTTAGAAGAGAAAAATACGTGCCTAAAGGCGGGCCTTCCGGCGGCAACGGCGGTAAGGGCGGCGATGTAATAATTGAAGCCCATCATAATTTATCCACACTTTTGGATTTTAGATATAAAAAACATTATACGGCTAAAGACGGAGATGCCGGTGCAAATTCTTTAAAAGACGGCAAAGACGGCAGGGATATTTTAATAAACGTGCCTGTGGGTACAATTATTAAAGACGCCGCGTCGGGGAAAATATTATTTGATTTAGATGCGGATAATAAAAGGATTGTAATTGCCAAAGGGGGAAAAGGCGGAAAAGGAAACAGCAACTTTGCCACACCGACAAATCAAGCGCCTCGTTATGCGGAGCCGGGCAGACCGGGTGAAGTGAAAAAAATAATAATGGAATTAAAACTTATTGCCGATGTTGGATTAGTGGGCTTTCCAAATGCCGGCAAGTCTACGCTTATTTCCAAAATATCCGCAGCAAGACCAAAGATTGCGGATTATCCTTTTACTACTCTTGAACCGGTTCTGGGCATTGTCCGTTATAAAGATTATCAAAGCTTTACCGTTGCGGATATTCCCGGTATAATTGAAGGCGCGCATAAAGGCAAAGGGCTTGGAATTAAATTCCTGCGCCACATAGAACGGACAAGAATACTTTTATTTATAATTGAAGTTACTTCCGAAAATTTTCAAAAAGAATATGATGTTTTGTTAAACGAGATAAAGACATACAGTCCCGCTCTTGCAAAGAAAACAAAAATTGCTGCACTTTCTAAAGCGGACCTGCTGCCGGAAGCGGACTTAAAAAAGATTGCAAAAAAGGAAATAAAGCGCGCGGATTCACCGCTGCTTATTTTCTCTTCTGCAACAAACCAGGGTGTATCGGAATTATTAGATTATTTGTGGAAAGCATTAAATAAAGACTGCTGATAAATCCGGGCGCTGATTTTTGAAAATAAGAACAAATTGTAATATATTTACCGACTTAAAAAACAAATAGGGCGGGGTAGCTCAGCAGGTCAGAGCAGTGGAATCATAATCCACGTGTCGGGGGTTCGAATCCCTCCCCCGCTACAAAGGGCTAAAAGAAGATGCGGTTTAAAACCGCTTTCTTTTTAAAAAGCAAAAAGTCTTTTTTCTGAAACTCCTTTTCATACCAATCCGAATTATTTCTTATTCCCCTTTTAAGACGCGTTAGCGGTATGTTTATTTAAAACCGTCAGTTTTTGAACTTGCTGACGTATAGCTTCCAAAACCTTTATTAAAAAATTGAAACCCCCTGACCCTGTCTCTGATCGAGCCCCGTCTCTTTATCTCACTCAAAAGACGTAGACCCTTTATCATCCTTTTGATGGATTGATTTTCTGCCTTAAATGATTGTACTTTATTTGAGGTGTAAAGTACAGGAATTTGATAAATCAAATTACCACTATGGTTACAAGGTTTAATTTTCCACTTTATGTTAAATCCACTGTCCGGATAACAACATAAATTAAGAAAAATAATTTATGACCAATGTTGGTTATAAGGGAATCATTATGACAATTATCAATAGAAAAAAAGAAATAAGAGCAGTCAAAAATCCATCAGTATCAGGAATAAAACTGAAACCCCCGGAAGACGGCATTATTACTATCGATTTTGAGACGGGAATTATTTTAGATGTGAATTCATTAGTGGAAAAAATATTGGGATGCTCACACGAAGAGCTCGTTGGAAAAGCAATCCGGGAAATTGGATTTTTCAAAGATATAACCGGCAGCAAAGATAAATTTTCAGAATTACGGCAGAAAAAGCATACCCGGCATGAAAATTTGCCGCTTGAAACAGTAAACGGGCGGCGTATTAATATAGAGCTCATCAGCAAAGTATATACGGAAAATGATCGTAAGGTAATCCAATGGAGAGTCCGGGAAAAAACTAAGCGCAAGAACATTGGGGAAGAGCTTAGGGAGTCTGAAGAAAAATTTCGAATGGTGTTCGAGAATGTATTTGACGGCATTAGCCTTTATAGTGAAGATCCTGACCCCCTTAAGAGAAAACTTTTCGACTGTAATGATCGTTACGCTGTTATGGCAGGCAGAAGCCGTGAGGAACTGCTTAAGCTTGAAAGTTTGGAAGGAATTCAGACTGCGCTTGACAACACTGCAAATAAAAACCGCTTAGAATCCTTAGAAACAGGCACAGCGTTTCTGGGCACTTTCTCATGGATTCGACCGGATGGAAAGGAAAATATTATTGAGTACGTAGGTAAACCCATCACATGGCGGGGAAAGAAATACATGATTGGCATTGACCGCGATATAACCGGGCGCAAATTGGAGGAAAATAAACTTATAGAAAATGAGGCTAAATTCCACCGGACTTTTGATCATTCGCCCGTAGGTTCGGCATTTGTCGATCTTGATCAACGTTTTATCAAATGCAATTTAGCTTTCTGTAATTTCCTTGGTTATAAAGAGAATGAACTTATTGGAAAAGCATTTTCAGATATTACATATCCTGAAGATATGGAACTCGGGAAAAAAGAGCTCAAACAGATAGTAGAAGGGGAGATAGAATATTGTTCATTGCGTAAACGTTACCTCCGGAAGGACGGCAATATTGTATGGGGAAGGATTAATATTGGCTTAATACGTGATGCAAATGATAAACCATTATTCTATTTACCGATTATTCAAGACATTACCGAAGTTATGACCATAGAAGCAGGTTTGGAAAAAACGCGTCAAGAACTTGCAGTAATTAAAAAATCAGCAGATGAAGTAAGTGAATTCGCCGAAAGCCTAATCAACACGGTACGTGAACCATTAATTGCCCTGGATAAAGATTTACGGGTAGTTAAAGCGAGCCGTTCATTCTATGAGTTTTTCAAGGTTAGTTCCGGTGAAACAATCGGAACGCTTATATATGATTTGGGAAACCGCCAATGGGATATTCCCAAACTGAAAGAACTTTTAGAGACAATCCTTCCCGAAAAAACGACATTCGACAACTATGAAGTTGAACACGATTTTTCTACAATCGGCAAACGCATCATGCTTTTGAATGCACGGAAAATTCAAACAGGATCGGAAAAAGAACAGGTAATTCTTCTTGCCATTGAGGACATAACCGAGCGTAAAAAAAATGAGAACGAACTTGCAATAGCAAAGGCAGAAGCCGAACAGGCAAATGCCGCAAAGAGTGAATTCCTTTCGCGTATGAGTCATGAACTTAGAACGCCAATGAATTCAATTCTCGGCTTTGCACAATTGATGGATATGGGAGAACTGAACCCGAATCATAAAAAAGGCGTGAATCAAATCCTTAAAAACGGCAAGCATCTTTTAGAATTAATAAACGAAGTGCTTGATATTGCAAGAATTGAAACCGGGCGGGTGGCGGTTTCGCTGGAGCCGGTTGAGATTTCCCAAAGTATTTTGGAGACGATTGATATTGTCCGCAACCTCGCTGAAGAAAATCATATAACGGTTGAGCCGGACGCTTCAATTATTAATGGACTCTTTGTAAAAGCAGACCACCAGCGTTTTAAACAAGTCCTTCTGAATTTAATTACCAACGCAATTAAATATAACGTTAAAGGCGGTTCCGTTAAGGTTGAATGTAAAATACGGAAACAGGTAAAGAGCATTGAAAATGCAGAAGGGAGAGCGGAGAATGTAATCCGGATTAGCGTGATTGACACGGGAAAAGGTATTGCTAAAGAGTACATTGAAAAACTTTTTAATCCATTCGAACGCATCGGAGCGGAAAGAACAGAAACCGAAGGGACGGGATTGGGATTAGCAATATCTAAAAAATTGGTTGAAGCAATGTCCGGGAAAGTAGGCGTTGAAAGTGAAACAGGGAAAGGGAGCGCTTTTTGGATTGAACTGCCGCAGACGGAAAGCCAGAAGGACCGGTACGAACGAATACGTGAATTTGAGAAGCCGGAAGCTGAAACGACACAGCCCGGCAGAACCGTTTTGTACATAGAAGATAATATTTCAAATATCCAATTAGTTGAAGAGATTTTGAAAACGCATCGTCCGTCGATTAAACTGATAACGAATATATATGGTAATAATGCAGTTAAATTTGCAATTGATTACAAGCCGGATTTAATTCTGCTTGATCTCGATCTGCCCGATATACACGGCAGTGAAGTAATAAAGCTGTTACAGGCGGAACCTGTAACATCGCAGATACCCGTTATTATTCTAAGTGCGGATGCATTTACAAAACAAATTAAGCAATTAATGAAAACCGGCGCTAAAGATTATCTTATTAAACCGATTGATGTAGTAAATTTTTTAACAGTAGTGGATGAGTGGGTAAGGAAGATAAAACCTTGATTGATTCAACGCTAAAAAACGCAAATATACTAATTATAGACGATCAACAAGATAATATTGATGTTCTTACCGGACTGCTTGATGTGGGAGGCTTTACAAACTATACGGCAACTAACGACTCCAGGCAAAGTATTAGTTTGTTCAAAGAGTTCAAACCGGATTTACTTCTGCTTGATCTGAGCATGCCGTACTTAACCGGATTTCAAGTGATGATGCAGCTGAAAGATATTATTCCTGAAAATACTTACTTTCCAATATTAGTACTGACTGCAGATATATCATCTGAATCCAAACAAAAAGCGCTTACCGGCGGTGCAAGTGATTTTATTACAAAACCATTCGACTTGATTGAAGTCGATCTTAGAATTAAGAATCTGCTTAAAGCCCGTTATTTTCATCAACAAGTTGAGAACCAGAATCAGATACTGGAAGAAAAAGTTAAGCAGCGAATCGCAGAACTTGAAAAGATAAGCATAGATTTGACTGCAGCAAAAGAAAAAGCCGAAGAGATGAGCCGGCTCAAATCAAATTTCCTTGCAAATATGAGCCATGAATTACGGACGCCGCTAATCGGCATAAATGGTTTTGCAGATTTCCTGCGCCAGGATATAGCAGACCCTGAATTAAAAGAAATGGCGGAAACTATTTTCAACAGCGGAAACCGTTTATCCGAAACTTTAAACCTTATCCTGGATTTGTCTAAATTTGAATCGGAAAAAGTGGATTTCAATTATCAGAAAATCGATTTAGTCAATGAAACAGAAGCTATAATAAAACTATTCAAAGAACCGGCGCGTAAAAAAGGAATATACTTGGAATCATCATTCAGCCGGTCAGCTATCTTCATAAATACGGACGGCTGGGCATTCCGGTCAATTCTGAATAATTTAATTAATAATGCCGTTAAATTTACAAAAGAAGGCGGTGTTAAAGCTGAGCTTGCTCTTAAAGATAATTTTGTTGAAATAAAGGTAAGCGACAGCGGGATCGGCATTTCAAATGAATTTCACCATATAATTTTTGAAGAATTCCGGCAGGTCAGCGAAGGTTTCAGCAGAAATTTTGAAGGAATGGGATTAGGGCTAAATATCACGAAAAAATTAGTTGAGAAATTAGGAGGTGAAATCTCCGTTGAAAGTGAGTTTGGTAAAGGTTCAACTTTTATTGTGAAACTGCCGGTAACAATAACTGAAGAAAAAACACAAGAAAAAAAAGTAATTGAAGAGGCGCCCATAACAGTATCAGCCGGACAAAAACCGGCAATGCCTTTTGCCTTATTGGTAGATGACGACCCTTTGGTTTATCACGTGCTGAAGAGATATACAGACGGACAATTTGATTTGGAAAGCACTGCGGAAGGTATGCTTGCAATTAATCTATGCGGGCAAAAACAGTTTGATTTTATATTTATGGATATTAACCTGCGCTGGGGAATGGACGGGAAACAAACTGCTAAAGCTATTAGAAAAATAAAGGGTTATGAAACTATTCCGATTATTGCCGTCACCGCCTATGCAATGGTCGGCGATAAAGAAGAATTCATAGCGGCAGGCTGTTCCCATTATTTATCTAAACCATTTACTCAGCAAGATGTTTTGAATTTAATGGAAAATATTAAAAACCCGCCTTCGGAGAAGGTGGATTTCTGAGTTACATTAAAATCTATTGAAAAAGTTATGGCTCAATTTTTTTTATGACAATTATTTACAAGGTTAAATTTAAATATATGGTACTGATGAGATTTTGAATAACAGCTTGAGATCAAAATGACCAATATAGGATGGAATAATATCTATAACATCGGCTGCAAAATAATTGATGACCAACATAAAAAATTAATTAGTATTATCAATGAGCTCTATGAATCCCAGCACCGGGGGATGCTTCAAGCCTCTATATTGGGGATATTAGATAAGCTTGCAGATTATACTGTTTATCACTTTTCTTCTGAAAAAAAATTATTTTCTCAATATGGATATCCTAAGACCGCAGAACATGACTATTTTGTTGATAAAGTTAAAGAACTTCAAATGGAATTGAGCAGAGGAAGCATAGTGCTGTCACTAAAAACAATGGATTTTTTGAAAGATTGGACAATAACGCATATTCTTGGTTCGGATAAGGAGTTTGGAGAATTTATTAAACAACATCAATTGACAACTTATCATTTATAAATCAGGACATTAATTATGCTGACTATTTTTTCATCGTGGTTCTATTCTCTGAACAAAAATATCAGGTTTTTACTGATTTTCTTAATGATTATAACTATAGCCTGGATAGACTACCTTACCCCCGCCGAATTCAGCGTTAGATTATTATATATGATCCCGCTTTTTCTTTCTGTCTGGGATGGTGAAGGAATTATTGCCGGAATATTCTTCTCTATTATTTGCGCTTTTGGTTATTTTTATACTCAATCGCTGCTGAAGAATCTTCATTGGCATGGACTCTATATACTCTGGGAATCTATTATCGTATGGGTTTACTTTCTTGTTTTTATATTAATCCTTGACAAACTTAAAAGAACTAATTTGTCATTATTGAGAAAAAATGAAGAACTTGAAAAGATTAATAATCAAAAAGATAAATTTTTTTCCATTATTGCACATGATTTAAAAGGACCATTCGTCGGCTTTCTGGGCTTAACAAAAATATTTGCCGAGGAAGCCGGCAGTTTCTCTGCCGCTGAATTATCCCGGTTAGGGGATGAAATGAATAAATCGGCAAAAAATCTTTTTGATCTGTTGAAAAACTTACTTGAGTGGGCGCAAATGCAAAAGGGCGAAATTAGTTTTCAGCCAAAAGAATTCCCGTTGTCCGACCTTATTGCAGAGAATGTCAAATTAATGAAAAAGAGAAGCGAGCAAAAAGGGATTAAGATAATTAATACGGTCACAAGCCCTCTTGATGCATATATAGATGAAAAAATGATAAACTCGGTTTTATTGAATCTATTATCGAATGCAGTAAAATTCACACATAGAGATGGAACAGTTACAATTAGCTATAGAAAAACTGAAGACCTAATGATTGAGATTTCTATAAGCGATACCGGTATTGGTATGAAGCAAAGTGCAATTGAAAAATTATTTAAAATAGAGGAAAAATATGGAACAAAAGGAACCGATGAAGAATTGAGCACGGGTTTGGGTTTATTGTTGTGCAAAGAATTCGTTGAAAAGCATGGGTGTAAAATATGGGTTGAGAGCCGGGAAAATATTGGAAGCGCTTTTTATTTTACACTCCACCCTAACCCTCTCCCAAAGGGCAGGGAAATCTGATAAAAGACAGTGCAGAAATTTGATTAATCAAATTCCTAATCCACCCAAAAGTCGCTTTATCATCCTTTTGATGGATTGACTTTCCTTCTAAATTATCGTATTATACTTCAGGCGAAGACTTAAAGATACTTCAACAGGTCTTGCCGTAGTTGAAATTATGGGTTGGAGGTTAATTTTTCAGTTTATGTTGAAACCGCGTTCCGGGAAACAACATAAATTAAGAAAAATAATTTATGACTTATGTTGGTCATAATGGTGGTATTATGGCAACAATTTATAAAAAACGAAAAATAAAGTCAGTTAAAAATACTTCCCTGCCAAGAATCAAGTTAAAACGTAAACTTGATGAATCCCGCAAGGTGCTGCCTTCTAATGAGATCATTTACCGTAAATTTTTTGAAAACAGTGTAGATGCTTTACTGTTAACAGATCCCAATGGAAATATTTTATCAGCAAATCCGGCAGCGTGTATAATGTACGGATATCCGGAAGAAGAGCTCATCAAATTGAGCAGGCCCGATGTGACGGATATAACGGATCCCCGTTTATCGGCTTTGTTATCGGAACGTGCTTTGAACGGAAAAGCAGATGGTGAATTAACATTGATCCGGAAAGATGGAACCCGCTTTCCCGCAGAGGTTTCATCAGCTATTTTCAAAGATGATAAAGGTCTTGAATATACCAGTATGATCATCCGAAAAATTACCGGGCGCAAACTTGCCGAAGAAGCGTTGAAAGAAAGCAGGGAAAAATACAGGAACATAGTTGATGGCTCTCCCGATGCTATTGCAATTTATACTGAAGGAAAAGTTGTCTACGCAAATAACGCCTGCATTTCGCTTTTCAGGGCTTCATCTATTGATCAGTTAATTGGAATGCCGGTAATTAAATTTGTTCACCCGGATTTCACGGCGATTGTTTCCATGAGAATGAATGAAATAGGGGAATTCCAAAATATCCTACCGCTAGTGAAAGAAAAATTGTTACTGCTCGATGGTACTGCGATAGATGCAGAGGTAAAAGCTATCCCGATTACTTTTAATCAAAGACCTTCCGTTCAGATTATTATTCATGACATCACTGAACGCAAGCAGGCAGAAAAGGAAATTAAAGAGTCGAAAAAACAATTAGAGAAACTTTATAAACATTTAAACAACAGCAGAGAAAATGAACGGGCAGAAATAGCCAGAGAAATTCATGATGAGTTAGGACAATCATTAACGGCTCTTAAAATGGATTTATATTGGGTACTGGAAAATGCACCGGATAATTTGCTTATTAACAAGAAATTAAAAGGTATGATTGATATTGTAAGCACGACTATAAAAAAAGTACAGGTAATTTCTTCAGGTTTGCGTCCCGGAATGCTGGATGATTTAGGTTTAATTGCTGCATTAGAATGGTACACCCAGGAATTTCAAGAACGTACTCATATTAAATGCAGCCTGGAATTGGAAGAAATTCCGCAAATTAATTCAAAAATTAATTTAATATTGTTCCGGATATTTCAAGAAGGCATGACCAATATTATAAGACATGCAAACGCTAAAAATGTCGCGGTAAAATTATATTCATCGTTTTCAAATATTTTCATGAAAATAAGCGATGATGGAACCGGCATCAAAAAGGAAAAAATAAATTCCAAAGATTCCCTGGGCTTTATCGGCATGAAAGAGAGACTGAAACAATTTGACGGAACCTTAGAAATAATATCTTCTGCCGGCAGCGGCACCAGTTTATTGATAAGTATTCCAATGGTTAAATAGGGGGCAATTATGCATGTACTTGTTGCAGATGATCACTCAATAGTCAGATCGGGATTAATACAAATCGTGATGAAAATAGACGAAGTATCGTCGGTAGAAGAAGCAATAAATGGGCAGGAAGCGCTGGCAAAAATTGAGAACAATCAATATGATTTAATAATTCTTGATATATCAATGCCCGGTTTAAACGGCATGGATGTCCTAAAGGCAATGAAAGACAATAATGAGAAAGCAAATATATTAATTCTAAGCGTGCATCCGCAGGCGCAGTATGCAATCCGGGCATTAAAATTAGGCGCATCGGGTTATTTATGTAAAAACGATATAAATGAAGAGCTGACATCGGCAATAAAGAAAATTGCTTCGGGCGGTAAATATATTTCCGCTGCTTTAGCAGAAAAAATTTTTTTCGATAAAAAAGATGATCTTAATAAATTACCTCACGAAAAGCTATCAGGGCGTGAATTCCAAATAATGCTGATGCTGGCTGAAGGGAAATCCGTTAAAGAAATTGCCGGCGAACTTTTCATAAGCGATAAAACAGTAAGTACATACCGGGCGCGCCTTCTTGAAAAAATGGGCATTGAGAATAATGCGGAGCTTATTCATTACGCAATCAATAACAATTTGATTGAATAATTTTTTCCCATAAAAAAAATTCCAAATCCCGAAGGAGTGACATTATTATAGGGATGATATTATTTGCCTGCTGGCAGGCAGGTTATAGCAAAATTTCCATGGAAAAAAATTCCAAATCCCGAAGGGATGATATTATTATAG
>CAZUCY010000026.1:29376-36808 GCA_964618785.1 uncultured Ignavibacteriaceae bacterium | reverse complement strand
AAATTTGCTGGCGTAGCTCAGCTGGTAGAGCAGCTGATTTGTAATCAGCAGGTCGTTGGTTCGAATCCGACCGCCAGCTCTAAAAAAAGCTCATTTTGAGCTAAATTTCAAATAGGTCATCTGATATTTCTGTTAGACGACCTATATTTTTGTGGTAAATGAAGGAACGTTTTGATGAACGTTTTTTAATCTGTCTAACTGTGCCTTTTCAAAACTCCATCCTCTTAAATAATAATTAAATTCCGTCAAAATTAAAAGAATTGTTTACCTATCTTTACTTCTTAAATTTCAATAAACAGACGGACCTAATGCTCAAATCCTTACTATTACTATTCAGAAAATCATTTACGACTTAAACACAATTGATCTTAGAAGTTATCTTTCTCGAAAAGCAGATAGAAATTCTTCAGCGAACCAATCCTAAACTTAAAATTTAAAGAGCTGACCGATTATTTTTCAGCCTATGTAGGATTTCCTATATAATTGAAAGGAAAGGTTGTTTATTGTGAAACAGGATACTGATATAAAATGGCATCGAACAACATTCATATTTTACTGGGGATGGAAGAGTAGATCAAAAGGAGGCAGACCCAAGGTAAGCAGGGAAGTGATAAATCTGATGGCAAATGACAATCTATCATTGGGAGCGCCAAGGATTTATGGAGAATTAAAGAAACTTGGATATGATGTATCTGAGTCTACTGTACAAAGATATATTCCTAAAAGAGGAAAAAGACAACAGGTCAAAACTGGAAAACATTCCTGAAGAATCATTGTAAAGAAATTATCTCAATAGATTTCCTGACTTTACCGACGATTAACTTCAAATTAATCCATGTCCTGGTAATTATTGAACACTATCGAAGACAACGTATCCAATTCAATGCAACAAAGAATTCAACTGCTGAATGGATTCTTCAGCAGATAAGGAACTTACTTTTTGATTATGCTGCTCCTAAGTATTTAATAAGAGATCGTGACAAAAAAAATGGAAACTTGTTTAGTGAAGGAATTAACTATTTCGGAATAATACTAATTGTTACAGCATACAAATCACCCTGGCAGAACGGTTATGTTGAAAGAGTAATGGGAAGTATAATAAGAGAATGCCTGGATCAAGTAATAGTATTAAATGAAAAACATCTTCAGAGCATTCTGACTGATTATATCTTCTATTACAATAAATATCGAACACATCTTGGAATAAATAAAGACTCACCAGAAAGCAGGCAAGTTCAAGCAATAGGGAAGATTGATAAAATTCCCTTAGTGAACGGGCTGCATCATTTTTATTTTAGACAAGCAGCGTAAATATGTTTTTTTATTAGCTGAATTTGGTAATAGCAGATATATATGCTTTTTTGAGGTTATTTGTTAAATTTATGAACGGATTGCTGAAAAAATGCTGTTGGAATAATGAACAAAATGTAGAATAAGAAGAAGATTACTGATTTAAGAACTCTTTTTTTAGTCAAATGAGGTTTTGAATAGGCATAATTATGATTCAGTACATTTTTTAATTTCTTGAATATTTATTTTTTAATAGATGAATACAGGGTTATTAGTCATCAGGGGCCAATTTTTTGAAACCATCATAACTATAAAATAGCACTGGAATTAGTCTAAATTATTGCAAATATTATTCTGATCTAAACATATTAGTTTTGGGTCCTTCGTTTAGAATAGGCTTATCGATTGCACTTATCTTATTCTGCAATTTAAATTTAAACTGCTCAAATACTACTATCTTGTTTTCCCCTTTTTTAAGCCAGCATGCGGGCACGTATATAGTTTGCTGCGGACCGATATACCAGTACCTTCCAAGATTATGTCCGTTAATCCAAACATGTCCTTTATACCAGTTTCTCATATCTAAATAAGTATCTCCAACTTCACTCAGATTAAAACTTCCCTGGTTAATAGTTGGATATTCGGAAGCCGTTTTTTCATTTGAAGAAATATCCGGTTCTTTGTTAAACGGAAAGCCGTAAATATCCCAGCCTTTAATTTCTTTACCATTAATAAATACGCCGTGGGTAATTCCTTTATAATTATCATTTAAATATTTGCCGTAATTTATTCTGCCCATGTTCTCTATGAAAATATCAAGTGTATTCTCATCTTTATTTAGCATTATGAAACATGAGTCTTCATTCAATCTTCTGTCCAGGCAGGCAGCTTTCTTTCCATTAATAAAAATTATTGCATAGTCGCTTAAATGCGGAATTCTAAGAAGCGATTTTTCTTGCCCGGAAACTTTAGTCTGGTAAAAAACATATCCGTAAGCTTGTTTAATTTGTTCGAATGTCAAAGGAGATTCTGAATGAATTGCTTTTGGAAGAAGCTGCGTTATATCTGCCGACCAGTTCAATTTGAATGCCGGAATAGATATAGCTTTTTTATTCGCTGGCACATTGGGCAATTTGGTACCGACAGGCATATATTTTTCAATTACTTTTCTGAAAGCATAATACTTAGGTGTAGCATTACCCGCTTCATCAATAGGCGCATCATAATCATAACTGCTTGTCTGAGGCGCGTATGGTTTATCGTCATCATAATTTGCCCCGTTCATAAAACCCCTGGTAGTACCGCCATGCTCCATGTAAATATTAATTGAAATCCCGTTTGCAAGAACCGTATCAAGTCTGCGTGCATATTCGTCCGGGGGAACCGTATGATGAGGCTGCCCCCATTCATCAAACCAGGCGGGATACCATTCAGCTATAAAGTAAGGTCCTTTACCGGAATTATTTTTGTTAACAACATCTTTTACTTCCTTAACATTATCCAAACCGTTTATAGCGGGGAGAGCGCTGTTAATGCAGCCGGCTGTCATTTTATCGGCACCGTCGCAGGTATAGAACGGAACATTAAAACCGGAATTACGCATTATCTTTTCATTCATCTCAAGGTATTTTTTATCACTGCCGTAAGAGCCGTATTCATTTTCTACCTGCACCATTAATATAGGCCCCCCATTAGTAACCTGAAGCGGGGCAAGCTGTCTGCCCAGCTCTTTAAAATAGCCTTTCATCAATGCGATAAAATTGGGGTCAAGGTTTCTTACTTTCAAATCTTTCTCATTCAACAGCCAATATGGGTAACCCCCGAATTCCCATTCGGCGCAGGCATAAGCGCTGGGGCGAATTAAAACCCACAAGCCTTCCTGTTGTGCAATGCGTACAAATTCGGTTACGTCTGCATTGCCTTTAAAATTGTATTTACCCTTTTCAGGTTCATGATAGTTCCAGAATACATAAGTAGCTATGGTATTAAGCCCCATAGCTTTTGCCATTCTTAACCTGTCACGCCAGTATTCTCTTGGAATACGGGCAAAGTGCATTTCACCGCTTATAATTTGAAAAGGTTTTCCGTCAAGTAAAAAATTATCATTACCTAAAGAAAATGTATGTTTTTTTGTTTGAGCAGAAAGTACACTAATAAGAATGCAAGCAAATACAAATATTTTTTTCATAACTAACCTCAGAATAACAAGTCTCTTTTGACTTCTATTGTTTCAATGGCTACAACATGTTCATGTCGCGGCAATATTTCATTCCGAAAGCTTTCGGAATGATGGACCTCAGGCGCAAATATAAACAAATAAATTGCGACACCCTGCTAAAGCAGGCAGGTAAAAAGGCCGTAATGTTATTTTTCTATTTATGCCGGTCATAACTAAAGTCATGGGCTGTTTTTAATTTACTGTAATCTCATCTGCAAAAATCCATGCTTTATCTCCGGAGCCTTTATGCCATTGCGGGCATACGCCTATATTTTCCGCCTTGATGTGTATATACCTTGCTGAAATATTTTGCGGCGCAATTGTGAATTCTTTTGCAACAGCTTTATAATCCCGGCTATCAATGTCATCATTGTTTATATCTTTTAAAGGAGTAAAAACTTTCCTATCGTCCGATACGGAGAATTGAACCGATTTTGGTAAAAATATGTATGAGTTAATATCCCTAAGAAAATCAATGGAGATAGAATCAATCTTTGTTACTTTTTTTAAATCTATTATTACATCAAGATCTGAACCGTGAAAGCCCTGCCATTTCCCATCGTTAAAATTTAAACTTCCTTTAACTCCGTCGACTAATGTATATAATCCGCTGCCCGGATATTTATTATCATAGCCGTTCTTATATTCAATCCTATATAGGGCTTTATTATAATCAGCTTTAACAGGAAGACTTTTTTTGCCATCATCCGCTACAGCAATTGCTAAGACTTTAGTCGTTTTATTCAGATAAACTTGACCCTTATATAAAAGTGAGTTTTCACTTGGAACAGTACCGTCAAATGTATAATAAATTTTTGCATTTTTTATGTCACTTGATATTGTAATGGAAGTGGAATCTGCAAATGATTCATTAAACGGTTCAAACACAACTTCAGGGGGAGCAAGGTATAACCCGAATGAAGCAAGAGTTGGATTAGTGCGGCTCTTATCAATAACTAATTTTACTTTATCAGTTGTAATCGGTGGAAATCTAAGTAATCTTTTGTAACCGATAGTGGTTCCTTCGGCAAACGTATTCCATTTTTTTCCGTTCCAACATTCCAAATGAAACTTTTCAATTCTTTGCCCGGCTAAAATATTTTCCTGCAGCATTGCAACACTGAATTTCTGTTGTTTCTTTAATTTTATTTCAATTGAAGCATTTCTAATATCCTTTTTTGTAGTCCAGTATGTATCCAAATCATTATCAAGAATATATTTTGCTTCATGCCCTTTAACCTCATCCGATGCTCTTGCTATCGCATTATTAACGAGATTTACTTTGAATGTCTCATCAAGGATGCAGCGCATTCCCTGTAGGCTTTTAATATCATTTTCGTTAATTAAACCGTTGGTACCGGGAGGAACATTTAATAATAGAACATCATTTAAACCGACGGAATTAAAATATATGTCGATAAGTTTATAGGGCGATTTTACCAGTTCATCATCCTCTTCATTATAAAACCAGCGGGGACGGATGGAAACATCAACTTCGGCAGGATACCAAATTAATGATGAAGCCTTTTCTATTTTTTCCATGCTTCCCAAATCTTCATCCATCAGATCGCGTGGAATAAAAGCACTATCTAAAGATTGCTGTTGTGAATGCTCAGCTATTTCTTTTTGGTCCATCGCTAGGCCCGGTAAAACACTCCACTCTGTCTCCCTTCCATACCCTGATTCTGTTCCCACCCATCTTACATCGGGTCCCATGATAGCAATTGCAGCGTTTGGCTGTAGCCTGCGGATTAATTGGTAATATGAATTCCAGTCATAAATTTGTTTCTTTCCATTAGGGCCTTCTCCGTTAGCGCCGTCAAACCATACTTCTGTTATTTCTCCATAGTTGGTTATTAGCTCAGTAAGAAGATTTTTAAAAAAATCATTATATGCAGGTGTGCCGTAAGTTTTTTCGTGCATATCCCAGGGCGATAAATAAATACCGAATTTTAACCCGGCTTCCCGGCATGCATTTGAAATATCTCTTACTATATCTCCTTTACCGTTTTGAAAAGGTGTATTGGAAATATTCAGAGCGGTAAACTTAGTCGGCCAGAGGCAAAATCCATCATGGTGCTTGACTGTGAGCATCAAAATCTTCATCCCCGCATCTTTAAATGTTTTCACCCATTGCTGAACATTTATTTCTTTTGGGTTGAATTTTGATATATCAATATTGTCTTGTCCCCACTCTACTTTATCGAAAGTATTTATTCCAAAATGAACAAATGCATTAAATTCTGATTTTTGCCATTCATATTGAAGCTTAGAGGGAGTGATATTTGCAGCTTTTTTAATGATTTGTCCGGGAGTATCTCCCGGTTTTAGCAGTATATAATTTCCTTCCGGTGCATTTTGTATGTTTTGGCAAATACCGGGGATATTTATAATTGACAAAATTAATAAAATAAAAAGAAGGAAATCGTAATATCTTTTTATTTGAGCTGTCATTTTGTTTATATCCCGGAAGTTTTAAAAGCCATCTTATCTTACACAACGTAAAGATGCCTATAATTTAAAGAATTACACGTCCCTGAATCCCCGCTCGGGAGAGGAATAATGGGATTGTGTTTATTTAGAATCGTAAAAGCCTAAAAATTATTCGTAAAGTAACCCATTAATCTCAAATTTATTTATATAGTATTATTCTCTCTTACCGGAAATCTTTAACGACCAGGCATATTTGTTCGGGGGATCGTACGGATTGATTCCGGAAAATAAATTTCACAACACCCATTTATTCTTTTCTATCACTACTGTCCCGTTCAAGAACCTTTTCTTGCTGGGATCATTTTCTATGTTTAGCTTTTGCTCAACCAACTTTTAGAGAATCTCTTCGCAATATTGAAGCTTGCCTTCGCTCTAATTTAGAAAAACTATATCACTTTGGCATTAAAGGAAACATCTCAAGAACTAATTTATCCCGCGCTAATGAAACCAGAGATTGGCGGATCTTTGCACATTTAGCCCATTGTCTGATCAACGAGGCTTTATCTATCTATGCAAAAGATGAATTTATTTACAAAGAACTTAACAACACTCTATATGCTTTAGACTCTACTACTATCGACCTTTGTTTGTCTCTGTTTTTCTGGGCTAAATTCCGAAAACATATGGCAGCAATTAAATTACATACTCTGCTCGATATTAGAACATCGATTCCGACCTTTATTTACATTACTTCCGGCAAGGTCCATATCCAGATCATATTCGGAAAAGTAAATTCATTGATAAAGAAAATGACAAAGGATTTATTCTTTTTAACAAACAATTTCTCTCTGACGCCCGATACTATTGCTAAGTTATACAAAACAAAGATCGTTGGAAAATAGAATTATTTTTTAAGTGGATTAAGCAGCGCCTAAGAATCAAGTCATTTTACGGCGCCAGCGAAAATGCTGTTAAACCACAAATCTGGATTGCAATTTCCGTTTATGTCTTAGTTGCTATTATAAAAAAGAAATTAGACTTAACTGAAAGCTTCAACACAATATGATAAATTTTCAGTATAAATATTTTTAACAAAGTCTTTATAAATCAAATACTTAATAAAAACAATAACTTAAATCAAAATCACCTTCCCGATAACCAATTGTTTTTATTCAAATTTTACCGGGACAGTAGTATATCATTCTAATTAATTATTTTTATTTGAATAGTATTCCTAAGAATTATTTGAGGACTGCCTTTAGTTCCAGTAATTGTACCGCTTATTTCTACATTTCTGCCGGAACACAGAATAATATTTCTGAAATTAGCAATATCGGATTTATTTATAACTGCGGTAAGCTCATTTAAACGAAATCTTTCTCCTAAATTTAAAATAATATCACCGCCCTTAGTTTCTGATATTTGCGCAACGTACCCCGAAACAATTACTTTCTTACCAATAAAATTTTTAGCCTGGTAAGATTTTATCTT
>CAZUCY010000026.1:0-29276 GCA_964618785.1 uncultured Ignavibacteriaceae bacterium | reverse complement strand
CCGAAACAATTACTTTCTTACCAATAAAATTTTTAGCCTGGTAAGATTTTATCTTAACTTGCGCAGAACTTGTTATCGAATAAAAAATTACAAAAGAAATAATAAGAATAAATTTCAGTTTCATAAGAAAGCCCGGTAAAATAATGATCATGAATTTAAGAGTTTTTTTAACAATTGCAAACAAGTAATTATTCATTTGCGAAAAGCCGGGATATAATTTTGTTCTGCATAATACTATCAGCATGAACTTGCGCCTCAATTATGAAACAAATAAATTTCATGTGTTAATTAGGAGCATTCGGGATATTATATGAAGGGTATAATCACTAAGATTGTTAGCGCCTAAATATAAAAACAAACTAAGAAAAGGTATCGGAGGAATAATGAAGAATGACATTTTTAATCGGCGTGCTTCAGTATATACTGTTTTTGTTATCATGTTTCTTTTGTTTTCCGCATCCGCATCCGCTCAGTTAAATCCGGGGTGGGCAAATTTAAAGTACGCTGTTTATTTTACTTCCGGCGATGTAGAAAGGCTGCTTGCCGATTCTGCTGCTTTTGAAAGGACTATCAATTATTTTGCCCCTGTAAAGCCTTTCAAAGTTTATCTTGAAGGCAGTTCAAGGGGTGTTATTGATGTCGAAATGCTGAAAAAATTACGTGACAAGTTTCTATCATTGGGTATAAAAGTTTCAGGCTCTATGGTAGCGGGTTCTGCACACGGCGGAACATCCACCTACAATAATCAGGAAGACATGGATATGCTTAAAAAACGTATGCAGTCGCTGGCGCAGGTATTTGATAATATTATACTTGACGACTGGCTCTTTACTATAAGTACTGATGAAAAAAGCGTGGAGGATAGGGGCAATTTAAGCTGGGCGGATTACCGAACACAACTTATTCTTAAGCAGTCAAAGAAATATATTATTGATGCCGCTAAAGAAGTAAACCCAAATGCAAAAATAATTATTAAGTATCCAAACTGGTATGAATGCCACAGGCAGAACGGATATGATGTGTATAATGAAACTCTTCAATTTGATAATATGGCTGTTGGTATAGAAACCCGCGACCCTGAAACACAGGATCAGCATATACCAATATACAGCGGCTATATTTACCAGAAGTGGTTTGCAAGTGTGGACCCTTCAAAATGGGTTGGAGCATGGCTTGATAATTATGATATGAAGGGCAGCGACAATAACTATGCTGCACAGGTTTGGCAGGCAATAATGGCGCAATCTCCGGAAATAATTCTTTGGTGCGCAGGTCAGCTTTATTCCGATAATCCTTCAAGTGATGTTTATCCTCATTTCAAAGATATGCTCCCTGAGTTTAACAAAACAGCAGGACTTCTAAACGGTTCAGCCCGCGGTGTTCCTATTTATCTGCCTTACGGCTCAACAGGTGAGTTTAATATATTCGGTTACCTCGGTATGGCGGGCATACCGCTTACCCCGGTAGCACAATTCCCAACCGAGAGTCAGAATGCAATATTTACCTTGCATTCTCTCCCAGATCCGAAACTTGCTGATGAAATGCTTAATCGTCTGCGCAACGGGCATGATGTGTTTATGACCTGGGGTCTGCTGCAAAAGCTTCAGGATACCGAGTTTGGCAAAGCCTTTGAGTTTGTTAACTACGGCGGTTCTGTAACTTCATCTTCGTTCCGTGTAAGAGAAGGATGGTTCCGTGATCAAACTGTTAAAGCAGACAGGTCATTTACATTCCCGCGCATCCAAACTGTTACTTGGCCGGGCGTCCGGAATGTTGCATTAATACAGGAAGACTTTGATTACGGCATTTTACTTGAAACGCCGTATCTGAAAGGCAATATTTATGTTTTAAATATGCCTGATAATTATAATGATTTGCTGAAACTTCCTTCAGATGCTCTTAATTCAATTAGGCGTGCTTTCAATAAAGATCTCGGCGTTGAGTTTGACGGACCGGGAGGAGTAGGCTGTTATCTGTTTGGGCAGAAACAGTATGTGCTTTATAATATGAGCGACAAAGCTGCTCCTGTATCATTGAGATTTACCGGCAAAACGCCGACTGAAGGCTGGAAAGAATTGGTTCATGATAAGCTGCTTTCTGTAAAGCAGGATACTACGTTTAAACGTTTCGGCGGTTTCCAGTTTACAGATGTCTTTTATACTCTTCAGCCCAACGAAATGACGATAGTGCAGGCGCCGTAGGTTTAATTTAATATAATTGTTTTGTAAGCCGGGCAGGTTGCCCGGCTTACATTTGGGGAATCTGATTTGTCCCTTCCGGCTTGCACGTCCGGCAGGCTGTCCAGACTACAAAACACCACACTATTTAATGTATATTGTATAATGTTATAATAAAATCAACTCCTCAAAAACAAGCAAATATCTGAATCTCATATTGAGATAAATATGCTTTGTTATCTCATTTTCTTTTATCGAATTCTTAAAAACCTTCGAATTTCGAGCCTTTTCTTATTGGCATATCAGTTGAGTTATTTATATAGATTTTAAAAAATTGACAATTAACTTAGGAAAAATAATATGAAAAAAATTCTTCTTTTCGCTGCCTTTTTAATTTTCATTGCAACACTCTCATTTGCAAAGACGCAAAGTATTGCAAAATATACGGGAGTTGATCAATGTATCACGCTTCATCTTCCTAACATTAGTGGGGAAGATTATTCCAATGAGGATGTTTATTGCGGAACTCTTAAGGGTACCGTTGACGCTACGACGGTAGATTTTTACTGCATAGACATACATCATGAGATTGCGACTGATGCATACCAGAATGTAGATTCTACAAACTCACTGGTTACTTATATATTGAATAATTATTATCCATATAAAAGCCTGCCGTACAAAGGGTCGTTAACCGCCACATATAATGAAGCCGCTGCCGTACAGTTAGCATTATGGGCTGCAACAGACACTCTTAATATTTCTGCCTGCACACCCGATGGAGGTACTTATACCCTTACTACTCAAATACAAAATAGAGCTTTGCAAATATTAAGTGATGCAAAGGCTAATGCAGGCACTATTCAGCCGTTTAAAACTCTTGTTATAAACATTCCAAACCAGTCGCCTAATATCGGCTCACCTGTACAGTTTTATGTTGAGGCTTATAATGAGATAGGCGCCCCGGAAAAAGGCGCTCAGATAACTCTCTCAGTAAATGAGGGAACTTTATCAACTTATTCTGTAACTACTGACTCAACCGGTGTGGCAGGTCCTATCTCACTTACTGCCGGTCCCGACAATTTAACAACTATTACTGCAACAGGTAACGTTGTTATTCCTGAAGGTACGGAATATTTTGACATTGCAAATCCTACTACTACACAAAAATTAGTTATTGCCACACCGGTAAATTCATCAAAAACAGTTACCGCTTGTGTGCAATGGTGGGGTTATGTTTCTTTGAGTATAGCAAAAACAAGCGCTACAGTTACTGTAGGTAATGGTGATAAAGTAACATATCAGGTTACGGTTACAAATAACGGTACAATACCTGCTACAGGCATACAGATATCCGATGTGCTTCCAAGCGTTTTAACTTATGTTTCATCTGACGGTAATTATAATCCTTCTACAGGTATATGGTCTATTGATTCGTTAGGAGTAAACAAATCCTTAACATTGAATTTAACAGTTCAGGCGACCTTATCGCAAAGTTCAAGTGTCTTTGATCTTGGACCGGCTGATGGTTATAACGTATTTGTTCTTAATAATATTACCCAGCCGTCGGCTGATGCTCAGGGTAAAATGGCTGTCGGTAATAATGCTACATTATCCAATTACAGCGTAGGCGATAAATTAGTTAACCCAACGGGCTATAGTCTGATTGTTGGAAGAAAACTTACTTATACAAGTGGTTGGGTAAATGGCAATGTCGCTTTCGGTTCTTTCATCGATACAAATCAGTGTGGATTGGCAAAAGGATTAATTAAGCAGGATTCAGTCATAAACTTTTCCGCAGCAGCGCTTTATTTGGATAACCTGTCATCCCAGATGTCTGTTCTTTCTTCCACCGGAACAGATACAATGCAGTGGGGAATGATCACATTAACGGGAACAAATACACAAATAAACAGGTTTAATATTAAGGGAAGCGACCTTTCCAACTGTAATACTCTGACGGTAAATGTTCCGGCAGGTTCAGTAGTCCTTATAAATATTTCAGGCGATACAGTTAGCTGGAAGGGCGGTTTTAATGTCCACGGTGCGACAAGCTCAAATGTTCTCTTGAACTTTTATCAAGCTACATTGCTGCAAATTTACGGAATAAATGTACTTGGTAGTGTTCTTGCTCCTCTGGCAACTTTAAACTTTCCTACAGGGCTTATAAGCGGGCAGGCAATTTGTTTAAATATTAATGGCGCCGGTCAGTTTAATAATGTTCTATGGACAGGGACGGTAACGCTGGATACAACTATTACTAACTTTGCAACCCTTGTTAAAGTAAATCAGCCTTTGAAGAGTGCAGTTCCAAACAGCATGGCACAGCTTAGATCGCTGCAGAATTTATCCGGTATTACAGGCGTTCAATCTACAGGCTCAACGGTTCCTGTAAAAATGGAGTTAATGCAGAATTATCCTAACCCATTTAACCCGTCAACACAAATACAATTCTCAATATCAAAGGCGGGCAATTATATGCTGAAAGTTTATAACATACTTGGACAACAAGTAGCTGTATTAGCCAGCAGGAATTTCAGCGCAGGCAGTTATACTGAAAGCTTTAATGCAAGCCGGTTAAGTTCGGGTATTTACATCTACCAGTTAATAGGTGAAAATGTTAATCTTGTAAAGAAGATGATGTACATGAAATAATTCAAATCGAAAGATTAATTAATAAAAAAGCGCACTATAAAAGGTGCGTTTTTTTTTTGTTATTATTATATAACTATAAAAATATTCTTAAAAGGTCTTAATTCTTCTGCTGAACTTTCGGGGTGAATTTTATACACTCTTTACCTGAGGAATTAAAAACTTCTACTGAAGGAAGTCCCTTTGATTTAAACCAGAATAACTTGCAGCCGTAAGGCTGTTGCTTTATCCAGGTTATCTTAAAATGGGCGCATTTTATACAATCTACAGGCATAATTCTTCTTAATAATCATATTTAATTGTCGAAATAAAAATAAAGAAATTTAGGGATATAATTTCCTGGTTCCGGGGTGTCATTTGGCATTACATGCAGTCCCATACCTGAAGCGTTATCTAATTCCTAAGCAATCTCTGCGTCTTTGGGGAAAATAATTCCCCGCAGAGGCGCCAAGTCCGCAAAAAATTAGTCAAAACTTGAATTAGTTATTTGCATATAATATCTTGCAATTTATAATAACGTTAAAAATACTTATGAATTCTGCATCCATTATATCGCTTGCAATAGCATTTTTTGTCCTTGCCGTTACTCCCGGTCCCGGTGTTTTGGCTACAGTTGGGCACTCGCTTTCATCAGGGTTTAAACCGGCGGCATTTTTTGTGCTGGGTATATTGTTCGGTGATTTATTTTTCCTGTCGCTTGCTATTTTAGGCTTAGGCTTTGTAGCCTCTGCTATGGGTAAATTTTTTATTTTAATTAAAATATTGAGCGGCGGCTACCTGGTTTTTCTCGGCGCAAAGCTTTTAATAAATCCTTCCGGTATTATTAAGTTAGAAGTTCGGAAGAATGACGCATTAACTTTTAAAAATACGCTTTCCGGCTTTGGATTAACCTTAAGCAATCCCAAAACAATTTTATTCTATGTTTCTTTCCTTCCCACTTTTATGAATGTAACTTCTTTCAATCTTAATGATTTTTTTATTGCTTCTGCGGAAATATTTGTTGTTATAGGCGGGGTTCTTCTAAGTTATGCTTATTTAACCGGTTATGTAAGAAAATTGATAAGTAACCCGCAATTTATCAGGCGTATGAACAGAACATCCGGCGCATTGCTCGTTGGAGTGGGTATTGCCCTCGTTGTGAAATAGAGTTTGATCTGTTTTCCAAAAATGTTTTAACAGATTTTCAGAGCTTATTGTTCCTAACCGCATCGCGGTGGAACATTAGTAGTGATTTTAGAAGGAAATAAAATAAAAGCTCCAGCGGAAAGACATATTATCCCCTTATTTTCTAAGTACAATTTAACATAATCCAAAATTAGTGTATTTCAATTTATATTTTCGAATAAAACGAATACTTTTCTGTAACTCCTACGGGGCTCTGTTATATTTGTGTTAAGACTTTTACTACGAATGTTTTGCCCGGATGGAGCTCCTCTTATAAAATTTTACACTACCGAAAATCTAACTGCAGCAAAGTGAAACAATTGTTTTCAGGCAAGCGATAATTACGCTTTCTAATTTTAATTTATTAATCTTTAAACTATTGAGTCTATTGACTTTTCCATTCAAGCCAATATTTTCTCCTCCACAAACCGCAGTCGTAGCCGGTCAGATTTCCGTCTTTGCCAATCACCCTGTGTGCCATAGTATAATTATTGCGATCCTGTTATCTCCGTTTGATTTTTGTATAGCGCTTACCGCTGAGGGATTGCCGGTTCTTTTTGCATGGACGGTACCCGGCAAGTATTGCATCTTTTGCCGAAGGAAAAAATTCCACGTTGTTTTTATCCGGCTTCTTGCAGGGCAGGAAGAACTGCAGAATATTCCCGTTATTTTGACGCCGGTATAAAAAATACCATCATAGCTTATATCCCTGTTAAGGATTGCCTTGTACATTATTTTTTCAGACAGCAGAGCACTCATAAATAATCCCTTTTTTAGTTAGCAGAAAAATACTGCCTTTGGGTAAGTCTATCACCGATAAATTGATATTAAATTTTTATGAATTTATAGCTTTACATAACTATATTTAAGGCAGGTGATTATAGTTCTTAGATCTTCTTCATAATTTCGTACTAAAAAAAGAAACTTGACAAAAATAATTTTAATTCAATCACCTTTAACATTATTTCATCTGGAAAGTATCAGCGGTATATTTAGACATAGAAAAATAGATGAAATAATTAATTTTACTCAAAAAGTATTGGCTGCGTAATCGATATGGTTAAAAATGAAGTGAATATAATTGATCCTCGAAAGTATATGCAGTTAGCAATCGATACTATGATACAGTCGGTAAATGAACCCCGTGATGATGGTAAAGAAAGCCCGAAAGTAGGAGTTGTACTTCTTCATCCCGATGGAACTGTTGAAACAGCTTGCCGGGGCGAATTACGCTTAGGTGATCATGCTGAATTTACTTTACTTGAAAGAAAGAACCGCTCTATTAAACTTGATGGAAGTATTTTATTCGCAACGTTAGAGCCATGCGCTCCGGGTGCTAGAAAACATCCGAAATTAGTCTGTGCCGAGAGAATTGTTAACGCTCGTATAAAAGAAGTTTGGATTGGCATTGAAGATCCCGACCCAAATGTGGATAGAAAAGGCATTCAATACCTTGAGGATAACGGTGTTAAGATTCACATGTTTCCTCCCGAATTTCAAAAACCTATTAGAGATACAAACAATAAGTTTTTGAAACAAGCCAAAGAGCGTGCTAATAATAGTAAAGAGGAAAAGGAGAATCTTCTTTCAAACATGGAGAAAGCTATTACGACATTAAATCTGAATGCTTTTTCTGCTGAAGCAATTCAATACTATATTGCTAGAGCAAAACTACATTTTATAACAAGCGATGAACAATGGGCTTATTTTGAAAATATAGGTTTGATTGAAAGAATAAAAAAAGGAAACAATGAAGTTCTTGTACCTACCGGTTTTGGAATCTTATTGTTTGGTAAAAATCCCAGGGAAAATTACCAGAATGCAATTGTTAAGGCCAAAGTAAAGTATGGAAACGGTTCTTCTATACCAAAGGATTTTGAAGGTCCGTTAGTTCTTATACCTAAAGATATCGAATTGTGGCTCAAACAAGTTTTACATTCGGAAGTAAGCCGTGAAAAATTTGAACGTAAAACTTCAACTTTGTTTCCGATTGAACCTCTTCGTGAAGCAATTATTAATGCCCTGGCTCATAGGGATTATAATGTAGAAAGGGCCAAAACTTACATAGAAATTGACGATGATAAAATAGTTATTAAAAGCGCCGGTCTCCCTGTCTCGCCGATTTCCTTAGATGATATAAAATCTTTTAAAGCTTCTTCTCTCAGTAGAAATCCCAAAATTACTTACATTTTAAATAGAATGGGATTGATGGAAGAAGCAGAGGTGGGTATGGAAACCTTTAGGGAAATGAACCAAAAATATAATCTTCCCTTACCTATTTTCCATTATAAAGCGCCGTATTTAACTTTATCTTTTTCAAGAAATTTAGAAGCTGTTAGAAAAGTAAGCGGCATTAAAGCTTTAAAAGAATTAACTACTGAACAATTACGTGGCTATGAATGGATAATAGCGAAAGGTGAAGTTTCTGCCAAAGAGTATGCCGAAAATTTTGGTTACTCGTCTCGTACTGTAAGCAGGCATTTTGCTGATATGTTGAGAGCAGGATTACTAATTACTAATGGTGAAAATCTTAGATCCCCTAAACTTAGATATATACCCAAGCTACAATGAACATAGACACTAACATGGACATAATGTCTATGTGTAAATGCATTGAATTATTTGTGAATGAAATAGTACTGTTGTAATTAAGTCTGAGAGGGTACAAAGACAAGAATGTATCCTCTTATTAATAATGACATGGACATGAACTAAAATTGATTTGCTGTTTATTATGGAAAGCAAAACATATTGGTATTCAACAAACATCAAAGAGGAAGCCGCTTATTTAACAGCGTTTCTTAATTCTAATTTTGCAAATGAATCAATAAAAGATTTTCAGTCTACAGGATTGTTTGGACACAGGGATATTCATAAAAAAATTTTGGAAATATCTTTGCCGCAGTATGACGACAAAAACAAAACACATAAGGAAATATCGCGGTTTAGTAAAATTTGTTTTGAAAAGACAGGGGAATTTGTTTCTGAACTTACTTATAATAATGAAGCAACCGGCATAAAACTCGGGAATGCACGTTTAGAAATCAGGGAATTATTAAAAGAAAAATTAGGGAAAATAGACCCTTTGTTGAAAGAAATTATTGTGCATAAACAGTCGGAGTGACAGATTCCCGGTGCAAGCGCTGCCTGTCGTTAAATTAAAACGAGGTAGAAAATGAAAAGACAAAAGCGAACAATATTTAACATCCTGATCTTTATATGGCTGTGTATATGTGCAGCCTTGCCGGCTCAGCAATACCCGTTTCAAAATCCAAATCTTCCCGTTGAAGAAAGGGTTAAAAATATTATTTCATTATTAACGCCGGATGAAAAAGTTGCATGCCTTAGTACTAATCCAGGCGTACCCCGTCTAAGTATTAAGGGATGTTCTCATGTTGAAGGGCTTCATGGTTTAGCAAGAGGCGGTCCCAGTAACTGGGGGAAAAGAGACCCCATTACAACAACTATTTTCCCGCAGGCTATAGGATTGGCAGAATCATGGGAACCTGAAGTCCTTAAGCAAGCTGCATCAATTGAAAGTTATGAAGTGCGCTATATCTTTCAGTCGCCAAAATACAAAAAGGGTGGGCTTGTAGTAAGAGCTCCTAATGCTGATATCGGGAGGGATCCCCGCTGGGGCAGGACGGAAGAATGTTACGGCGAAGATGCCTGGTTCAATGGAGAAATGGTAGTTGCTTTTGTCAAAGGTTTGCAGGGTGACGACCCTGTATATTGGCGGACGGCTTCGCTTATGAAACACTTCCTTGCTAACAGCGATGAAAATGGGCGGGACAGCACTTCTGCCAATTTTGATGAAAGGCTTTTACGCGAGTATTATTCTTATCCTTTCTACAAAGGTATTGTTGAAGGAGGCTCGCGCGCTTTTATGGCGTCTTATAATGCTTATAACGGCATCCCTATGACTGTAAACCCTATTCTAAAAGATATTACCGTAAATGAGTGGGGACAGAATGGAATAATTTGTACCGACGGCGGAGCTTTCCATTTACTTTTAACCGGTCATAAGTATTACAAGGATACTAGTATTGCCGCTGCCGGATGCATTAAAGCAGGTATATCCCAGTTCTTAGATAGTTATTCAGGCAGCGTTAAAAGCGCACTTGCAAACGGTTATTTAACCGAAGCTGATATTGACAGTGTTATTAAAGGTAATTTTAGGGTTATGATAAAACTTGGTCTGCTTGACCCGCCTGAAAAGGTACCTTACAGTAAAATCGGGATAAGCGATACCACAGACCCCTGGTCAACGGAAAAAAACCGGACTGCAGTAAGAGAAGTAACACGGAAAACCGTTGTCCTTCTAAAGAATTCCAAGAATATTCTTCCTCTCGACAGGAATAAATTAAAATCCATTGCCGTAATCGGTTCTCTTGCAGATGAAGTCCTTTTGGACTGGTACAGCGGCACACCGCCATATACAATATCTCCGTTGGAAGGAATCAAAAACAAAGTCGGAAATGCTGTTGAATTAAAATATGTAAAAAATATATCAGACAGCGCTTCTTTTAAAATTGCGAAGGATGCTGATATTGCAATTGTCTGTGTGGGGAATCATCCAACCTGCGACGGCGATCCCTGGGGAGAATGTACCACGCCCAGCGACGGTAGGGAAGCTGTAGACAGAAAGGCGATAATTCTTGAACAGGAAGAATTGATAAAAGAAGTTTATAATGCAAATCCAAATACCATTGTCGTGCTGATTAGCAGTTTTCCATTTGCCATTAATTGGACGCAGGAAAATATTCCGGCAATTATTCATATCACTCATTGCAGTGAAGAGCTTGGTAATGCATTGGCTGATGTTTTATTCGGAGATTATAACCCGGGGGGAAGGCTTGTACAGACCTGGCCAAAATCTATGGATCAACTGCCGAATATGATGGATTTTAATATCAGGCATGGAAGAATGTATATGTATTTCAAAGGCGAACCGCTTTATCCGTTCGGTTATGGCTTAAGTTATACTACATTTAATTATTCCGGTTTAAATGTCAGTTCCAAAAATCTGAAATCAGATGGTGAAATTACTGTAAGTATAGATGTAAAGAATACGGGAGACCGTATAGGTGATGAGGTTGTTCAGCTTTACGTAAAGCATCTGAACTCTGCGATTGAAAGACCTGTTAAGGAACTCCGTGGATTCAAACGGATTACGCTTCTGCCAAATGAGACTAAAACGGTACAAATTCCTTTAAAAGCAGAATCCCTCGCTTATTGGGATGTGAACAAACACAGCTTTACTGTTGAAGAAGATAAAGTTCAAGTTATGGTTGGAGCTTCGTCGGAAGATATAAAATTACAGGATACTATTGAAATTGTGCGGTAAATTGAATCCCTCCCACATATTTGAATTAAAATGCAGGTCAGCTTGCCGGGCTGAACCTTTTCCCGGCTGAATTTTGACTAAAAATAAAATATTAATGCTACGATAGCATTCAAAAATTACTTTTTAGACAGCCTCAATTAAATGTGAGGGGGTGTAATCTTTTTTTCATAATTGATTAATAACAATATTTTTATTGAAAACGAGCACAGATTCAATTAAATTGCAATGCTTATGGAAAAATTTTCTTTTTATAAGATGTGCGGTGCCGGGAATGACTTTATTCTTGTAGATAAAAACATCAACCCGGGGTTTGTTCCGGATAAATACATAATAAAAAAAATTTGCAGCAGACGTTACGGTATCGGCGCCGATGGCGTTATTACTGTCTCTGATTCAAGCAGTTATGATTTTATTATGGAATATTTTAACGCCGATGGTTCTACCGGAAGCCTGTGCGGCAACGGTGCAAGATGCGCTGTTAAATTTGCGGGCTTAAGCGGCAGAATTAAACATCAAATTACTGAATTTCTGTCTAATGGCGTTGCTTATTCGGGTAATATATTAAACGAAAACGAAATAAGGTTTTTCTTTAATCCGCCTCAAAAATTAAAATGCAATTTTAAAATCAAGGCGTTCAATCAATTAATTAATGCATCTTATATTGATACCGGTTCTCCTCATGTGGTTATAAAAATTGAAGATGTTCTTAAAAATCCGGCTAATCCGAAATTATTTTATGAAGATTTGGATAACTTCCCTGTAATTGAACTCGGACGGGAGATAAGGTATCATAAAGATTTTGAACCGGAAGGCGCTAATATTAATTTTATCAAATTAATAGAAGGAAAAATTCATATTCGTACCTATGAGCGCGGTGTTGAGGATGAAACGCTTGCATGTGGTACCGGTTCAACTGCCGCCGCTGTAATTAGTAGTTCTTTATTTAATCTAAAACCGCCGCTTTCTTTAATTACAAGAGGCGGAGAAGAGTTAATTGTTGATTTTGAAATTGAAGGTCAACAAATTAAGAACCTGTCGCTGACGGGTCCTGCGTTAGTAACCTTTACAGGTGAATTTACATTAAACTAGTGTCTAAATATCCGGAGATAAAATGTCGAAAATTATTTTTACAATTCAATATGAATTAAAACCTGAAAAAAAAGAAGAATACCTGGTCGTAATAAAAGAATTGAAAAACCTTCTTAAAGCGGAGGGGCTTGAAAGTTACTCGGTTTATGAAGCAAAGGGGAAACCCGGTCATTTCCAGGAATTTTATTCTTTCAGAAATCAGGAGGCTTTTGACGCTTTTGATGATAACCAAAACGAAAGGGTGAACATTCTTATTAGTAAACTGAACGAAATGACGGTTGATAATTCCAGGTATTCAACACTTAACGAAATTTCATTGGATTAATTTTATAATAAAAATGAAGAATATTAAACCGATTTATATTTATGGTATGGGTGTAATAATTGCTGCGCTTGTATTTATATTTCTCTCACAGAAGAATGCTTCCGATTTAGTTAAAACTCAGGGCGGCTTTACAAATCAAAAAATGCCTAACGATTCCGTGCACAGAGGGCTTAACGGCAATATGCAGACCGGTAAAGACGACCTTCTGGAAACTATAAAGCGGCATCTTGCAATGCTTAAAAAGGAAGTGGATGAAAGTCCTAATGATACGGTAAAGTTGAAGCAATATGCTGATTTTTTAGCGGCAGCCCATCGACCGGATGAAGCACTGCTTTTTTATAACAGGATATTAAATATAAATCCTAAAAGAATAGATGTCCTATTTTCAATAGCTGAAATTTACTATACAAAACACCAATTCCCCGAAGCTGAAAAGTATTTAAATAAAATTTTATCTTATGATAAAAATAATGTTAAGGCATATTATAATTTAGGCGCTATTGCTGTTAGCAAAGGCGATAAGGCAAAAGCAAAGGAAATCTGGTCCAGGATTATAAGAAATTATCCCAAATCACAAATTTCAGAGATTGCAAAAAAATCTTTGAACGAAATTTAACCGGTTATTAAAGAGATGTTATCTTTCATTCTGATTTTGTCTCTTATCTGATGTGAAATGTTAAAAATCAGTAGTGTTTTCCATTTAACTTCTTATGTGTAATGTTGTTTATATCAAGGTAAATATCTTTCAATATCGTACAATTATTCCTATCTTTAAGTTATTCTCAAAAAACGATTTTTATACATGTTTGAATACGTTGGCGCTATACATGTGCACTCAATATTTTCCGACGGCTCCGGCGAAGTTAAGGAAATTGCCGGGCTAGCCAATGAATCAGGGCTGGATTTTCTGATCCTTACCGACCATAATACTCTCAGAGCGTTAAAGGAAGGATCTGAAGGCTGGTATAATAATACTCTTTTGTTAGTGGGATGTGAAATAAATGATAAAGAAAATAAAAATCATTACTTAGCATTTAATATTAATGATACTTTTTCAACAAGAATTTCTGCAAAAGATTATGTTAAAAAGGTGAAAGAAGCCGGTGGAATAGGGTTCCTTGCTCATCCGCATGAAAAAAGAACTCACATGAAAGAGCATCCGCCTTATCCGTGGATTGAATGGGATACGGATGATTTTACTGGTATAGAAATATGGAATCACATGTCCGAGTGGATGGAAAATCTTACCGAACAGAATAAATACCAAAATTTTGTCCACCCGTTAAAATCAATAACAAAGCCTCCTGAACCAACATTAATTCTTTGGGATGAACTAAGTTTAAATAGACGTGTTGTCGGCATTGGCGGAATTGATGCGCATGCCCATAAATATAATGTGCTGGGATTCTTTGAAGTTGAGGTATTCCCGTATAAGGTTTTATTTAAATCTATCAGGACTCATATTTTGACCCAGGCTGAAATACATCCCGGGGAGGGTTCAACCGGATTGCCCGAAGCGAAGAAAATAATTTATGATTCTTTGGAAAATGGAAACTGCTTTGTTGCTAATGATTATCACGGTGATTCAAAAGGATTCAGGTTTTTTGCGGAAATGAATAACAAAATTTATAATATGGGTGAGTCGATTCTTGATGATGGAAAGCTGCAATTCAGGGTGCTTGTTCCGGCTCCTAAAGCAGAAATAAGACTAATAAGAAACGGCGCTTTAATTAACCGTATTGAAGATCAAGAATGTGAGTTTATCATAAATAAAAACGGGGCATACAGGGTAGAGGTGTATCTAAACGGTAATGCATGGATATACTCAAATCATATCAGGGTTGGTTTGAAGACATAAATTATTGTCTGATAAAAGTAAACTACTTTAAAAGTTATTTATAAACGCTCCTCTGAAATCTATATTTACAACTGTAACAATTATCAGGTTCTCATCTTCCGTAACTTTAATAATAATTCTAAGGTTGTTTTTACGAATTCTTAAATATCCTTTCCATTCTCCTTTTAATTGGCGGATATCAATATTCTCCTCATACCCGCTTAATTTTTTTACTGCTTTAATAATCAGTTCATTAACCTCATCTTTATTTACGCTCTTTTTATTAAAAAACTTTTCAGCTTTTCGCTCGAATTGAATTTGTAAAATCCTTTTTCCGTTTCGAGGAATTATTTTACTAATAATTCAACTATATAAGATTTAGTACGGGCAATAGCTTTGTCCTTTGAGCTTTAATATGGTAAATTTCCACTTATAATATTCAAAATATTTGTATTTTAGACAATAAAGAGGTTTACTTTGGAAAATTCGTACAAATCTGCAGGTGTCGATATTGAAGCCGGCGATGAGACTGTAAGAAGAATAAAATCATTTGCAAAGTCAACTTTTAATAAAAATGTTATCTCGGATATAGGACTGTTCGGCGGATTTTATGAACTTGATGCTGCAAAGTATAATAAGCCTGTTCTTGTTTCCAGTGTTGACGGTGTTGGAACAAAACTTAAAATTGCTTTTGCTCTTGATAAGCATATTACGGTCGGGCAGGATTTGGTTAATCATTGTACCAACGATATCGCAGTATGCGGCGCCGAACCTCTTTATTTTTTAGACTATCTCGCATTCGGCAAATTAAACCCCGACAGGGCGGAGAAAATAATTGAGGGATTTTCTATTGCTTGCAGAGAAAACGGCTGCGCTTTAATAGGCGGTGAGACGGCGGAAATGCCGGGACTTTATTCCCCGGATGAATATGATATGTCCGGCACAATTGTAGGCGTAGTTGAAAAAGATAAAGTAATTAACGGGAAGAATATTGTCAAAAGCGATGTGCTTCTGGGTTTTTCATCAAATGGATTGCATACTAACGGCTATTCGCTCGCGCGTAAAGTATTACTGGAGAAATATAAATTGACCGATAAGTTTATTGGGATAGAACTTCCTCTTGGTGAAGAATTGCTGAAAATTCATAGATCATATTTGAAATTAATTAAACAGCTTAAAGAAAATTTAGTAATAAAAGGATTTTCACATATTACCGGCGGCGGCATAGTCGGGAATACTAAAAGAATTCTCCGCGAAGGGCTTGCGTTGAAAATAAACTGGGATGCCTGGGAATTGCCCGGTATCTTTAAACTGATACAATCAACCGGAAAAATACCCGATGAAGAAATGAGAAAAGTATTTAACATTGGAATCGGGCTTATTGCGGTTGTTGATAAAAATGATGTTCAGCAGGCGCTTAAGCTTGCAAATGAGTTGAATGAAAGCCCGGTTGTTATCGGGGAAGTAATATAAAGTGATTTAATAAATTAAGAATAGGGGAGAAAGAATATACTATGTTTATCGATACACACGCACATTTGTTTTATCCAAACTTTAACGAAGATGTTGATGAAGTAATCAGTCGCGCTAAAGATGCTGGAGTGCAAAATATAATAGTTCCTGCAACGGATATAGAATCATCACGCAAGGTTATTAAATTAGTCGAAAAGTATGATCTGATTTACGGAGCCGTAGGAATTCATCCGCATGATACTAAAGATTGGCAGAATTCTTTAGTTGATGAAATTGATGAACTTGCTAAGCATGAAAAAATAGTCGCAATAGGTGAAATAGGTCTGGATTATTTTTATGATTTTTCTCCTAAAGATAAACAGATGGAAGCCTTTAAGGCTCAGATTGATCTGGCGTTAAAAATAAATAAGCCTGTCATAATCCATATGCGCGATGCAGATGATGATATGATGAATGTAATACGTTCATATAAAGATAGCGGGCTCAAGGCGCAATTCCACTGCTTTAATGGAACTCTGCAGAATGCAAAAGAATTAGTCCGGTTGAATCATTTCATCTCTTTTACCGGCAATATTACATTTAAGAAATCCGGCAGTTTAAGAGACATTGTAGCTAATTTGAGTCTTGAAAGCATAATGCTTGAAACAGATTCTCCTTTTATGACGCCCGAACCATTCAGGGGCAAAAGGAATGAACCTGCAAATGTAACGCTGGTTGCGGAAAAGTTAGCGGAGATTCATCATCTTACCGTTGAAGATGTAGCGCGTCTCACTTCTTATAATGTTTTCAGGATGTTCGGCATTGGCTCCAAACCCAGGGGGTTAAATTTCACATATAAGATAGGAAGTTCTCTTTATATAAATGTAACCAACCGGTGCGATGCAAAATGCGGGTTTTGCGATAGGGAAGGCGATGCTGTGCTCAACGGGTACAGCCTGCGCATGGCTAAAAGCGATGAGCCTGAAGCAGCGGTGTATATAAAGGAGATAGGCGACCCAAAGCAGTACAATGAAATAGTTTTTTGCGGTTACGGCGAGCCTACCATACGCTGGGATGTTGTGAAAAGTATTGCTAAGTATGTTAAAGAAATGGGCGGAAGAACAAGACTTATAACCAATGGTCACGGTAACCTTATAAACAAAAGGGATATTGTACCTGAATTAAAAGGATTGATTAATTCGGTTTCTATAAGTTTTAATTCACCCGATGCCCGGCAGTATTCTGAATTGATGGGTCTTGATGTACGGTATTATAATGAGATGATAAGCTTTGCAAACGAAGCAAAGAATTACTTAGACAGGGTTGTTATGACTGCAATTGCAATGGATGAGATAAATATTGAAAAAGCAAGAAAAATTGTCGAAGAAAAAATCGGTGCAGAGTTTAGAGTAAGGCAGTATTTTTAATATAAATTATGAAATCATGTTTATTCATATTATTAGTCCTGTTTACCCAATCAATATTTTCGCAGCGCAATGTATTGCAGTTGAGATCAAGAATTGATTCAGTATTGGCGGATAGTTTCTTTGATACAACACAAATTGCCGTTGATGTTTATGATTTTACTCTATATGAAAGATTGTACGCCAGGAATGAAAAGCTCCTCCTGCGTCCCGCTTCAAATATGAAGATATTAACAATGTCCGCAGCTCTGGTATTTTTAGGAACAGATTATAATTTTACAACCTCTCTTTGTTATACCGGTGAAATTAAAAGTGGTGTTTTATTCGGTGATTTATATGTAATAGGCGGATGTGACCCTGTTTTAAATTGTAGAGATTTGGATTCACTTGCCGCTGTTATTAAATCATCAGGTATCAGTGAAATAAAGGGAAATTTAATTGGAGACGTTTCTATGATGGACTCTCTTTACTGGGGGAAAGGCTGGATGTTTGACGATGACTGCGCTTATCTCACTCCGCTTGATATTAATGCTAATTCAATCGGTGTTCTTGTAAAACCGGGTCTTGCCGGGCAAAAAGCGGATGTCGTTTTAATCCCGCAGACGGATTTTGTTCAGTTAAATAATTTATCCGTTACGGTTCCCGCAGACAGCCCGGATACATTTACTCTTGAAAAGGACTGGCTTCATCATAAAAATATGTTAACAATACAGGGCAACGTAAGTGCAAAACCGGCTGCCGATTCACTGCGGGATACTCTGCATACAAAAGTATTTGAGCCGCAATTATATTTCTTAGCATTATTTCAGAAAGCTATATGGAATAGCGGGATAAGTATTTCGGGTAAAAAGTACTTTGCCGCTGCGCCTTCATATTCCAAAGAAATATATAGTTTTAAAAGACCGTTTGTGGGTATGGTTAATTATATAAATAAAGAAAGCTATAACCTCGGCGCAGAAATGATTTTACGGGCATTAGCGGCAAAATGTTCCGGAGTGCCTGCAACGGCTGATAACGGAATAAAAATGATTGACAGCCTGATTACATTAACGGGTCTGAACCCGAAAGCCTACCGGATTGCAGATGGTTCTGGTATTTCACATTACAATCTGATCTCTGCTCAGCTATTATTGGAAATACTTAAATATTTGTATTTTCAGAAGCCGGATTTGTATAGAATTCTGTATGAATCTTTCCCTGTTGCTGGTATTGACGGTACATTATCCAATAGAATGAAAGGCGCTTCTGCTCAAAATAAAGTCCATGCAAAAACAGGTACATTAAGCGGAGTATCAAGTCTTTCCGGATATGTAACGGCAGATAACGGGCATCTTCTTGCGTTTTCAATAATCTTACAGAATTATTCAGGCAGTTCAAAAACAGCCAAAGATTATGAAGATAAGATTTGTAATATTTTAACAGAATATTAGTAATTCATGTTACGCAATTGTTCTAACCGCAGAGCGGCGATATATCAGCAGGTACAATAAATAAAGACAATTTCAAAGCTCCGGCGGAGCGAAATAATGGCGTCTTTAAAGATTAAAGGTTTGATATGAAATCAAATAATTTATTTATTTTATCGGTTTTATGCACTGCCGTAATCTTTTATTCATGCTGTAAAGAAATTAAACAGGAGATTTCAAAACTGCCTTTTGAACTGCAGAAGAATAATAATATCCCCAAATTTGACGGCAGTAATGCCTATACTCAGGTAGAAGCTCAGGTAAAATTCGGGCCAAGAAACCCGGGCTCTAAAGGACATCAGGCAGCATTAAATTATATCCGGGATGAACTAAAAAAATATACCGCCGATGTTGAACTCCAAAATTTTACTTATCCCGGCTACGACAGCACGATGCTTCAATTGACTAATATTATTGCAAAGTTCAACACGGGGAATAAAAACAGGATTATGTTTTTTGCACATTGGGATACGAGGCCGCGTGCGGAACATGCTGTTAAGCCCGCTTTAAAGGATAAACCGATTCTTGGCGCTAATGACGGAGCCAGCGGCTGCGGAGTTTTATTGGAACTTGCCCGTATATTAAACAACAATAAATTAAATTACGGCGTCGATCTTGTTTTTCTTGATGGCGAAGATTACGGCAAAGAACACGATCTTAATAATTTCTGTCTCGGCTCTAAATATTTTGCCGCTAATTACCCGGCTGATAAAATGCCCGCATTCGGGGTGCTGCTTGATTTAGTCGGCGATAAGCAGGCAGTTTTTCAAAGGGAAGGAAGTTCCGATAAGTTTGCACCTGCTGTGGTAAGTCTGATCTGGAATATTGCACAGCAGCTTAATTCAACAGTATTTTCACAGGAGGGCGGCACGGAAATTTACGACGACCATGTACCGTTAAATCAAGCCGGATTATTGACGGCAGATATAATAGATGCCGATCTTGTAGGTGCAGATACTCCTGTTGAGCGGCGTAATTACTGGCATTCCGAAAACGACACAATGGAAAATATAAGCAAAGATACTTTGCAGCAGTTGGGCGATGTCCTTACTTATTTGATTTATTCGCTTAAGTTTAACAGTTAAGTAAATATGAAACATTACAAAGAATTTAATATTACGGCGGAACCGTTTATACCGGAAATAATAAGCGGGATGATGTGGGACCTTGAAATAACGGGCATTAACGAGGAAGTAAATTGCATAAAGGTTTTTGCCGAAGAAAACAGCTCTGCCTCGGTGGAAAAAATATCCGGTCAGTTGAACAAATTAGTGCACGAAAAGATGATATTTAATTTTTCAGTTGAGGAGAACTTGATTGAAGATAAAAACTGGAATGAAGAGTGGGAAAAATCAGTTAGGGTAATTGAAGTTTCGGACAAACTTGTTATTAAACCTACTTTTAAAGATTATCAAGCAAAGCAGGGGCAAATAATTATTACTATTGATCCTAAAATGTCATTTGGCACGGGAGAGCATCAGACAACTAAACTTGTGCTTCAATTTCTTGAAAAAAATGTAAAAACCGGAATAAAAGTTCTTGATATAGGATCGGGTACGGGAGTGCTGGCTATTGCCGCCGTAAAACTCGGCGCGGAATCCGCAATTGCAGTCGATAATGATGAATGGTGCTATAATAACGGCAGGGAAAACTGCATATTAAATTCGGTCGATAAAAAAATTGAAGTCAGGCGTGGCGAAATTAAAAATATTCCCGAAAATAATTTTGACCTGATTACTGCAAATATCCAGAAAAATATTTTATTGGATATAGCCGGAGAAATAAAGTTCAGGTTAAAGCCGGGCGGCTTGCTTATACTTTCAGGGCTGCTTTACTACGATGAGGAAGATATAGCAAAAAAATATTCCCTGCTGAATTTTGAGATTCTTGAAAAGAAATCTCTCGATGAGTGGATTGCGGTTAAGATGAGTCTAAGGTAATTTTGAAGCAGAAGTTTAATTGCTTCAATAAATTACGCGCATTGTAATATTAAAATGCAAGAGTTAAGTTATAAGAGATGAACAGGTTAGTTATAAATAAAAAAGGCGTGCAGTTTATTGCACACCCTGAAAATTATAAAGAAACTACATTAGCAATACAAGCTTTTTTGTCTGCGAAAAATTACCGCATTGCATCCGGCAGAAATATACGCCCGAGGTATATCCGCTATTGGCGTTAAATTGTACTGAATAATTACCAGTAGCCTGTGCTTTATTCTTGTAATAATATTGATAATATTATTAATTTGTAATATTTCATAGTGTGTCTCCTATTTTTTGTAATACTTTTGGTCAGCTGGTCAGATATGAAAATAATTTATTTTACTCAAGTTGACCGCTTATTGTTTTATCCTTTTATAAACCGTTGAAAAGGCTAACAAATATGAGCTTTATCCTTAGCAGCTCATGACTTTAAGTCATGGGTTGCTTAAATGAAAATTTGAAATTATAACCGTTTTAACGGTTTACAGTTACTGACGGTCAACTTGAGACTTTTAATTAATATGTATTGCTCATTTATTGATTTCGTAATTATACAAATGTACATTTGTAAATAAATTTTCCTAAAAACGAACAAAAATAAACGGGATAAAAAAATGGGAACGAAAGAAAACAAATTTACCGGGTTATCAAATATTATAAGGGAGCGTCATTCAGTCAGGCATTATGTTCCGGATTTTAAAATTTCCGAAGATGAGATAAAAGAAATTATTAATGAAGCTGTTTATGCTCCGTCGGGCAATAACCTGCAGTCATGGCGCTTTTTAATTATAACCGATAAAAAATTAAAAGAGAAAATATTTACCGCAAGTAATGACCAGAAGCAGGTGCTTGAGGCTTCGGCTTTAATAATTATACTGGGCGATTTAAAGGCTTACGAACAAGTGGAACTAATTTATGAACGTTCCGTTAAAGAAGGGATAGTGACCGAGGAGTTTAAAAATAATAAGGTGGCTAAAGTAAAAGATACTTTTGAAAAAGAAACTTCACGATACGGTAATCCTAATTGGAAACGCGATCTTGTTATTATTGACGGTGCTCTTGCCGCAATGCAATTAATGCTGGCAGCTAAGGCTAAAGGATTTGATACCGTCCCCATGATTGGCTATAACACGGAAAAACTGCGCGAAATATTAAATATACCCGACCGGTATGTAAATGTTTTAATGATACCTATAGGAAAAGCCGCAAAACCTGCTCACAGGTCTATACGACTAAGCGCAGATGAAATAACATTTTGGAATGGGTTTGAATAATAGGGGAAAAAGTAAAGAATTTTAATCAATAATTAAATTTTATTAATGTTTTTCTTTTCATTAAACTATTCAATTTAATATCTTGACTAATATTCGTAAATATTTCAGTGATCGTGTTACCTCGAAATACATTATTGCAATAGAAATAAATTAGACTTATATTAATTAAAACAAATTGAGGAAACTGATTATGAAAGATAAATCATTTAAATTAAGCCGGATTATTTTACTGGCAGTGGCGGTATTATTATTTGTACCCAAAACTAATTATGCACAGGAACATGGAAGTGACAGGAACAATCATCATGATCGCCAGGTGAAACATAACGTGAATCACCATGACCGCCGTGCTTTGGATCATGGCAAAAGAGATAGAGCTGTAGCCCGGCATAATGATGATTATAGGGAAGTAGTAGTAAAGGACAGGCATTTCTTTTACCGGGGCGGCGCTTTCTATGAAAGAGGACCAAACGGTTATGTTATAGCAACTGCTCCTATCGGCGCTAGGATTGACGTATTGCCGGGGGGCTATACAGTAATCCGCCATCATGGCTTAAGATATTTTTTATTTGGAGGGATATACTATAAATTCCTTCCTCATGAAAGAGCTTATGTTGTTGTAAGCGCGCCATTCTAAAAAACCTTTTTCCCCGATGTTTATCAACTGCCGCTGCTTTCCGGTTTGAAGCGCGGCAGTTTATATGCAGTCTTATTATTAACTCGCTTTACTTAAAATAAATGGATTTTTAACCCCGGCGCCTGCAGGCAGGGCTTACAGGATAAGCTGCGGAGTGGGGGTATATTATAATATTGAAAATTAAAGACATATCAGAGCTCCAGCGGAACGAAACAGTAACTCTTGCCCATCCGGCAGGGAGGGCGTAGTTAGTATTGGGTCAATTTAAAGACAATAATCTTACCGTCAATATAGCAGGCTGCAAAAATATCATCCTTAACATGGTAAATATTCGGTATGCCGCCGGTTTCCGGGCAAAGCAAAGCATCCCATTTATAATTTTTATCAATTAAATAAATTTTCCCGTCTTGAGAACCGAACAGAATATTATTATTCCATGCTAAAATATTTGTCTGGGCAGTATCAGTACCGAAGCCAATTTTTATATTTTTTATAAGCTTTCCGTTTTTGGCTGAAATTATAAAGAAATTATCCTTATAGCTCTTTATAAAAATATCCGCCTTGCTGCTGCTTATTCCGATTGAATTGTAAGCGTCAAAGTTATTCTTTTGCCAAATGGTTCTGCCCAGCAGTAAATCTATCGAGGAAATAGTGTTATCCTGTGATACAACGAATACACTTTTCTCATCGGAAACCGGCTTGCATAATACTTGTGAATTATCACTGCTATCATCTTTTAACAATTTCCAATTAATTATCCCTGATTTTGCATCAACACAGTAAAGGTAACCGTCCCGGCTGCCATAGATAATTCTGTCGTTTACAAAAAGTGGATCACCGGCTATTAATCCATGTGCAGAATGATTTTCCCAAATCATCTCAAGTGAAATTATATCATAGCAGTAAAGGCTCCCTTTAGAAGTTCCTGCAATTACACAAGTTGCCGGAACGCCGTTATATTCGCCGTCAAGTGTGATAAGCTGGGAAGTAACCGGTTCATTCAAACCAAGAGTTTGAATAATTTTTCCGTTTGCCGCCTTAAATGAAATTAAATCTCCTTCAGCTGTGCCAGCAACAATAACGGAGTCGGATACTGCAAGTCTGCTCAGGATTGCTTCGCCTGATTTATTTTGCCATATAAGGTTTCCGCTCATATCCATGCAGAAAATGTCTCCATTTTGGGCAGCCGCATAAATGTAATTTTCTGTAGTGACAATAGGCGCAGAAAGGGTTTTATTCAAATCTTTTTGCCATAGTATTTCAGCTTTAATGCTCTCAGCTCTTTTTACAGGCTCGGAAATAAAATTAATAAATCTGGTTGAATTGTTCTCTTCATTTATACCGTTTTTGCTTATATTGCCTGTAATAATAACAAAAGGATTTTCTTTTTTATTGTTTTTATCTTTTATTATATTTTCAAGGTAATTTTTTATAAAGGGGAATTCGAATTGAATACCGGACATCCACGCGTATTTATTATTTTGCGGTGTAATATTGATAGTAAAAAGGATAAACAAACCAATAATTAGTATAATTTTTTTCATTTTTAACATTTTTATTTTTATTTTGGTAAAATAATAATATAATTGGTTTTTTGAAATGATACGGAGATTAAGATGCTTCCAAAACTTTTTTTAAGACGTCACGAAGATAAGAGAATTAAAGACGGTCACCAATGGATTTTCAGCAATGAAATTGACGGAATAAACGGTACTGCTGAAAACGGCGACTTATTAGATATCTTTGATTCTTCCGAATTTTATCTAGGTACCGGGTTCTATAATAAAAACTCTCTTATTGCTGTAAGAATGTTAAGTAATTCAAGATTTGACGATATTTACACCCTTTTTAGAGAAAAAATCCTGAATGCTTACAAGCTGAGACAGGTTTTTTATCCCGATCTTGAATCTTGCAGGCTTATCTTTAGCGAGAGTGATTATCTGCCGGGGCTTATCATCGATAAATACAATAATTCATTTATCCTGCAGGTACATTCTTATGGAATGCAGAAAAACATTGAACATGTTGTAAGAATATTGAAAGAAGATTTTGGCGCTGAAAATATTTTTACAAAGCATGATACTTATTTTCGAAGGCTTGAAGGACTGCCGGAGGAAGATGAAATCTTTCTTGGGAAGATGAAAAAAGAAATAATTACCGACGGCTCAATTAAATATAATATTGATTTTGATAAAGGGCAGAAGACGGGCTTTTATTTCGATCAGCGGGATAACAGGTTCTTTATTGAAAAAATAGTTAAGGGCAAAAGTGTTCTGGATGCCTTCTGTAATTGCGGCGGATTTGGGATGCATGCCGCTAAAGCCGGCGCCGCAAAGGTTTTATTTGTTGATTCCTCAGAAACCGAAATTGAAAATGCTAAAAGAAATTTTAAAACAAATAGACTGAAGGCAGAAGCCGATTACCTTGTTGAAGATGTATTCGACTGTTTGTACAGGCTGGTTGGAGAGCAAAAAAAATTCGATGTCGTAATTTTGGACCCGCCCGCATTAGCCAAGAGTAAAAAAACTGTTGCCATTGCAATGAAAGGATATGAAAAAATTAATAAGCGGGCGCTTCAATTATTAGAAGAAGGGTTCTTAGTCACTTCTTCCTGCTCGCATTTTATAAGCAGGGATGAATTCTTCCAGGTTATTATAAATGCAGCAAGAAAGTCAAGAAGGAAATTACAGCTTGTTTATTATAACGGGGCATCGCCTGATCATCCGGAACTTCCTCCGATGCCGGAAACCGCTTACCTTAAATTTGCAGTTTTTAAAGTTAAGGAAGAAAAAGGCTTGCCGGATCCTGCTGCGGCAGAACCTATTTAGAATTTTAAATTCTAATCCCACTCCCAATTGAGGAGAGGGTAACAGGTTGATGTCGTTTCAAATATATTTCTTGCTGTTATCTGCTCTATATCTGGATCAATAAAGTTTTTCCCGTAAAAGCGCATGGGTATCAGCCTTATTCTTATTTATTATATTTCCGGGCATTACTGCTTCGCTCCGTTGGAGCTATAATATTTTTTCAAATTTTTAATAAAGTGTCAGATTTTAGTACCGCAGCATTTTTTAAATTTGATACCGCTTCCGCAGGGACATGGTCTGTTTCTTTCAGGATTTAAACTAGGGAAACCCTTATCTTTTTCTAATGACCATTTAATCACATTAGCAGCCTGCCTCTTATTCTTTATTGCATTTACCATATAGTTCATATAAACATTTATATGATTAAAATATTTTTTATATCCTGCGCACAAATAATTCAATCCATCTTCACCATCCGGCGTTTTTATAAAACGATGTTTGGGGCATTCGCCGTTGCAGGCAAACCTGACTTCGCAATTTGTGCAGTATTTAGGAAGCAGCGCCAGCTTGTCTTTTGCAAATTTTCTTTGTTGTGTGGAATTTACTAAATCCTCTAATGGGTTTTGCATTATATTCCCGAGTCTATATTCAGGATAAACATAATGATCGCACGAATAAATATCGCCGTTATGTTCAATTATCATTGCATCTCCGCATATTTTTCTGAATACGCAAAGAGATGGCTGCATACCGTACCAAATTTCCAACGAAACGTCAAATAATTGGATAAAAATTTTACCGGCATCTTTTCTAACCCATTCGTCAAAAATAACACATAAGAAATTCCCGTATTGCAGGGGTTCCACCGACCAATCAGTTACCGCTGCTAAATCTTTAAAACCGGGCGGGATTAAGCTCAACCCGTTTTTGGGACTTTCCGAAAATCGCTCAACAATCGGTATAAACTGCATAAAACCGCTGCCTGCGTTTTTGAGAAAATTATAAACCTCTAATGGTTTTCTGGAATTATCGCGTTGGACAACAGTGAGCGTATTAAATTCAATTTGATGTTTTTTAAGATATTCTATTCCTCTTAGTACCTGATCAAATGTTGGATTACTGCCTTTATTTACTCTGTATTTATCGTGAATTTCTTTCGGTCCGTCTATAGATATCCCTACTAAAAATTTGTTTTCATTAAAGAATTCACACCATTCATCGTTAAGCAAAACACCATTGGTCTGAAATGCATTTGTAATTGATTTTCCATTTGAATATTTTTTTTGAAACTCTACTGCTTTTCTAAAATATTCTACACCGCATAATGTAGGTTCTCCGCCCTGCCATGCAAAGTTTACGGCAGGGACTTTATGAGCTTCAATTTTTTGTCTAATAAAAGATTCGAGTATCGTATACGGCATTTTGAAATTGCTTGAAAGAGGATAGAGTTTTTCCTTTTCCAAATAATAGCAGTACTTACAGTCCAGGTTGCAGATTGGCCCTATGGGTTTTGCCATAACATTAAATGCCCTGATTGAATTTAACCCATTTAATAGATTCATTTCCTCCATCATTTTTATTTATAAGAAAGAAAATTAATAATAATGCAATGCAGTCTGTGAGGCTTTAAATTAGCTTTTGGTTTTATAATTCTTTTTGATAATATCAATAGGTCTGCCTCTGAATCCCTGTTCTTCGGTATCTTCAGGGAAGTGTCCGTCGTTATAACTATAAAGCCGGTTCAAATCTTCAAAAGAAAGTTCCGCACCTGGATCGTCAAAATGCTTAAGCCACTTTTTAGTAAGTCTTTCCATTTCATTTTGTAATAAGGCGGCATCCCTTTGACCGTAAAGATTTTTGAGCTGATGCGGATCATTAGCCCGGTCATAAAGAACTCTCATCGGGGAATTTTTTAACGCTAATTTCCCGTCATTTGAGTATGTAAATTGTTCCACTGTACCGTATGCATATGTGTATCTGTGTGTATATACACCTCGCCATGCGGGGTTCAAGAAAAATAGAGGAACGGATTCAACAAAATCATCATTACTTTTTAATATCGGGTAAGAAAGATTTTGTCCTTGCACGGTCCTGGGAATATCTAATCCTAACAAACCGAGAATTGTGGGCATTATATCCATTGGATTAATTAGTAACCGGCTGGATTTGTTTTTCGGAAGACGATTTGGGAAACGCATTAATAACGGGACTCTTGAAGATGTATCTTCGGGATGCTCCTTTGCTATGGTATAGTTATGTGAATGCAAATTATCTCCATGATCTGATGTAAATACTACAAGTGTGTTGTCTTCAAGTCCTTTCTTGCGTAGCTTTTCAATAAGCCACCCGAAAGCAGTATCTACACCGCTTATCATGCCATAGTAACCCTGGTAGGCTCTGCGTACGGCAGGATTATCTTCGACATTAGGGCGGAGATGTATTTTTTCGGGATTATAAAGATTCATTAGTTCAGGTATGGTATCATATTGAAATACCATTGACTCGGGATGAATTCCCCAATCGTGCGGCGGATGCCAGGAAATAAACAATGCAAAAGGCTCCCCGGAATCTGCTGAATAGCTATCGAGAAATTCCAATGCCTGGTTGGTTTGTCCGAATACTTCCCACTCATCAAAGAATACTTTTTCTCCTTTATCATTCCAGTAATAGCACTCATTCGGCTTAAAACCGACGTGACAATTATCGGAAAGAAATGTACCGTCAAACCCGTAACGCATCTTCCCGGGCGGTATAGGCCTGTTGCGTTCACCGCCGTACAAATGCCATTTGCCGATATATCCCATCTTGTATCCGGCATCCTGCAAAACATGACCGAAATATTTCCCGTTGTTAGCTAAGAGCGGAACATCATTATATACAGCTCCGTTATATAGGCTATGTTGTCCGCTCATCAACATTCCTCTGAACGGCGTACAAAGAGGAGATGATGAAATACAATTTTCAAATTTCACCCCTTCACCGGCAAAATTATCCAGGTTAATAGTAAGAAGATCTCTATTACCGTAACAACCGACCATGTCTCTTGAATGCTGATCCGAAAAAATGAATAGTAGATTGGGTTTTTTCTTTATGCCGGGCTGTTCTGCAAATAAATTATCCGGTCTTATTCCCGGAATTGGTAAAATAGATGATAATGTAGCAGCTCCGGTCAACTTACAAAATTGCCTCCTGGTTATCAATTTTTTTTCTCTATTCTTCACGGAATTTTTCTTATAAATTTTTAATGAAAAAATTCAAACACGGATAAATTTAAACATAGTACGAAATAAAAAATAATACCAGAACTTTCTTCTTGAACGGGGAAAATATTTTTAAATTCTCTGTTATTTCATAGGCGTTAACCAATAATTATTCATTGTACCTGTAATATGTACACTTTTAATAGGTTCTATGTTTTTGAACATTGATAATGAATAAATAAAATATCGTGTCGACTGGCTGGAGCTTTATGATTCCTTTTATTTGTTTTTCCTGCTAACTTGCAGTTAGGGACTCCTTTAGAGAGAGACTATGAGGCAAATTTCAAGTATATTTTTTTATTAAATAAAATTTGTACTCTTGTAAAAGCGATGCAACCTTTTTATGTTTGGCTGCGTCTAACCATATTACTTTTCTAAAGTAA
>CAZUCY010000025.1:0-36903 GCA_964618785.1 uncultured Ignavibacteriaceae bacterium | reverse complement strand
AACAAGCGAGAAACGATTTTTCAATCCGCCGCGCAACATAGAATTTAATTCTTCAAGCTTTCCTCTCTTGCGTTCGTAACCCATCCACAATTGCTCACTGGGGTTCCACTGCCGCGGGCGGTGAAAAAGGAAGAAAGTATCGTTATGCAACCCTTTGTATTTTTCATTAAGCTCTTCGATTTTCTTACTCGCAAGCAGCACAAGTGATTCATCCTCCGGCAGGGTTTCCTCATGTGAGTCTTGAAGATCAGTCAGAAGGCTAAAGTGCAGGTTATCATCACGATTTGCAAGAAACCTTACTTCCAGGGACTCGATCAATTCTTTGACATTTTGAGCGTTTATTAATATAGATGGGATGACCACAAGAGTGCGTAATTCCGGCGGTATTCCTTTGGAGAGATCCATTTTCGGTAATGGCTGGGGCTGTACCAACAATGTTGACAGCCAATTTACAAGAGGAACCGCCAGTTGACTGGCACATAAAAAAAAGAGAATGCCGAAAAGTACTAACAACCAGCCACGTAATCCCCCCATATAGGCTTTTTCCAGTAATCCAGCGGAGAAGATCATTGTCATAAGTAAAATGGAGCCGGTGTAAATCAGCAAAGGGATATGTCCGGACACTTTTCTTAGAGCCGCTGAGGCAGAAAATCGTACCTTAGTTATATATTCGAGCTGTTTCAAACCCTTATCGATCAGGTAATATCCAATATGTGAAGTTCTGTCATCGCCGCCATTCTTAGCTGCGCTTTCCTGCGCCAGGCGGATAACTGTTTGTGCCACATCTTCTTCCGATAGAGGGCTGTTCTTTGCAATTTTTTCTACAACATGACGATACCGGTCGCGGGTGGTAAAATCCATTTTACCGTATATTCCGCGCACATCTTTACGCAAGATTTGCTCAACAGCGCTCATCGTCTCAACGAAGCGGCGCCAGTTCGTTGATTCCAGGAATCGAAGACTGCCAATACTGTTGCTGATAGAAACCTGATCGGCAGCTTGCTGCTGGTTACCCGACTGCACTAATTTACTGATTGTCGTATCCGATTCAGAAAGGCGCTGCTCAATCCATGTTAACGGCGATATCATAACATTGCTTAAACCCTGCAGTCTGCGTGCAAACTCCGAAACGAATGGGGTTGTCATTGGCGGATCTGTCCGCGCCATATCTGCGATTATAAGAATCAGGCTCTTCGGATCTTTCTCAGCGACATCAATCATCCGGTCAGCCCATGAATCCGCCAATTCCCGTTCTATTCTACCGGCAGCGACCTTTGCGGCAACGCGGCGTAGATTTTCAATCAGCGCCAACCGCAACATGGTAGGGATTGCCCATAACTCCCCTAAATTTAAGGTAGTCACAGTTTGGTACGCGGCTACGAAACGGCTAAGATTTTCCGGGTCCACCCGTCCATCGCCATGGGAAATAGTTTCCAGTGCGATGTCATAAACACGGGGCAGACCTTTGGAATTACCATTCAGCAAGCTCGGCAATTCCCGGATATAGCCTTTTGGTAAATGTTTTTTGCCTGTGCGAATCTGCTCTTCGATCAGATAAAAATTATCAAGCAACCATTCACCGGCAGGCGTAATCTGATGGTTTGCTTTAACTGCTTCAGTTAACAAATTATGGACTTCAAACAAAAAGGCTTCATTCTCAGCCAACCTTGTAAGTAACCGCTGATCCGGAGTGTGCTTTGAGTCCAGGATATGCGAACTTGCGAGCGCCTTGCCGTGCTGCTCCATCTGATCGGCGCTGAATAACTCCGAGCGCAACGGCGGTTCACCATGAGCGAATTTATTAACAAGAAAGTTGCTGCTAAATTGAAGCTTTAGCCGGAACAAGGATTCATTTATTTTCGGTTTGATTAGCTTCATAATTTTCCCCGGCAAATGTAGAAGAGAATTCCAATGTACATAGTTTCAATCTGAATATAAACAATATTATATAGCATAGTTATAGAATAATATTAAAACTCAATAAGAAGCTACAAAAGTTGTCCCGGTAAGTAAATCACCCAAAGGGATGAAAAAAGGATTACATCTTTTAGTGAAAAGACGGTCCCACCTCACGCAATTATTTAGAATAAAATTCTGTGTAACGAGAACTAATGACTCATATTACGCAAAATAAATGAATTTATGACGCCGATACGTGCTTGCCGGCAGGTTAATGCCGGGGATAAATAATTACAAATATATCCGCCTTTTAGCTAAAGAATGAGCCTCATAATGGACTAAAGTTCAATATTTGCGGGCGCTTTACTATACCCCGGGTTATTCCATAGGAATGGCTATGCCAAAACCAATGGCGACATAATGAAATTTTAATAACAGCGTAAGAGGAGTAATTAATTGTAAATTCTTACAGATAGCTTCTAAGCATCCAAGCCATTTTTTCATGCTGTTCCATAAGTCCCGTCATAAAGTCAGCAGTGCCAAAGTCTTTAAACTCACCGGCAATGACAGTAATATGGTTACGAAGCGAATGGATAATAGATTCGTGATCTTCGAGCAACGTTTGAATGATATGAATCTGATCGCTGAAGTTATCATTTTGTTCACTCAATTGAGCAACCTGTAAAAAGTCCTTTAGCGAACCCAGAGCGAAATGCCCAAGCGCCCTGACTCTTTCAGCCGTATCATCAATAATTATATTCAAAGAATCATACTGACTCTCAAAAAACTTATGCAATTCAATGAAATTATCCCCTTGAATATTCCAGTGTGCATTACGAGTTTTTGTGTATAGTACATATTCATTAGCCAATAATGTGTTGAGAAGCGTTGCAACTTCTTTCAAGTTCTTATCTGAGATTTCAATATTAGGTTTCATTTTATTCTCTTCATTTAATTATTAAATATTTAGTATGCAAAAACTTTTAATAATAGCTATTGGATATTTTTCTAAAATGAAATCCATAAACCGTAAACAATATAGCTAAGGAAAAAAGCTGGGGTTTATTGAACAATGACCAGAAAAATAATTTCCAATAATAAATTCTTTCTTCACCAAATACACCCAATTTGAACATAGATTTAAACAGCGCAAGAATGTAATTCGGATTAAGATGAAAAACTTTCTTCTTCTTCGGTTCAAAATCTTTCATAAAGCGCATAACACGTTCATAATAATATTTAGGTGAATAAATAGTGTTTAACATTTTCTTGTAGCCGTCTATGAGCACTTTGTGATTCATACGGGGAATAAAATTAATGGAAAAATCGGTATTATTCCCGGTAAAATCGTTTAACAATCTTCCTTCTTTAAGCAGTCTTTTCTGAAGTTTAGTTCCTTTAGGCGCGTTTAACAGCCCTACCATAGCTGTTACGATACCGCTTTCCTGTATAAAGTTTGTAAGCTTTTCGAAGATTGAGGGCGGATCGTTATCAAATCCTACAATAAAACCTCCCTGAACTTCCAATCCTGATTCTTGAATTTCTCTAATGCTAGAAATCAAATCACGGTTTCTATTCTGATTTTTATTACACTCAATAAGACTTTCTTCATTAGGAGACTCGATACCTATAAATACCGCTTCAAAACCAGCTTTAACCATAAGCTGCATCAAGTTATCATCATCGGCAAGATTGATAGACACTTCAGTATTAAAGTAAAAAGGATTTTTTCGTTTTTCATTCCATTGAGCAATTGCCGGAAGGATTTCTTTTTTCAATTTTACTTTATTCCCGATGAAATTATCATCGACGAAAAAAACGGGTCCGCGCCAACCGGTAAAATACAATACATCTAATTCGGCAATTACCTGTTCTTTTGTTTTAGTTCTGGGTTTTCTTCCATACAGAACCGTAATATCGCAGAAGTCGCAATCGAAAGGGCAGCCGCGTGAATATTGAACATTCATAGAAGTATAATTATTTATCGAAATAAGGTCCCACCGAGGCAAAGGAGTAGTTGTAATTTCAGCCCATTCTTCCGAAGAATATTTTTGTTTAAGTTTACCTTCGTTTAGATCATTTAAAAACTGCGGAAGAGTAATTTCGGCTTCATCAAGCACCAGATGAGCGATATCCTGGTAATTTTCGGGATTGCTGGTAAATAAAGGACCTCCGGCTACAATTTTTGCATTTAAATTCCTGCATTGAGCGATTACCTGATTTGCCGATTGGCTTTGTATTGACATCGCACTTATAAAGACAAAATCAGCCCAAAGGATATCATTGTCAATCAACCGGTTTACATTCATATCAATTAGTTTTATATCCCAATCTTTGGGCAGCATTGCGGCGACTGTTAAAAGACCTAACGGTGGAAAACTTGCTTTTTTTGAAACAAATTTAAGTGCGTGCTTAAAACTCCAGAATGTATCGGGATACATCGGATACACTAAAAGAATATTCATTTGCCATCTCTGTTAAGTTTTTGAAAATATTTTTTATAAACCAACCCGTCATGTAATTTATTTAAAATTATCCATTCCGGTTAAAAACTCTATATGCGGTTTCAATAATAATGATAAACTATTTTAGGCAACTAAGTCTATTCGGTCGGATGGCACTATCCAGTCAACAGCATTCCAATAATCTTCTAATTCTAACCCGACCTAATTAATCTAATCCCAAAGTTTGGATTGTGCCATCCAACAATATAATTTTAATAATGTACTGCTTTCTTCGGATGGCAGCGTGTATGCGCCCACCGGCAATATACACGCTGCACAACCGAGAGAGAGAGAACTTAAAGCGCAACCGTTTTTGCAGCCAAGTAAAATGCACCGGTAAATATTATATCTGCATTTTGCAGCGGTTTTGTTAACAGATATTCTTTATCTAATATTCCAAAGAAATCTGCGAATTATAACAGGACTTATTCTAATAAAATCCGATAATTCCGTATCATTTTTACATTTGTAAAGTACAAAAACGGCGTTCAACAATAAATGGTTCTTACGGATGAAAAAGGGATTAATCCTTTGGAGCTACAAAATTATTTGTTCTTCAACGGAGGGATAAAGAATTGCTGCAATAACTGTTAAAATTATCATTGATAAGAACAGGGCTCCAAAATCAAACGGCAATCCATAAAGACTTGTGCCGCACCCGATAATCATTCAGCATAATGTTTTTATGGTTTTAATAATTTATAGTTATATAAATGAGTAAACTTAAGTGTTTATTCATATCTAAGCGCATCGATCGGGTTAAGCATAGAAGCTTTTCTCGCAGGATAAAATCCAAAGAACAGCCCTACAAGAATTGAAAAGCCAAATGACAAAATGATAGAAAACGCCGTAATAAATGTAGGCCACCCGGCAAGACCGGAAATTATTTTTGATCCTGCGACGCCGAATATAATTCCCGTTATGCCTCCAATCAGACTTAAGACCAGCGCTTCAATTAAAAATTGAGTTAAGATATCTTTTCCTCTTGCGCCAACAGACATTCTAATCCCTATTTCTCTTGTCCGTTCAGTGACGGAGACAAGCATAATATTCATAATTCCAATTCCGCCGACGAGTAATGAAACAGAAGCAATACTTGCTAATAAAATAGTAAGTATTTGAGAGGTGGAAGTAGCGGCGCTGGCTAAATCAGATTGATTTCGAATAGTAAAATCATCATCATTTAAACCGACAATTTTATGCCTCATCCTTAATAAATCCGTTATTTGTTTTTGCGCCAACTCAATATCATTTGCGCTGGTTGCAGACACAATTATTTCTCTTAAATAAGGAAAGCGGGAAAGCCTATCCAACACAGTTGTATATGGAGCAAGAATAATATCATCCTGATCCTGCCCCATAGCATTTTGACCTTTGGCTGCCAAGACACCGGTTACTTTAACCGGAACATTTGTAATCCTGATAGTTTGACCAACGGGATCGGAATCAGGAAATAAATTATTGGAAACAGTTGTACCCAGAACGCAGACTTTAGCCGCCGCTTTAACATCCTGGTCGGTAAAAAAATTTCCAGATTGAATATCCCACACTCTTATTTGCAAATAATCAGTACCAACTCCCTCAATCCCTGTAGCCCAATTTAAATTTCCGGCAATCACCTGACCGTTAGCTCTAGTATCGGGCGAGACAAATGCAACTTGGGGACATTCAGCCTGAATAGCCAGGGCATCCTCTTGAGTTAAAGTAGTCATAGAGCCTGCGCCCACCTTTAAACCGCCCTGCTGCTGTGAACCCGGAAATATGATAAGCACATTCGTACCAAGAGAAGCAATTTGCTCTTTTACGGAGTATTCTGCCCCCTGACCTATTGCAAGCATAGTAATAACTGCACCCACGCCAATTATAATACCAAGCATTGTAAGAAAAGAACGTAATTTATTCCGCTGCAAAGCACGAAAAGCTGCAAGTAATATATTCAAACCTTTCATAATTTCACCTCATCATCAATTGATGATATGGTTTTAAGCGCTTCGGATGCTTTATTAGGCACTGCATTCAACAAATCGGATTTTATTTTCCCATCGCGGAAAACTATATGCCGTTTTGCAAACAATGCAATATCAGGTTCATGAGTAACAAGAATAATTGTGATCCCTTGTTCGTTCAGTTTCTGAAATATTTCCATTACCTCAATACTAGTTTTACTGTCAAGGTTTCCTGTCGGTTCATCGGCAAGAACAATAGAAGGATCATTTACAAGGGCTCTTGCAATAGCAACCCGCTGCTGCTGCCCTCCAGAAAGTTGATTGGGATAATGATAAATTCTTTCTTCAAGCCCGACTTTCTTTAATGCATCGATTGATTTTTCTTTCCTCAATTTGGTGGAAGTTGAATTATAGAATAAGGGAAGCTCCACATTTTCCAATGCAGTAGTACGGCTGAGTAAATTGAACCCCTGAAATACAAATCCTATTTTTTTGTTTCTTATAAATGCTAATTCGTCTCTTGAAAGACTACCAACGTTTATATTATCTAATATATAAGTACCGTTAGTCGGTTTATCAAGGCAGCCGAGGATATTCATAAAAGTAGATTTGCCTGATCCCGAAGCGCCCATGATTGCAACAAATTCTTCACGAGACACGTTTAACGAAACACCCCGCAGCGCATGAACTTGCACATCACCCATCGCATAAGTTTTTTCAAGCTGATCAATTTTAATCAGATCATTATTAACAGGAACCTGCCCCGGGGAAAAATTTTCACCAGCGGAAACCTTAGCCGTATCCGTATTTATTCCATCAGCTACGGAAGAAATATTAGCGTCCATAAATAATTATCTTCCTCTATTCTGTCCCGCACTTTGCTGCTGACCTGCAAGCGGATTTTTTTGCTGCGTATTATTTTGATCGTTATTTGAATCAGCGCTAATTACTATTTGTTCTCCTGCCGTAACACTTCCCGAAATAACTTCGGATTCTATTCCATCGTTCAAGCCCGTTTTAACAAATACAGGCACTAACTTTCCTTTCGGATTTAATATCCAAATTCTGCCCAAGTTGATTTTATTAGTAATATCATCTGGACTTTTCTGATACTGCGGATAGCTGCTTACAACAGTAAAATTATTTACAGGACCCTGCTGCTGAACCTTAGAAGGCGCTTTTTGCTGTTCGGATACTTTTATTTTGTCATATGCTTTTTTAAACTCAGCCGCCATCTGATCTTTGGACAACTTTCCGTCGTGAGCTTTAAGAATTGAATCTTTTTTTATTTGGAATTTATTTTTTTCTATTACTGCAAGCATAGGCTGCCCGTTTTGCACTGATGATATTTGCGCGGTATCGTTTGATTTACCAGTGTTTTTTTGGACTGCATTTTCCTGAGAAGACAATCCGCTTAATTTCTTGGAATATATTTTTAGCGAATCCCGCATTGCTTTCAGTTTGATTGAGTCAATTAAGCCTGCCGGAGGTTGAAATCTTATTGCAAGATTAGATACTTTTAGAACATTCTTTTTTTGCCCGACAAGAATGTTAACATTAGCTGTCATACCCGGCATAAGTTTCAGACTATCATTTTTAACGTCGATAATCACGGTATAGTTTACAACATTCTGAACGATTTGCGGAGTCAGTCTAATCTGCGAAACCGTCCCTGAAAAATTATCATCTGTGTAAGCTTCAACCGTAAAATTAGCCGGCTGCCCAACACTTACACTGCCGATATCAGACTCATCAACGCTTGCATACACCTGCATTTTTGTCAAGTCATTAGCTATAGTAAACAGCGTGGGGGATGAAAAACTTGAAGCAACAGTTTGACCTACCGATACCTGCCTGTTTGTAACCACCCCGCTAATCGGGGCTTTAATAGTTGCATATTGAAGCGTCAATTGGGCTTCTTTAAGCTCAACCTGAGCCTGCTGCACTGAAGCTTTATCTGAATTAAGGCTAGCAAGCGCCAAATCATAATTTGTTCCTGATTCAAGCTTCATGTCATATAAAGCTTTTTCGCGAACAAAATTTTTCTCAGCCTGGATATATTGAGCTTTCATTTTATCGAGATTTGCCTGCGAATCCTTAACAGCCTGGCTAAAAAAAGTAGTATCTATTTTAGCTATAATCTGTCCTGCCTTGATGACAGAATTATAATCAGCAAAAAGTCTTGAAATGATTCCCGAAACTTGAGAGCCTACATCAACAGAAGTAACCGCAGTAACGGTACCGGTTGCAGTAACATAGACAGTAATATCGCCTTTGGTTATTTCATTATACCGAAAAGTATAAGTATTAGCGCTTTTATTAAAGAACAGGAGATATACCGTAATTATTATTACAACTGCAGCAGAAGAAATGATGATGATTTTTTTTTTCATAAATACCCTTTAATTGAATATTTAGTAAAGACTTTGGCAGTATATGATTAACTCAAGTTGACCGTCAGTAACTGTAAACTGTTAAAACGGTTATAATTTCACATTTTCATTTAAGCAACCTATGACTAAAGTTATGGGCTGCTAAAGATAAAGCTCATATTAGTCAACCGTTTCAACTTCCATTATCCGGTTCAAATAAAACCTTTTCCGGTAATTAAACACTAACATATTACAAAGAACGAAATAGTAAGTAAATCGTTCAAAGGGATGAAAAAGGGACTACATCTTTCGGGCAGTAATAAAGAAACTTTGATAATCGTCAAGCCTTAGTGATACCCGGTATTCATAATTCTTTGAGCAGGACTTACTTTGCAGAAACCTGATAAAATTGAATGATAATGACTTATAATATCACCGGCAAATCAGCCGTACACTTTACTGTGCCCGGCATTCGCAGTGTTTTTAAGTTTGGTTATTAAAAAAATTATTTTTTTAAAAGTAGTATTAATTAAATGATTTAATTAATTTTGGTTTAGCATTACTTTTGCCGGACGCAGTAATATGCAAAACCGTTAGAACATGCGAAACAAAATTGTCTAATTTGAATTATTCATATTTGAACCAATGAATAAAATTATTGAACAAAAGCGGGGGTTAAATTTAAGAAAGTATACTCTCCAAACAGACAGGATACTTGTAGAAACCAAATCCCTTCGTAAAAATGAAAAGTTTGAAATCATGCTTGACAGCCTCGGATCGGATATATCTTATAAGGCTGACTCAACAATTGTGGGCAAAGTGTTTTTTTATATTTGTTTAGCGATTCCTATAGCGTTGACGGCGGCTCTCGTGGCAGGTTCAAAAATTGATAGCGGTACGCTTATATTGAACTATGTTATATGGTTCGGCTTAGCGATTGCCAACCTCCTTAAACAATCTCAAGACGATGTTTTTTTGGTTGGAGGTCAAAAATTTTTAGTATTTTACAGAGAGATACCCAGTGAAAAAGAAGTGTTAGATTATATTAATGAAATAATAGCAGCTTCAAAGGATTATATGAGGGCAAAATATGCCAAAGTGGACCCTGACATTCCACATGACTTGTTTTTTGCACGGCTTCTATGGCTAAAGGAAAGAAAAATAATCTCTGAATCAGAATATTGCGATATGAAGAACGAGTATGAACTTAAGAAACTGATTTAAGCCGGATCATAACAATAATAAGACATAGTTCATTGGGAAAATCAGGGGATTGCTTTGCATATAAAACAGGACAATATTTCAGGGTATGCTCTATCCGGCAACTGCCAATATACGAACCTCTTATGGAGGGAGATTTTGCCTTTTCCGATTCCGGCAGCTTTACTATTAATATTTTAATTTATCCTTCCGGCGCTGCAAAAAATTTTATTATACTGCCGCAATCTTTGAGATATCAAAGCCTGATATTGCTTAATTTCATTTTTACGTGTGCAATAAACTACATGCCTTTTATCTTTTTTTATTTATTTTTGTAACTTCAAAAGGAGTTATTTAAGTTAGTTTTAGAATTTACGGGGAGGATTTATTTTTTTATTGTTGATTTCGAAATATAAATACAAGATGGATTTTCAAAGGAGACTGCTTATATTCAAAAGAAGATAAATTGTCAGTCACAAGGTATTAGGAGAGAAATTCCGAATTAAGGAATTGCAAAAGCATTTCAAGAAATAATCCCGGGTAAACGACAATATTTATAAGGCATAATCGACAATTTTTTCCGGCGCCCCGGGCACGTGGTATTTTTTGCTATTACAAAAAGTAAAACGCAGAAAAAACTGAGGCAGGGAATAAATTAAAGTTAAAAACATATTACAAATAGAAGTTTATTAATTTATGAATAACAATAATTCAAATGGAAAAATTACATCGAGAGTTTTGAAAATCGGAGTTCCACATCACGAGCATCCAACATACAAATGGTGGGTACTTGCTAATGTAATGATTGGCACTTTTATGGCTGTTCTGGATGCGACTATTGTTGATGTAGCTCTTCCAAAAATAATGTCAACCTTCGGAATTACTATTGATACTGCAAAATGGGTTGCAACGGCATATTTATTAGTACTGGCAGTTATGCTTCCAACATCGGGATGGATTGCAGATCGATTTGGATACAAGAAAACATATACAACAGCGCTTACACTGTTTACCATCGGCTCACTTCTATGCTCTTTATCATGGAATGAAACTGCACTTATATTATTCCGGGTGATACAGGGAATGGGAGCCGGATTATTGATGCCTGTTGGAATGGCGATAGTGACGCGGGAATTTCCCCCTGAAAAGCGCGGACTTGCATTAGGCTTTTGGTCAATTGCAGCGGCTGCTTCAGTTTCTCTAGGTCCTACTTTCGGCGGTTATCTTATAGATAATTTTGCCTGGCATTCGATATATGATATTAATGTACCTATTGGCATAGTCGCTATATTTGCAACTTTAGTTATACAACGCGAATATCAATCTCAAAAAGTCCGTCATTTCGATTTTATCGGTTTTTTATCTCTGGCAGTCTTTTTAACTTCACTTCTGTTAGCTCTATCTGATGGAAATGCAGAATGGAACACCGGCGGATGGACGTCTAATTTTATTCTTACATGCTTTGCGCTTGCATTTGTGAGTTTTGTTGTTTTTATAACAGTTGAATTAAATATTCGCGAGCCTCTTGTTGAGCTGCGATTGCTGAAAAATTTCAATTTTGGGATGGCTAACTTAGTTTTGTTTATTTTTGGAATGGGAATGTTCGGCAGTACATTTTTGCTGCCTTTATATTTACAAAACGGGCTTGGATTTACTGCATTTCAGTCAGGCTCTTTATTTTTGCCGATAGGTTTTCTACAGGGAATAATGGCTCCACTTGCCGGATTTTTATCCGACAGAATTAACCCAAAGTTTCCGGCAATGTTAGGGATAGTACTATTGGCAGTAAGCCTTTTTATTAATCATTTTCTCTCTCTCTTTTCGGAAACTCCGTCGGTAATGTTTACGCTTTATTTGCGCGGACTTGGAATGGGATTTATATTTACACCTTTAAGCGCACTCTCTCTATCGGAAATTCCCAGGGAAAAGATGGCGCAGGCTTCCGGGCTTTTTAACGTCCTTCGACAAGTCGGCGGAAGCTTTGGAGTAGCAATTATGGGGACATTGCTTACAATCCGCACAACATTTCACTTGAGTAATTACGGATCGTCGGTTGATCAATCATCGCCGGTTGTTAAAAATGTGCTGCATGATTTAAAATTTTTCTCCTTGCAATCCGCAGGCGGAGATGCGTCTTTAACTTCAATGCGGGCACAAGCATTACTTGTTTACCATGTAAGTCAGCAAGCCTTTGTATCTGCCATCGATGATGATTTCTTTCTTGCTGCAATAATTACCATCATTTGTATTGTTCCGGTAATATTCCTGAAGAAGATAAAGAAAAAAGCAAAAGCTGAAAAAATTATTGCAGCAGATTAGAAATAATCTTAAATCATGCAGTAAAAATAAATTCCGGATCTCCGTCAAGGCAGATTATTGACAATGTACTTAAGGAAGTACAAGCTTTTACCGGCAGAGCAGAACAGCATGACGATATGACTATTGTTGTTGTGAAGGCGGGATGACATTTCCTTTCCAGGGAAGGTAAGAATACTTTTTCCTTGATTCCAAACTGACTCTCGCGGAAGCTTCTCCAATTATCTCAATCCTTCGGATTACTGCATTTTGGATTAAATAATTATTCAAAAATTTCTCTAAAGAAATATTTTCCAGATAACCGATAGCCATATTTGCAGAAGACCATATTATTTTAAGCTTCTATTGAACAAATAAATTAATTTATAATTTATTCCTATTAAGTTGTTTTTATTCAGTTAAAAAACATTTAAATGTCGCCCGCTTTGACATTTTTATGATTACTGGCGGGCTCTGATATTGTCAGCAAGTCTTGTCCAGCTGCGGGCACGGGACGGCTGACGCTACGCCTGCGCTTCACGTATAAGGAAAGCACATTATCATTCTATCGAAAAAAAGCTAAGTATTTGCTTCACTCCCTGCCGGTTGTTACGCAAGCAATTAGCCTTATCATTTATGTATGAACATTTGTAATGAGTGCAATTATTTCCCTGTCGGTCAAAAAGAATTATATGTTGGATAGAAAATATTTGAAAGTAATAGAATGAGAGATAATTTTAGTATCTGATATTTTAAGTGACGCCGCTTGGCATGTCTGAAGATAATTTTCAAACTAATATTACATACTGATTTAATATTTATGATATCAATGAATCCTCATGGTTGCGTTGCCAATGTACCATTTCGTCTTAAAGGATCAAAAACCGCTAATAAAGGCATATCCTATATCTTTAGCGACCATTGGAGATCATATCAAAAAGAGGCGGCTTGACTTAAACCTATTTCAAAAAGATGTTGCAAAACTCATCGGTGTTAAAGAAGAATCTATATACAACTGGGAAAACAACCGATCAAACCCCAAGATTTATTTATTGCCCAAAATTATTGAATATTTGGGATATATACCATTTGAGTTGCTGAAGGAATCCATTGGAGACAAAATTATAGTTTATCGAAAGAAACACGGATTGAGCCAACGGAAACTTGCGAAGTTACTGTCTGTCGATCAGACGACAATCAGAGATTGGGAGAGAAATAAACATAAGCCAAATAAAAAATCATCAGAAATAATACTTAAGATTTTGATTTAGAAAAAACTATTGATTTTGAAATGAAATTAGTAACAAATGATATGTCATCAAAATTTGCCAGATGTTTACAGCTTGAATAGAATCCGTTTAAAAATAAAAATTAGGTCGTAATAGAATTCAGAGTTTTTCTTCAAAATAAAAAATCATTTCGCCCTTTTAACGAAAGTTAAGCGTAGTCGAATTTACATACAATAGAGCACAAGCTTCTTTATAGTTGATTAATTATCCTATTTAAATATTTTACTACTGGCCCTCTTCGAAGATGTTCGTGTGCAAATTGATTTCGATAATTCCGTAAGCAAGCATAACAGCTCTCGTTTTCACCACAAGTACACTGATTAACTCTTTCGTAAGCGGTTTTGAGAGCTTCTTTCAAGGCAGTCTTTTCTTCCAATCGAGCTACAAGACCTGCGCCTCCTGGGACATTGTCATACAAAATGATCGGAGGAACAGCGACAACTTCGTTTCCGTGCTCAACAGTTGCGTTTAGGTCGGACGAAGGGACTTCTAAAATGTCGGCGATGCCTTCAACAAAGGCGTATGCCAATGAATAGCTAAACCAAATCAAGTCGGATTCTTCGGGTTGAAGCAGAAATTTTACACGAACGACATCGGTTTCAAACTCGTGACCAAGTGAAATTGCATCTGTCCATTGACCGGAACAATCTAAACCTATCGGTGATTTATGTTTCTTTGGGATCCTGTTAGTGTACTTGACACCTAGCCCACAGGAAGTACAAATACGGAAACCTTGCCCTCGGCGACCCTCGCAAAGGACGACCATCTTTGCAGGAACTGCTTTTGATATTTCTACACCATTGAATCCTATAACACTTGGTTCAGCAACATTGAATCCAACGAAATAGGGACGTGTAGTAAAACTCTTTTGTGGTCGTCCTTTTGGTTCTTCCGGTCTTCCTTTACTTGTGACGAATCCGAAGATAGGATCGATGTATTCACTCCGAATCATCTTATCGCAACAGGCTATAATTGGTGGCGTCTCATTTATTGACCATTGCCTATAAAGATTGTGAGCAGTGCATCTTGCATAATTTCGCCGTTCCCATTCTTTCCCTGCAACTCGCTTTAATCCAGCGGATGTCCACTCTTTTTTGTTCGCTATCAACTTGCTCGTGGGTGCAAACTCTGCAATGGCAATCGAGAGGTCTCGTTGCAGTGAAGTTGCAGTTGATTTCTGATTCTGGTTTCTAATGGAATGAGTTTCAAGTTCTACGACATCAACGGGGAAACCATATTTGGGAATTATGGTCTTGCGGGATAGAAAGGAAATGATGTCTTCCTCAGCGATGGTATTCGCGCGTGCCTGAGACCATTTAGCCATATCATAATTGCGCGAATCAGATGACGACTTTTCTAATTTGATCAGTTCGCAATAGTCGCTGCTAACTTCTGTCTCGGCAAGGAAGAGTCGAGATTTGTTACCAGCAATTTTATCAATCCACGAACCATCTTGCAATCCAACTTTCGCTAATACTTCGGTTGGTACAATGGGCAACATAGACTTTTCTAACTCTGCTTTATTGGCTTTGAAGAATTGAACGATGTCGGAAACTCCAGTTGGCGACTGAAAATCTCCAACAAATGTCTGAGCAGAATCAAATCTACTTTGTTTCGCACGGAAATACTTGGAGAGTGCGATAGCGGTAAGGTGTCGTAGAATAATTTTCTCATTACGCAAGCTAAGCGAGGGTGATCGCGTGATGCCTCTTATCATTTGTAATGGTTCGGTGAAATGATATAGATCGTGTGGTGACCTTCGCGAGTAAGTAATGGCGATTCCGGGATATCCTTTTCGCCTTCCGGCTCTTCCGACACGCTGTGCATAATTGAAGGATTCGGGTGGAACGTTTCGCAAAAATACGACATCGAGGTCGCCTAAATCCACGCCAACCTCAAAGGTTGTAGAGCAGCTTAAAACGTCAATCTTATTTTTCTTGAAATCATTTTGGAACTCTCGCGCTTTTTCTTTGTCTATCTGAGCAGTGTGCTCTTCAACATTTAATAGAGGAGGCAAGCTTTCTTGGTATAATACTCGATAATGATTGTTTGATAAATCTGTTGCTTGTAAAGCAATTTGTTGGAGTGTACCAGGGCAATTGTGTCGTGGACAAACATTTCGAACAGACACTGTTGTTATGCGTCCACACGTATCGCATTGAAAAACGGATTCTGATTCTTTGATGAGGGAAACGCGCCACCAATTGGGGTTTAATCTGTGAGCATCGTTTATCCTTACAAGGAATCGGTCATTCTCAAATGAATCATCACTCCAATGCCGAACAAATTCCCAGATTTCTGTTAGTGCCCGATCCGAAATTTCGTCTAATTTTTCCTCGGACAATTTTGTTCTTTGCAATATCTTCTTTAAGAAGCCAGTACGTGTTGTCTTCTTGCCTTTCCAGCTATTGATCGCATAAGCGTTACGCGATTTTACGAGTTGAGTTGATTGCTGCTTGTATCCTTCCCTAAAATTGAGGTCTTGCCAATTGAGAGTCTCGGCGTTATCTGTAAAAAGCTCAACAGATCTCTCTTGGCGCATAAAATTGAATAGGATAAACAATAGATCTAAAGCTTCTTTTTGATTTAGAGACCATGGTGCTTCTTGGAGAATTTTGGGAGTTGCGAACTGCCGGGGCCAAGCGATCGACCAACGGAGTAACCCAACTCCCTCTAAAGAAAGTCTTGGTTCGACCGTCACAAATTCACGGTAGGTTGCTATCCAGGATTTGTGCAATACTAGTGTCCCACTTTTCGAACTTCCATAAACTTGTAACTCCACTAATAAATCACGAAGAAATCTTGAAACATCGTATAGTGACAATCCATCTTCTGCATTTCGTGATCCCCTCTGCACCGCTCTAAGAATAAGATTCTTGTTTCGGATGTTCTGATATGAATCATCAAGATACCAAGCAAAAAAGGCCGCCTCTTGTCTACCATCTGCAAATGCAAGAACCTTTTTTCTATCAGCAGGCAAATTTTGATGTAGAGTTGTGGCAATTACTGCGTGAGGTCCATCGGTTCCGTACAAAACTTCTCTTACAGGATCGGCTCCACCGTATCCGCAAACAATACACTTTTGGGCTTTGTCTTCGTCCTTCGTTGTCGGGGACGTTTCCAGTCTGACTACTCGGATTGCTTCCGAGTGTCCACATTGGAGTGTTGATTTGACATTATTCACCCCCGAGATTGAAGAGCATCTCAGGCAAAGGTCAAAGATGAGAAGGTTTGATTTATCTTCGTCGTCATCTGAATTTTCAACTTCAGAAGTCTCACCCTCAAGAGGGAGATAATATTCAGCACCAAAATCTTCCCGTCCGGGATCTCTTATTGCTTCGACAAGTTTACCTCCAGAGTTCTTACCGACAAAGTAATGTTGGCCGCACTCGCGACACAGTGCGACCTCGAACGATTTATATCCGTCAGAATCTGACCGCCGGTTTAGAAAGATTCTTTTTTCGGGGCGATAAGTTATCATTGCTCCTTCTAGCGAACGGAGGAAGAGATGGTAGCGCGCAGACATCAAAGGGGATTTTGTTACCTCGTCAATGCTATTTAGCGACAGGTCAATCAAATCGCCCAGTGCTCCTATTTGTTTCTCAGATGGCATTTCGCCAAAGAGTTCACGTGATAATGTGGTCACTGGTACAGGAGAAAAAGTAATTCTATTTCTCAGAGCTACCGTGCGTTTGTCCCGTTGCAACAGTTTACCAATAACCTCAGGGGGTTTTTCTTGAGGATGTGTTTGGATTCCAAATTGCTTTGCTAATCCGGTGAGACTTGTTCCAACTGAACCAGTTGCCTGAAGGTATTCTTTCAGCACAGGGTAGATTTCTGTGGATATATCTATCGTTCCTTCATTTGGTAGCGTCTCGGTTTCGCCGAGGATAACATCATCTTGTTCAAAAGGTTCTCCGAACAACTCGGAGACGAACTCAGCAACTTTTCCCCGATCATCTTTGCTGCCTGCAATTGTTGCACTTGTGGCAATGCATCTGAATTGTTCAGTATTTCCGCCCTCTCTCAGTCTTTGTTTTAATCTCCTGAGGAGCATACCCATTTCGATTCCTTTCGAGCCGCGGTATTGGTGTGCTTCATCCAAAACAAGGTAAGTCCAATGTTCGGCTCTTCCATTATCAAAGAGAGGGCTGTCGTCAGGCCTGAGCAATAAGTATTCGAGCATTGAGTAGTTTGTTAGGAGAATATGCGGCGGAGTATTTCGCATTTCTTTCCGCAACACGAGTTCTCCGGCATATCTATCATCAATTTTGTCCTTTGAGTTTCGATATGAATCGTTTTCATCTTCAGGTGTATCCCCTGTATATTGTCCATAGGTAAAGCTGAATGGAGAGCGGTGTTCTTCCATCACTCTGCAAATGCCAGGTGTCTTCTCATCGTTTGAACCGAGCCTGTCGCGTTGGTCATTAACGAGGGCGTTCATTGGATACAGAACTAATGCGCGAACGCCAACTTTAGAATTGAGTAATTCTTGCTTAAACTGGTTGTAGAGGGAAAGCAAAATTGGGTACAAGAACGCCTCGGTCTTTCCGCTCCCAGTGCCGGTGGCAACAACAACATTACGTCCTTGTAAGACCTTGCGAATCGCTTCTTCCTGATGGATGTAAAGTTCTCTGTTTGTCGCTTTCAGAAATCCCTCATCAGGCAGGAATCCAAGTAATTCTTTGAAAAGCTCCGGAGAATTTTTCCCTTTTTTGAATACAGGAGTCGCCTCAAGGTATGGACACTTGCTCAGATTTCCCTCGCGTTCAAGTGCGTTTTCAAAAGACTTTCTGAAAATTGGATCGCGGAAATAGAATGTTGTTCTAAGGTACCGACGGTACCGAACTTCTATAGTTGTAGCTAATTCAGTTGGATTCATTTTTTTTAACTTCCGTTATAACGTAACCGTATCACCGCCTGCTAGTTTTTGGTATTTTTCAATGGTCGAGGAAAAGGAAGAAGGATTTGACTCGGCAATTCTAATGAAATATCTAATCCATCCTTTTCTTCTTCCGACTACCTTCATTCTTTTCTCTTTCAATAGTTTCCAAGATAGAGCAATCACACATGCCGTCTCAATTTCGTATGCTGAGCGGTGTTCAGCAATACCCACAGAAGACCATTTTCTTCTGCATTCATTTAACAATTGGGAAAGTGAAGGGTCTTTAGCACACTGATCAAGACGATTAAGATATCTGAGCAACCGACCTATGTTTAGTCGGAGGTGTGTCTTATTATTTTCTTGAACCTTTTTTCGTTTCCGTCTTTTACTTGACAACAAAGCAATAATCTGTTGTGAAAAACCATCTAACCATAGAAATAACGGATGATCCTTTGAGGAATCTTCGAGTTGACTTACTCCTTCGAAATGATTCAAAGGGATGTCTACCAATTGCTTCGTTACTTCGACCGGATACGTTCGAGAGAGTCTCCTTTCAAATCCGATGTGAACTTCCTTTGTCCACCTTGGCTTAGGAAGTCGAATACGCAGAACGTAGTCTGACGTGGCTTTCAGATGATCGGCTTTTAACGGCAAAGACTTGTCTTGCCATTCTAACTGTTCTATTGGAGCGTCTCTCTTGCAAATAGTCCACCATACCCGTTTAACAAGTAAGGAGATGCTCACACTCGCTTTTGTTGAGAATATAAGTGTCCAATTCGTTCTGTCAAATTCTGGCTGAGGCGGAACATCTATCTCGATTTTGGTTTCGTCTGCTTCTTCTGGCTTTAGGTTGTGTCCTGAGGGAAGAAGCTCGCACGAGGAAGCGTCTTTGTATTCAAGGGTAATTTTCGCGGATTTGTGGCCTGTTTCGCTGGGAAGAGTACTATGCTCATCAATTCTTATGGAGTGCAGACTTCTGGCGAAACGAAAGTCAAGACTGTCTATCAGTTCGTCATTTGAATCGTAGATTCTCAGAAAAAACCAGCCAGCTTCTTTGCCTCGTAGGTATGGGAGCACATCAACAGTTCCATCTTCGATCTCCGGCTTAAACCACGTTCTCCATCCGTTTGCGCTTTTCCCTTCTTCGCCGATTACGATTGTCTCTACGTCCCTCCAAATCGCCGCATCGTTTGTAGTTAAGGAAAGCAGACTCTGCCCAAAGAGAGAACCTATCTCATCGTTTGCGTCGTCTATTTTGTAACCCTTTATTTGGAAGTGTGAATTACGATTTGGAATAAGGATTGCTTTTCCCTCTGGAGTCAAGAAAGCAATGCGTTCCCCATTCGCAGAATCCAGATGGAAATAATGCGCTTGGAAACCATTAAGATGGCAATGAGATGGCGGCACTTGCGGAACCCCCGATTGTTGTTCATCTCTGATCCAATCTTGTGGTGTCACCACGAGGTAAAAGCCTGTTGTTGCATAATGGACACTTCTTCCGTTATTCAGGCTTTCACCAGAGAGCTTAAATAAAAGGAAGGGATTTTGTTCCTCTGCCAACAAGAGATCAAACCTGTCCTGAGTTAGTGTTGGGTTGATGCCTACGCTTCCAAATAAACTTGAAATGGCCCAACGTGTATCCGATACCTTTGTGAGGGGAACATTATCGTGTTCTGCTGTAGTCTGGGATGCTTGTCCGTTCGCGCCAAGAGTCTCGATTCCTACAAACCATTTCCGTGCTTGTTGCCAACAAACAAGCTCAGGTTTTCTCAAGCGTTGATTTTTGCATGTTGTTGATTCTTGGGCTTCCTGCTTTCGTATTTCTCGTCGTGCTCCACCGCGGTTTTCTGGTGAAATTTTTCTTCCGGGTTTGGTTTGTGAGTTACGGTCTGAATCTGTCACTTCATTTCTAAGTTGAGTTGAAGCTTCTTCGGGTGCCTCGATATCGGTTAAACCATTGGCAGGCGGATTCTCATTCGGTTCTAGTGAATTAGTTGGGGTTAGTTCATGACGCTCCTCAAGACCAATTGTTCTTTCGAAATCTCTTTGGTCATCATCTTCCGTATTTCGATTCGCGTCGACCGATGGAGTTGTCCTTGAATCAATTGGTTGAGGTGGTTCCTTCTCATTGGTTGTTTGTACCTGGAGCTCAATTGCGCCCACTGGTTCGACGGCCTCTGAATGCCTTGAGGGAAGTTCAGTCTGGTTGAGTAAATTGCCCCTTTCATTGATTTCGTCCTTCCTTTTAGAGATTGCCACAACTATCAACACCACCGCAACGATGGTGATGGCAAATAGAACTATCAATATTGTGGAAAGTTCGGGCATCTTATTTTGTGCGAGTAAATGTTTGGCTTAATTTAGTTATTAATGGAGATTAATCAATTCTACTTATTCAAATTTAATTCGTTAAACTCAATATATTGTTTATTTTTCTTAATATCTTAGAATTTACACTATTTTTCTCATCTATCAGTTTTCAATCGCCGAAGTGATTGAGCAATCACTCCGCCGATGGCTTCACGTTTTTGTTTTTTTTCAGCATCCGAAAGATCATTATATTCAATTTTTACCTGGTAGCCTTTGATAATCTTTTTTGTACTTCGTACCGGTTCTTCCTTGGTGTATTGTCCAAAGAACAGATACCGATCATCAGGTAACATAAGAAATACATTATCTATTTGGGGATTATTACTATATGTATCTGCACCCTAATGAATCTCTCAGCTAATAACTTTTTAATAAGTCCGCAGCCGGCTCATCCCTGACTTCATTTTGTTGTATAGTGTCGCTGTAAATGATGGTTAAACTAATTATTTAATATTAGAATGTCAATTGTATATTGTTTGATATGGCTAAAAAAATATTAAAATATGGTTATGCTGTTTGCGTTCCATTAATCTAAACCTTCAAGGTTGAGGAAAACCTTGAAGGTTGATACCATCCGCCACGTGTCTTTGCCGGATTCCCGTAAGTATTAAACTATGCAGCTATTTCACTTACCTCCCGGTCACCTGCAAATAATTGACCAGTTTATTTCTGTAATTTGCTTTTGCGTCGGTCAATTGATCGTTTGCCTGCTGCAGCATTGTCTGCGCTTCCAGTAGATCGGATACTGCGCTCATTCCATTCTTGTAGCTGTCTTGATTCACTTTTAGATTTTCTTCCGCTTGCGCAATTTCTTCCCCGCATAGCAGGACCTGCTTGTAGCCATCCGTCAGATCCTGCCAAGCTTTCTGCATCTGCAGCATGAGGAGTTGAGAATTATTCTGCAAATTGTTTTCGGCGATTTCTTCTTTGACTTTTCTTTCAGAAATAGTGTGCGATGCTTCCCACCAGCCGGAGATCGGAATCGAAACAGTACCAAAAGCCATACCGATGGTACGACCCGGTCCATCATCGAAATCCAGGAACAACCCACCCGCACCAATTGCAACCTGCGGTAAATATTCTCCAAGCTTGATGCTTGTCCGGAGTTCTTCAGCTTCGACCGACAACCGGAGCAGGCAGTATTCCGCTCTTTTTTTGAGCGCCTCACCGGGATCAACGTAATATGTTTGTGGAATACATCCAATCGTCATCGAATCGCCAAACACGAGTGTCGAGTCGTATGGGATGCCGATATACTGGCAGAACGCCATGGCTGCTAATTCCTTTCCATTCTCAAGTTTGGACTTGTTCAACAATAGCTCGCTCTGTCTCACCCTGACTTTCAAGACATCGTTCCTCATGACAATGCCCGAGGCATACGCATCGTCAACCTGGCGCAATAAACTATTCAACAGTTCTTCGTATCGCTGAATGGTTTTCAGTTTCTCATTCAGCGAGACGATCTGCCAGTACTGTTCTTCTGTTTTAAGCAGGACTTCGTTTTGAGAAAGCTTTTGTTGGAGTTCACTGACGTCTTCGCCTACGGAGGCAAGCTTATCGCCATTTATGATCCTTCCGCCGGCGAAGATTGGCTGGGTGGCAGTCACCATTCCAACCGTCCCATTTTTGAACATTCCTGTAGTTGTACCAGGGAAATATGCAAATTGTGTTGCGCTTGCCAGGTTTGCCGGATTTCCATTATACACCGGAAGGTTCCCGCCCTGGGTGGTCATTTGAAACAAATCCTTTTGCGCTTCGAAAGTGAAACCGCTCGCACTTATCGTTGGAAAGAAATTGGTGAAAGCGGCTTTCTTTGTCTGTCGAGCCGCCTCGGATTCCAGCGCACTGTTTTTGATCTTGAGATTATTCTTCAGAGCAAGAGCCTTGCTTTCTTCCAGCGTCAGCCTTGTTTGTGCAGCTGCATGGTAAGACACCAATCCAGCTATCAACATGAAATACAGCGACGAATTCTTCATGCAGCTTAACCCCTTTCTTCAATTTTATTGAAATCTGATCGATGGAAAAAGTAATAGAGCACCGGTAAAACCAGCAAGGACAGCGCCAGCGCAAATATCAACCCAAAACAAATAACCGCGCCGAGCGGACCCCACAGCGAAGAACCGCTCGCAATCATCGGGATAACGCCTACTGCGGCAGCGGCTGAAGTAAGAAATATTGGACGCATTCTTCTTTTACCTGCAGAGATCGCTGCCTCTTCCAATGTATATCCATGCCCGTAACGAAGTTCTTCTGCATACGAAATAAATATTACTCCATTACGGACAACGATTCCCATTAGACCAATCAATCCGATAAAGGCTGTTGCTCCAAATGGATATCCTGTTACAAATATTCCGAACGCGGCGCCAAAAACACTTAATGGAAGCGTTACCATGATGAGAAGAGTTGATTTGATATTTTTGAACTGAAACATAAGAATGAGAAAAATAACAATAATACTTACGACCAGTGAATAGTAAAACGGTGTAATATTCTCAATGGTCATTTGATAATCGCCGCCGTATTCGATAGAAACACCCGGAGGCAAGCCCATTTTATCAACAAGAGGTTTGACTCCATTAAATATTATTGCAGGATAAATTCCCCTCTTTATCTCAGCTAGAACAGTTATAGTCCGTATTCCATTACGCCTTACAATCTGTCCTTCCGTCCAACCTGGCTGCATCGCCGCCAGTTGACGAACCGGAACAGAGGAAAACATGAATGGAGAGGTTACATATTGATTCATGATATCGCCGGGAACGGATTTCGTTTTCTTATTAATCTTCAGCATAACATCAACCGGATAATCTCCTTCCCAAACGGTTGAGATGGGAAATCCTCTGGTTCCGACCATCAACGAATAAGCGAGAAGGGAATTCGAATAACCAAGACGCGCCGCTTCATCTTTCTTTACAACGAGATCGGCAGATTGCAGAGACTGTTCATAATCGGTACGGACAAACTCAACACCCTTGAGTTGCCGCACAATATCAGTTACACGGTTTGCTGCCTGTTTGATCGTCCGGATACTATCGCCCGAAATACGGATTTCTATTGGTGATTTATATATTTCAAAAGCTAATTGCTTCCATTTAATATTGGCGAGAGGATATTTGCCCTCCAATTTTTTGCTGTACTCGTCGAGAATTTCGTTAGTGGCTTTGTTCGATTCCGTAAGCACCACCAACTGCCCGTAATTTTTTGCCGGAAATTCAGGCGCGTAGAGAGCATGAAAACGAGGCGAGCTTGTTCCAATAAATGACGTTACTACGCGAACGCGCGGATCTTTTTGAAGCCTTTCTTCAAGATCTTTCATTACCGAATCCGTTTGTTGGAGAGAACTCCCGACGGGAAGAAATACTTCCACAGCGAACTGGTTTCTTTCTATCTGCGGGAATGACTGCTGCGGAGTAATTGCAAGCAGTATAAATCCTATTATGAACGAAAGACATCCTATAAGAACGACCAGTTTTTTTCTTTCGAATGCTTTCTCGAGAAGTCCGTTATAAAAATTCTGAAGTCTATCTAAGAATGTCGTCTTCCTTTTTATTGATGAACTATCTTTGATTCCGGTTTTAATGAATGTATAACTTAATAGCGGTATGACAGAAACCGAAAGCAGCAATGATACAAGGAGTGCATATGTAATAGTCATTGGAAGCGACTGCATAAATTGACCGCCAGTACCGCTCATAAATAACGGCAATGGCAGAAAACACGCTATGATAGCAAGCGTAGCGGAAAGTACAGAACTAAAAAGTTGGGTTACGCATTTTGTTCCTGCATCAAACGGGGACATACCCTGATCTAACTTGTCAATATAGTTATCGACTATAACGATAGCGTCGTCGACAGTGATTCCAAGGACAATAATCAAACCCGCAAGCGAAACGGTTTGTAAATCCATTCCGTTTGCCCACATAATTCCAATAGCCGTGAGAATAGAAGTTGGTATCGCCATTGCCGCAATGCGCGCAACTCTCATCGGAAGGAGGAGGACAGTAACCAATATTACCGCGACCATTGCACTGGCAAATTCTTTGAGGAAGTTTGCAATAGCTTTCGACACTGCATCGGGGATATTGGAAACAGTGATGATTTTCACATCAGGCGGAAGCGAAGCAGAAAATTTATCAATGGCACTTTGTACTGCAGTACCAAAGCGGACAACATTTTCTCCCGATTTCATTTCGAGTGAGACAATCAAGCACTTTTTTCCGTTAACACGGATATAAGAATCCATATCGGCGTATTCACGTACTACTTTTGCGATATCTTTGACGCATACAACATTTCCCTGCGGATCAGAATAAATAATTTGATTTGCCACATCCTGTTCAGTTTTCAAGTTTGAAGAAATATGAATTGGACGCACATATTTACCGTCATCTATCTCTCCTGTATAGTTTATTGTGCTCAGAGGTTTAAGAGCGGCAAAAACTTGTATTGGTTTTATGCCATAGTTCGCAAGCCTGGCATCATCCATATAAATACTGATCTGTTCTTTCTGCAGACCGTAGTGCTTAACTTTTGAAACTGAAGATACTCTTCGAACATCGTCTTCAAATGATTTAATATAATCTTCAAGTTCCCTATATGTCTTCGTTTCGGACTGAATAGCAAACAACATCGCAGAAGTACTGCCGAAATCGTTATCCGCAGTCAAAGAAACCACGCCCGAAGGCAGTTCTGCTTTCAAATCATTCAAACCAAGACGGAGTTTTGCCCAAAACCCGTCCACATCTTTTTCCTTTTCTGAAACCTGGACATAGATAATCATGACATTTTCTTTGGAGACAGAATACGTCTTGGCACGATCAACCGACTTATATTGGAACAAGTAGTTTTCAACTTTCGTTGTCAATTGTTCCTCTACCTGGTGAGAAGAAGCACCGGGGAAAAAACCCACGACAAGACCTGTCGGTACTGTAAATGGCGGATATTCATCGCGTGGCATCCGGAAAAGAGCCACAACCCCCACAAGAATAGCAATAACGGTGAAGACGTATATCACCTGTTTGTACCGAAGAAGAATTTCGAGCAGCGTAGATTGCTTTTTGGCACTCATGGAATCTCCCTTTACCGATAGTTCACAATTTGCACAGAGGCATTATCTATAAGCTTATGCTGTCCTGCCACAACGACCGCTTCGTTAATTTGTAATCCTTCCAGCACTTCAATGCCGTTGTTCAACAATTGACCGGTTACAACATATTTGCGGATCGCTTTATTCTGTGATGAAACGACATATACAAAATTCTTTCCCGATTCATCCACCATGACCGAACTGCCCGGAACAACCACACCGTGCACTGCTCTTGGGCTCTCAATTGTTGCAGAACAAATCATTCCCGGTTTTATGGACAAATCTTTGTTTGTTATTCCAATGTTTATTTTATAGGTATGAGCAATTGGGTCTGCAACCACGCCTATTTCTTCCACCACACCGTCATGGTGCGCGGATCCCAAGGCGCCAATTGTTATACTTGCTTTTTGTCCTTTTTGAATCAGGGCAATTTCGTTTTCTGAGACTGATACGCGGGCAAACACTTTGCTGATTTTCACAATCGTAATCGATATAATATTCGGCATAGCTGTCATTCCGGGTTCGATTGAACGTTTTCCGATATACCCATCGGTAGTTGCATAGAGATTGCAGTCGTCTAAATTTTTCCTGGCTATGGCTGTTGCAGCTTTTGCTTTTTGCAGACCGGTTTCAACTTCAACATATTTTACATCCGGCAGACTGCCATTTTTATACATAGGTGTCAGGCGGTTGTATGCATCTTCTGCCTGTTGCTGGCTCGCTTGCATCATGGTATAGGTATTTTGGTACGTTGCATTGTCCAATGTCGCAAGGAGTTGTCCCTTCTTTACAATCGCACCTTCTGAAACAAATACTTTCGACACAGTTCCCACCGATGAAAAACTGAGCGGAATGGTTTCGGATTCTTCTATGGTGCCGCTGTATGCAAGCTCCCGGCATTCTTCAGGAACAATTGCCTTTTGAACTTCCACATTTACCGCTTGCGGAGTAGATTGATTTGACGTGTTGCAACCGGAAAGAGCCAGAACAACAAAAAGAAAGCAACGTAATGTGCGTTTTGATAAATCCATGACGAACCTTTCAGACTGTGGTACTGTTAGACTAAATACGTATCTAGGTCGAATTCATGGCAAAAAAAATTATAACCCTTCTGCCATGAGTCTTGTTGCTATGTCAAGTTTTTCATCATCATCAATCTCGAGGAACAAGTAAAGTTCCAGCCCGCGCACAATTCCGACAACTACACTTGCAGCTTTACCCAACTCCGACTTTCTTAAAGACCGAAATTCCCCTAGTTCAAAGCCGCGTTTTAATATTTTCAATACGGTTGACTCCTCACGCATGTCTAGCTGTCTGCGGATTTTATCGATGAGTTCTTTGTGTCCTTTCATTTCACCTTTTACAACCGGGTGAATACTTGCAGTCTTCTTTAACTCATTAATGCTGATGGTGACATATTTTTTCAGTTTTTCTTTAGATGAATCAATTTTATCGATTGCCGCTTTTGTCCTTTCAAAAATAGCATTCAATTCCTTTGCGGCAAGCACCTCGAAAATCTCTTCCTTGCTCTTATAGTAATAGTAAATAGTACTCTTTCCCTTTCCTGCTTCGTGGGCGATATCTTCCATTGTAGTCTTATTAAAGCCCCACTTCTGAAAAACATTTTCAGCAGCCTGGAGAATTTCGGCTTTTACAGTTTCGTCCTTGGATAATTCCGGCATATTCGACCATTTTCGTTTTACGGTCTAAAAATATTAAAAGTTTTATTTGAAGTCAAGTTACAAAATCGCTTGACATGCCTCCCACTGCAAACTTATGATTTTGTATATGAGTTTAATAAGGATGAAATAAAACCGGAAATGGAATATTCATCCGTTAATTGTAAAACAAAAAGATGGAAATGATTCGGCATAAGACAGTATGATAATAATTCAATCTCATATTTATTTTTATAAAATTTTAACTTTTCTAAGAAATAAATATAATTTGATTGTTCACAGAATATTTGCTGTTTATTCGCTCCTCTGTTATATAGGTGGTGATATGTGTTTTTGAAAAAATTACGGGGCTTATTCATTTTGTTCCTTTAATCTAAACCTTCAAGGTTGAGGAAAACTTTGAAGGTTTAAACTAAATGCTTTAACAGATTTTGCGTTTGTGTAATTATGATTGTGCATATTAAAAATTAAATATTCTTTGAGTGCGGTGAAAATAATATATAATTATTGGCTTTAGCCTTGCAACTCTACAATGTTATTCTAGACACAGCTTTATTCACCATGCTGTTAGGTTGAAATAAATAGGAATAAATAAAAATGATAACTCTATATCATTCAAGTGGAGCACAAGATTTCCAATTACTTGATGAAGTCTATTCAGAAAGTGAGTGGTTGAATCTGAATACGATATAATTAAACTGTTAATGCAAGGAAACAAAATGACGCTGTAAATTTATTAGAAGAATATGATTTTTCGTTTTATAACTCCACAAATGGTTTTGGTGATGAATTCAATATTCTGTATGCCGAAATACCTATCGATGAATACGTTCAGCTTGAAGAAAATAATAATTATTTATTAAATATGGTTATTTACTCACAAATAGCTTCTGCTACGGGTGATATAACTGGGTTTACTCGTTTTATTGCTATTGGAATGAGAAAAGCTGAAAAAATTATTGCAGCAGATTAGAAATAATCATAAAGCATGCAGTAAAAATAAATTCCGGACAATTATAAGTTCCTGCCAGCTTTTACCTAACACCCAACGTTGCATGCAGCACGGCGGGTACAGCGCCGAAATAGGGGCCGCCCCAATCAGTTTCGTCGCCATTCCTGATTCTCAAAAGTTTGAAAGTTCCGTTCTCATAACAGCCCTCTTCCACTTTCAGAAATTGCCAGGCTTTGCCTACGTCGGCGCCCACAGGCTTGAAGGTAATACGGCAAAGCGTTCCCACCAGCACAAACTCGCTCTCACCTAATTGCACTACCATTGCTTTACCGGTCGGCAGGGCATTGGACTGAACGAAGCGTCCTTCCGAAGTATTGAACGTCACTGTTGCTTGCCACTTACCAAGATCAATCGACTGCGGCGCATGGTCCTCACGTTCAACAACTGCCTTTATCTTTCCTTCAAAACCCCATTTTGCAAGTTCCCTTATCATAGGGGTTGCCATGGCATATTCCCGAGCAATAGGGGAGAGGCGGGCGGCAGATTGGCTGTCTTCAGAATTCTGCCCATTGTCATCAATGCCAAACGGTGAAAAGCCAAAACCCCCGTGCGCAAGAACAATATAAAGATTTTTTACGTACTCCGCACCGGCACCGGTTTCCGGTACGAACAAAGGGTTATCGGGGCGGTCGTATAAATCAATCACTTTTAGCTGTTGAGCGCTTTCGGACAAATAGATATCGGGAGCCAACAAATCAATATCCGGCGCGGCAACTTTCCAAATTGGAATAACATTATCGGTTGCACCGCCGCTCTCATAAGTTGAAGCGGGGGGATTGGTAAGCGGATCACGTAATGCGGCATTAACGTACAACGGCAACGGATAAACTGCTTTTCCGGCAGCTGCAACATGCTCGATGTACCGGGCAACAGCCCAGGCATGGAAAAACTCGTCGGCATTATTTCCGAAAACCTCCCGCCAAGACCCCCTGGCGTTTACAGGCTTATCCAGAGCCTTGAGTATGCCGGGTTTGAGCAATTCTGCCGGCACGGGTTCGTTAAATATCTTCTGAGCCTTTTCAGAGTAATCCCTCACGCTATTCCAGGCGCCCGGTTCGTTTTCTATCTGAATCATAAGAACCGTATGAAGCGGATCAGCATTTTTCAAATGCCCCATCACAGCTGCGAAAGCATTAGCATCAGCTTCCATAGCATCATGCGAGAAAGGCGAAGGCGAATCGACCGGCTGCCCGTCCGCGCCTGTAATGTTGGAATACTTTCGGGGATCAAGCTTCATCCATTCGGGCATATAGTGACTGCTGCCGTTTTTCCAGGTAGCGAACCAGAGAAGCACAAGATTAACCTTGTGATCCCGCCCTTGCTTAAGCAGGGTATCAATCAATGAAAAATCGTACTTCCCCGGTTGTGGCTCGATCTGCTCCCAGTAAATTGGGACTTCCAGAGTATTGGCATGCATCGCATTAACTGCCGACCATACACCCGGCATCATGCCGGGCCAGCCGCTGGAGTTATGTGCCTGACCTCCCAGCATGAAGAACGGCTGACCGTCAACAAGGAGGGCATGACGGTTATTTTTCCCGATAATTTGCGGTATTGTTCCCGCACCGGTTTGACACAAAAGGGCTCCACATACTAACAGAGCCGCTGCAAATCCTAAAACTGCTATTCGCATCATTTTCATCATAGAATTGCTCCTCCCATAAATGCTGCGGGGTTCTTACGCTTCCTGCCTGCCCGAACCCCGGTACAGCAGGCATGATTTTTTCAGTTTATTATAATTAAGTTTGAACCTGTATAAACATTGCTCGTCCAACAATCCTCCCGGGTTAAGATGGGGGAAAAAAAGTCTTTCATAAAGATAAGCGCCCATCATTTTTCACCCGGTTTATATATAGGGATGACTGCCGGCGAAAATATAGTTGGATCAGGAATTGCGGCGTTAGGTGATTTTATCATAAGGTTGTCGAACAATGCAGCATTGGTCGTTTTATTTTTACTTCCTGCTATAAGACCTATCATACCTTCTGAAAAAGTGGTGTCTGCAGCAGCCAATACCTGATTATTATCTACAAAGCCTGTAATGGTAGAACCAGAAAACCGCAGCATAAGAGTATGCCATTCGTGTGCTGCAATATGCAGTGATTTTCCTATTGCAAGGAGAGTGCCCATTTCAACTTTTTCATCCTGATTGGAAATATACAAAGAGGAAGTACCATCAGTCGAAAGAGTTAAATAATATCCGCTTACCTTGCATCCATAGCCGCTTCCGGTGCTTGTAATGCGACCCATAATACCAGCCCAGCCGTTATTATCACAGTACACATCGGCGCTTACTTCATAATCTTTCCAGTTCCGGTCCCCCAGGATCGTGTACGGCATCCATTCGGGAGCCCAGCTTTGTGCACCAGCTTTGATAACCTGACTCAAACATCTACCTTTTTTATCAGGGCGTTCTGCAATTTCGAATCCACCCGCAATATCCGCAGTATAGTGAGGTAAATAACCCCATGCCTCTGCATTCGTATATTCATCAAATGTTTCATAATAAGGGAAAGGAAATGGTTTTGATGCAGGGATATCTGTAAATGAACCTTTCTGCTGTCCCGTAATTGTGGAGATAGAGTAAATGGATTGCGGCTCCAAAGTGATATTAAAAGTACCATTGACAGGAGTTATGTCATCCAACTTTACAAATTGCTCCGAAGCATTACTTCGCCAAACACAAAGTTTACCGCCGGATAAACCTCCGCGAGCTTTAAAAGTAATTTCCTGATTTGTTTTGGCTTTCCTTGTTTCGGCAATAATACTATAATCATTTCCCGGCGCCTTCAGGGTTACATAGGTTCCTCCATTCTGAAGTTTGCCGCAGGCTCCGTTTAAGTATTCCCAGCCGGGTTGAGTGAACTGACCGTAATGAGCGTATCCCCAAAGTACAGTGCGGGCATAATAATATCCTCCCCATGGTTCACGAGCTACCAACATGGCTGGTTTTTCCGGAAATGGCTCGGTATTGTAAGTAGAAGCTTCAAGGAACCAATTAACAATTCTTGTAACTCCGCTTTCAATAAAATTATTATTAAATGCTTCTACCACACTAATTTCACAATCAAACCCGTCTTTGTACACATGTTCCTCCGTGTTCCAAATGGGTTTACCAAGCGAGCCGCTTAATTTAATAATATCCGGGGGTGCAGGATTCTCGTTCATTGTATGGGCACTAATGATGTCCACGGAAGCTCTTAAAACCGAATCGTTATTCATGTCTCTGCACCAGTCGAATTTTTCTTTTCCCCAATTGTCAAAAGCATGAATCTTAACTTTAGACAGCCCATTTCTATTAAGCGCAGCCCTGAACATTTTAACAAAATCTTCATTAACTCCTTTTTCATTACGGCAGCCGACAGCATCCAGATCCAAACCATAAACATTTTTTAAACCTTTGATCCAATTTACGTCATAATCACACATATCCTGCGACCAGAAATTACCGTCTCCGACCCATTTTGGGCAGCTCCAGGCATTAGCGTCTAATGAGATAGAAGGATTTCTTTTTCTGGCTTCACTCATAAGCCACCATTCATAACCCCGGCTGTAGTTTACATCATTTCTTGTATGCATGTGGCTCAACTCTGATCCCTGAGTTGAATTACCATCACCGGGTATTTCAACCAACAAAGCGGAAATCGATGCGCCGAATTTCGGTTTGAACAAAAGGTCCAATATTTGGCTGCGCTGCGGCTCAGGATAATCCTTTAATAGCACCGATGTAGCGCCCCCGCCGCTCACAGCGCCGATACCATCAAATCGTTTGCCGCCGGCAGTCCCATCAATGTTAATCGTTTGGCAAATTATTCCGTCTGTATTTAAACCTAGTATTAAATAAAACAGTACTGACGGTAAATACATTCCAACGCGAAAAAATTTTATGAAATAATTTGGAGAATTCATAATCATATAGCTGCCTCATTTTTATTTTGGAGGAAAAGCAAGAATAATTTCCATTGCGTAATTGCTTATATATTCAATTTTACCTGCATTATAAGGGATTAAAAATTTATCGCCTGATTTGACATCCCGGTTATTCGTTCCGGATATAATACAACCGCTGCCCCCGGTTACAACTCCCGCGTAAAAGGTATCTGCCTTTTTTTGAAAACTACTTTGGACATTAACTTTATGAACCGAAAAACAATTAGTATAACGTTTATCGATTAAAATACTTTCCGAACCGCCGCCCTGTTCATCAGAAATTACCGGCAGGCAAAAATATTTATTTTTGATTTCTTCAACCGATATCGATCTGAAATCAATCATATCCATTGCAAAATCGATATTGCGTCCCATAAAGCGGGCTTGTTCAGGTAAAACATAACCTCCGCGCTCAAACTCCAGTCTTACAACAAAATCGGCGGGTTCCATGATTTCCAACATGAAGACACCTTCGCCAATAGCATGAGGCAGCCCTCCGGGTACGATAAAAACATCCCCGGGTTTTACCGGAATTTTTTCAAAACAAGAGAGTATTTTTTCAATATCCTGATTTTCAATTGCAATCTTAAAATCTTTCCTGCCTATGGAATGTTGAAAACCGAGATAAATGTACGGATTTTCTACTTCATCACGGGTACCGAGAATTACGTAAGCCTCCGTTTTGCCAGAGCTGCTGTTAAGATATTTTTGAGAGAATGAAATTGCCGGGTGCGCCTGAATGTGAAGCCGAATTGCCGAATCCAGGAACTTAAACAGGAATTGAGTATTTGGTCCGTATTTTTTAAAATGTTCTTCTCCCAGAACTTCGAATGGAAATGTTTCCATGATTTTTTTCAAAGGCACAATATTCCCGTTGTATTCTATAAGTGAAAGCCCTTCAGATTTAAACTCTTCTCTGCCCCTATTAACAGCCAAAGTTGTTGATGCTATCCAATCTTCGGGGAAGTGCGAATCAGCCGGATTACTTTTGCCTTCGAGACGATCAAGAAATTTACCACCGGTGATGCACGCCAGACCCTGTTGGGCGGCAGAATTATAATGCCCGGTATATTCATTTTTCAATACTCACAAATTATTTTAATGCGCTGAATTTTCTTTAAATGAACCTTCGCAAACCAGCCTGAGACCCCAATCTGCATCGCCGGGAAAATCCGGCAATTCAATCCGGCTATTACAAATAGCAGCAGTCCCGGAAATTTCATGCGTTCATCTCATATTAGTTATAAATTAAGACACTTCTTATATTTGAGACGAACTAAAATACAGGACAGCCTGGCAACCTGACTGTCGGTAGGCAGGGCTGTCCTGCATTTTAGTCACCCCCGGGCGGGTGATGAATTAATTATTTTTCAGAAGCCTTCATTTCTATTTGCCGGGCAGAACAATTATACCCGGATATTTCAAAATGAATTTCCTGAGGAAGTGTATTAATATCTTTGCTTTCCACCTTCACAAAAATAGTTTTAGTTTCACCGGGAAGCAGAGAAATATAGTTATCATTATATATAGTCCTAAGTTTAACTGATTCCTCAAGCATTCTTGCCCCGATGAAGAATGCAGGAATTTCCGATGAATTTGAAAGCTTGATTTGAACGCTTCCATGCCCGGGGTTTCCCTTTGAGAGGGTATAATTAACCGGTTCAACCTTCAGAGATAATTTGGGCATCTGATTAATTTCTGAGAATATATTATTATAGTTTTCCAGGTTATCTATCCCGCTAATTGCAACCGGGTACAAGGCATCGCTTATCTTTTCACCCGATGGGTTTTTTAGCTCCACAGAAATAAAAAATGATTTTCCTTTGAATGATTCCGGTATAATAAATTCCAATCCGCTGATTTTGGCTGAGCTATTTGCACCCGTTTCCGCTAAGCCGGATTTTCCGGTAATTATTTTACCTTCGCAATCAATCAGCTTAGCATCAAAAGAAAATCCTTTCACCGGGTTTTGTGAATCGTTCAAAAGATAAATATCCGTTTTGAAAGTCTCACCCGTCTTCCACAAATACCGTTCAAAGTCGGCAGAAATATGCACCGGTCGTGCAGCGCGCTTCAAAAAGTAATATGCAGGTTTTGGAGTTCCGTACCAATCAACAATTGACCAGGAAAGACAAGGCCAAATATCGTCATACTGCCAGACAAGAAAGCCGCTATTCCTGAATTTATTTGACCGGCAGAATTCCATATCGTACTCATTGCCTAAAGCCTGATAAAGCTGACCTCTTGTTATAAATTCGGTGATATTTGAAGGCTCGCCGATTTCATCGGTATACCGCATCAACTTTTTCAGATGTTGAAAGCCGGCGCTGGATTCACCGTGATATTCAATATAAGTTGTATCGGGCGGAAAGAGCAAATCAGGAGGCGTGAATTTGACATAGTTTTCCAAAACAGGCGGGGCGTTTAACCCGGCTTCGCTTCGGAACGGACGCACAACATGATATTTTGTGTATGGTTCCATTCCATGCCAGACACCCCAATAATGATCATCCCCCATATACGGCGATGCGCGGTGAAACTCGCGCTGAGGGTCAATTTTTTTCAATAGTTCTGCAAGTGAATCAATTACTGATTTACTGCCGCTATCGTCAGGATCAAATTCATTTCCGCCGCACCAGAAAGTAAGACAGGGATGATTTCTTAAACGCAGCGCTGCGGATTTAGCGCCGTCTAAAAAATTCTCTTTATCAATTAAAGAAAAATTACAATTACTCAAAAATTCCTGCCACGCAAGGATGCCGTATTCATCGCACAAATTATAGAAATCATCTGTCTCGTATAACCCGCCGCCCCAGACGCGAAGCAGGTTAAAATTTGCTTCTTTGAAAAGCCGGAGCAGCCAATCATATTTATCATGGCTAAGCCGCAGCAGTTGATCAACTGGGATCCAGTTTCCGCCTTTCACAAACATCTTTTTCCCGTTCACTTCAAACGTCCAGGGATAAGAACCCACTTTATTGCCGAGACGATAAATGTTTCCGATATCCTGTTTCATAGTCTGAAGAAATAGAGCGGTATCTTCATTTTCAACTAATTTCAGTTCACGAATACCGAATTGTGCAGAATTACAATCAGACTCAGCATTATTACAGGAAACAGTTGTTTTCAGAATATAAAGGTTCTGTTCGCCCATGCCGTTCGGCCACCAAAGTTTTGGATCATTAATAGTAACCTCGAAATTCAAGGTTTTAGTTTCACCCGGGATCAGATTAACCGTCTGCTTAAATTTTCCGGATTCAAGCCGGGATTTTTTCCCGATAATGGAACCGGATAATTCAGCATTCAAAGATTTACCTGAGAGATTCTGAATATCAATATCAATGCTGCACACAGCCCGGTCAGCAGAGGGTATCCTGGAACGAATGTAAGGATTGTTAATTCTCAATGGATTTGTAACGCGTAGTTTAACCGGCTGCCATAATCCGACAGCCATACAATGAGGACCCCAATCCCAGCCGTACATACATTGAGCAATAGAGAATAATTGATTGCGGTTTGACCGCCAGGTTAGACCGCGTTGAATCAGATTTTCTCTTGAGTCGGAAGGAGCTTTTAGGCGCACGGCAATAACATTATTCTTACCGAAGTTTAGGACGCCTGAGACATCAAACGCTTTAGGATTCAGCATTCCTTTTAACTCTCCTATACGATGCCCGTTAAGCCAGAATTCACCCTGGAATGATATACCTTCAAACACAATATCAATAAATTTTCCTTTGAGATTATTATCGATGGAAAAATTTTTAAAGAACCACCATTCTTTTTGTTCAACCCATAGAGATTTTTCATTATCGTAACCGAAGTAGGGATCGGGGATATCACCTGCTGAAAGCAAAGCAGTTCTGACAGTACCGGGAACCTGATAAGGCAGGCAATCCTTGGGCATTTTACCGGGCATGAAAACTTGTTTTTGAAACCCAATGCCTTCGGTAAAATCTTTCATCAGCCAGGCGCCGCTTAAGTCAATAGTTTTTTCTATATCCGTTTTTTGATTAGTAACAACGGGATTTATTGTTTGAGCCCTTGTTTTGTATATATCAGAATGAAGAAAAATGAAACAGGGGATTAGTAAGAGACTGCAAAAAAGATTCAATTTTGATTTCATTTTATTTCCTTGTTATATGTATATCCGAAATTACTTTATACAAAATAATTAACTTTTAAATTAAATACTTGCTATTTTTATTTTTCTTACCCAACCCTTTTAATCCAACAACAATGATAAATTATTCACTTCCTAAATCGGGATTAGTTACAATAAAAGTTTATGATATACTTGGGAAAGAAATAGCAACTTTAATTAATGAAGAAAAATCTGCCGGAAATTATTCCGTACAATTCAACGGTAATAGTCTATCAAGCGGAATATATTTCTACCGGATGCAAGCTGGTAGTTTTGTTCAAACAAAAAA
>CAZUCY010000024.1:35721-37243 GCA_964618785.1 uncultured Ignavibacteriaceae bacterium | reverse complement strand
AATATTTGTTCGGGAGAATTAAAAGGGATAAAAAAATCAATTGAATTGATTGCCAGTTAATACTTAAAATTGTATTTAAAAATATGAAAAAAATTATTTTATTTATTGTTTTCTTATCATGCTGCTCATTTCCGCAGACAACGCCTGAATCAGATATTCTTGTGCTTCAAAACTCACTAAAACAGATAAATATAATAAAAGATTTTAATAATATAAATTTTAACAGCGTTGCAGTTACTAAGAAAAGCACAGGTTTGGCAGTATTATATTCTTTTCTCCTGCCCGGCATGGGAGAACTTTACGCAGGTTCTTATTCAAGCGGTAAATATTTTACCATTGCCGAAGGAACTTTATGGGGTATATATATTGGTATGAATTCTTACAGTTATTGGCTAAGAAATAATTATAAAGCGTTTGCAGCATCTGCCGCCGGAGTAAATAATGCAAATAAAAATTCCAATTATTACGCAACGATAGCCGATTATACGAGTATAAGCCAGTATAATGACGAAATGTCGCTCCAAGGGGATTTGAGCGCTATGCTCAATCCTAGCACAGATTATTGGAATTGGCAGTCTACAGCAGACAGAAAGAACTACCGAACACTATGGGTCGCCAGTGAGAATGAGAATAACAACCTCAGATTTGTTGTAGGCGCGCTAATCTTAAACCGTGTTGTTAGTGCAATAAATGCTGCAAGACTTGTTGCTGCATACAATAAAAGCCAAACAACTGAACTAAGCTGGAATTTCTCAATTGGTGTTAATAATCCGGAAACTCTACCGTCAAGTTTGCTTTTGAACTTCCAAACTGAATTTTAAGGACTTTTCTCATTTTGACACATTCCAATATGTCTTTTGAAATATCTAATAAATAATCAGCAACTCAAAAGCGGTTTTCTTAGTTAAGCTTCCCCTATTTTGCTTTACAATCTCAATTAAGATTTTAATACTTTAATAACCGCGACCCTAAAAGGCTTTATGATAATAATTTTGTTACTTAGGACTCACCCTTGAAAAAGTGATCACTAGAAAAAACGCTCTCTTGAAAAGGGAGGGAGTTTACTTATTAAAATATACGAAATTCGCTTGAGTTGGATTAAGGTTATCAGCTTAACAAGATTAATTTTTATTAATCTTATCTTAAGCTGTACTTAATTATAAAAGAATATGTTTGACAAGTAAATTCAATGTGAGTTTACAAAATTAAAATATTTTAATAAAAATCTGAGGTATTATAATGAAGTCTCGTATTATATCTTTATTTGTAATGGTTGCATTTGTTTTAACAATGGGCATAGGCTCATCTTTTGCTCAAGATACAACTAAAACAAAAAGCAAAACTAAAGTTGTTAAGACAGTAAAAGCTCCTAAGACAACTACAACAACAACAAAGGAAACAGTAAAAACTCCTAAGACAGTAAAAGCTCCTAAGACAACTACAAAAACGACAGAGAAAGTTGTAAAAACTCCTAAGACAACTACAAAAACGACAGAGAAAGTTGTAAAAACTCCTAAGACAA
>CAZUCY010000024.1:0-35621 GCA_964618785.1 uncultured Ignavibacteriaceae bacterium | reverse complement strand
ACTCCTAAGACAACTACAAAAACGACAGAGAAAGTTGTAAAAACTCCTAAGACAACTACAAAAACGACAGAGAAAGTTGTAAAAACTCCTAAGACAAAAAAGACGACTACAAAGAAAGATTCAACAAAAAAAATGTAAGTTTGTAAAAACTTGTATTATGTTAAAAAAGGAGAGTTTTCTAACTCTCCTTTTTTGTTTATATTTCTCGTATGAGAATTTTAATTATTGAAGACGAGAAAAAAGTTGCTTCCTTTATCAAAAAAGGATTGGAAGAAGAGTATTTTGTTGCAGATATAGCCGGGGACGGTAAAGAAGGTTTAAAACTATCAACGAGTGAAGAATACGATGTAATTATTATGGATATTATGCTCCCTTATATGGACGGCATAACGCTGATAAAGGAAATTAGAAAAAGAGACATAGCAACACCGGTTTTGATGCTGACGGTTAACGACAGTGTTAAAGATAAAGTTGAAGGATTAGATGCCGGAGCCGACGATTATTTAACCAAACCATTTGCATTTGAAGAATTGATTGCACGTTTAAGGGCACTTCTTAGGCGAAATGAAAATTCTAAGACTTCAAAATTAACTGTCGGCGATTTGGTACTGGATCTTGAGTCACACAGAGTATTCCGTAATAATCAAGAAATCATCTTGACCCCTAAAGAATATTCTATCCTGGAATATTTGATGCGTAATTCAAAAAAAGTAATTTCACGAACAAAACTTATCGAGCATGTGTACGATTATCATTTTGACACTGAGACTAATATTATTGATGTATATATAAACAAAGTTCGTTCAAAGGTAGACACTAATTTTGAAAAACCGTTAATACATACGATTCGCGGGATAGGATATGTTCTTAAGGATGATGATTGAAATTGGAAATAAAATAGTTTTTAAAATTTTATGTTTCAGAAATTCAAACTTTTCCTGTCTTCAACCAGGTTTAAAACAACTATCTGGTATTCCACTCTTTTTTTAGTATTAGAATTACTACTCGGAATTTTCATTTATCTTTCTCTTTATGATAATTTAATGGATAACCTGGATATTGCTTTAAAAACACAGGCAAAGGGAATTCTGCGTATTGTGATGGAAAAGCACATGGATATAGACAATTTTGTTCCCGATTCCATTTATGCAAACCCAGAAGATTTAGTATGGGATGTTATTTATAATGAGGTAGCATTCAACCTACGGAATAATTATATACAGATTAATTCTAAGAAGAAAATAGTTTATAAATCGGCAAATCTTAAAGAAGATACACTGTCTTTCAAGGATAAGAAGGAACCGATGGAACTATTTTATTTTACAGATACAACTCTTTCACAAAAGCCGATAAGATGTGTACAGCTTGCAGAGAACAATTATAAAATATTTGTTGCCTTCCCAATACAGCATGTAGCTCAAACGCTGAACAGCCTTGCGCATATATTTATTATTCTTGCGCCTATATTTTTTCTCATTTCAATTCTTGGAGGCGCATTAATTTCGGCAAAGTCGTTATCACGAATTGATGCAATCATCAAAAAGACGGAAGAGATTACCGCGCTTAATCTTGATGAAAAGATAATCGGCGAAAAATACAGTGACGAGTACGGCAGGTTAGTAAAAAAGATGAACGAAATGATCAGCAGGATAAAAACCTCTATCGACTATATGAATCAGTTCTCTATTTCCGCCGCGCATGAGTTAAAGACGCCTTTAACAATATTGCGGGGTGAGACTGAAATAGCGCTTAAATCACCAAAGCTGCCCGAAGAATATGTTGAAGTCTTAAAAAGTAATTATGAAGAAACCATCCGGCTTACAAAAATTATTGACAATCTTTTCTTCATTTCCAAAATAGACCATTCCCTTATTGATATTAAAAAAGAAAAGATTAATTTGGATGATTATCTTCAAAATACGGTTAATAATCTTAAAATAATAGGTGTGGAAAAGAATATTAGTCTTGTTGCAGATTCCAAAACAAATTCCAATGTAGAGATAGACAAAGAGTTGATGACGCAAGCGCTTTCAAATTTAATTGACAATGCTATTAAATACGGTGAGGAAAATAATGTTGTAATAGTAAAAGGGGATATAAGCGATAACAATAGAATAAAAATAAGCGTACTAAATAAAGGCGAAGGAATTCCACAGGAATCTATCTCTAAAATATTTGACCGCTTTTACAGAGTAGAGTCTTCAAGAAACAGGAAAACAGGCGGTGTGGGACTTGGGTTGTCCGTTGTAAAAGCAATTGTTACCTGGCATAATGCAGAAATATTTGCTAAATCTATACCGAATGAAATGACTGAATTTTATATCCTGTTGCCCAAAGCAGCATAAGATTTTTTATATAATATTATTTATTGTAGATATTAAAATAATACCCTTTATCAATAAAATATTTTTTATTTCCCTTTAGAAAATCCATAATAGATTCAATTGATATTACTTTAGCCATACCATACTTTAAAAACTTTTCTTCCTTAACATAATTATCTCCTGTATAGGGCACTAAAGGATTGTATTTATACGGATCTTCCAAAGGCGCGGGCTGAAGAATATTTTCGCTTTCTTCAGGAACCCAGTCAATAATCCCCACAAGTTCAAAATGAGGTATGCCGTCCCTTATAGCAAGCACAATCCCACCGCTGGACCCCCTGTTAATTACTCCGTCGATAAAAAACGAATCGGATTTATCATAATTTGGGCTGCTTACTATAGCTTTAGATAACATTTTATAGTTTAAGGGAAAACCGAAAAAGTAAACAAAATTTCCCCAGCTAAGTTCACCGGCATTTCCGAAAGGATAATTGAAAAGATGAAAATATTTATCATACCGGGGTCCGTAATTATTCCCAAGTATTGCAATATCAATAGAATTATCCGATAATATTTTATTTACTTCACTTCCCTCCGGGAAACCTGCCACATAAATAACCTGTTTGGTTTTAAAAGCAATACTTTGTACCTCATCAGTATAAACACCTTTTGCATCGGAAAAGTACGACACGATTGTGTCGGGAAAATCAATGACATGAGCACAAGTAAGCAGACCTACAATACCGCCGGACGAATATATTACAACCCCTGTACCTGAACTTGTTTTATCCATATAAGTGTTTTTTATGGAGAGCCTTTTAATAACTTCATCATCCACATCCCTTAATTTGACCTTGTGTTTGTCAGCAAATATATAAGCATGGTAAAAGGCAATGCTGTTTATGCGGTAAATTGTTTCACTGATTTCTTCCAACTGGTTCGAACCGTCGCGGTAAGGAAATTCACTATCATATTTATTACCATTAGTTGAGTCGGCCGTTACAGCCTTATAATTACTTGATGAACATGATAAGTAAATAAATACAAATAACGTTATAATTAGCTTAACATAGTATGAGGGAATCATGCTTACACTTCTATTCTTGTAAATCTTACTGTTAACAATAATCTTTTTTTTTCTTTTCTACAAGAATTATTAGTATAATGCAGCGCTTTAGTGATATAGGTAATAACATAACTATGTAATAGCTATTATAGTCTTATCTGCCCCTAAAATAGATGCTTTGATTTCCTCCATTTAATATTATTTTGTGATATTTAATTCATAATGTTTTGAAAGATAAGGGTGGATATGTTTTCAAGAAATAGTAATATGCAAATAAATTACAGCAGAATGAATTTAATCCATGCAATAACGATTTATATTTTTTTGATTAACATTCAATCGAGTTTTTTGTATGGAAGGGTTATTAATAATTCTTCCAGTGAAAAAGGAATCGCATTAAGAGGTTTTTCCAAAGGTTTGTTCCTTGACGAACAAATACTTTCATTTGAATTTTTCCCCGATATCAATGTGGAGATAAACGCACCATCTGCCGATAAATTTGACAGAATAAAAAAGATTTCGCTTATTTTTTATGCTATCCCTAATACGAATTCAATTGAGCAGACTATCGGCAGGCAAAGACGCGAAGGGCTTGACTGGCATTTCGACATTCAGCATATAGGAGCACAGACAAGGTTTTTAAGAGATCATATAAAAGACAAATCCATAGTTGTAGTGTATTTGGGAACACGGGAAGAGAGCTGGCCCTGGTGGAGGAGCAGACATCCTGATAGTGATTATTTAATCAGAAGTCTTGTTGATTCAGTAAGAAATATTTTTAGAGAGTTTACTACCGAAATAGTTCTTGACGGACACAGCGGAGGCGGAAGTTTTGTATTCGGATATATAAACAGTGTGAATGAAATTTCCAGTCAGGTAAAAAGAATTTCTTTCCTTGACAGTGAATATGATTATTCTACCAAGCTGAAACACGGAAGCAAAATTATAAATTGGCTAAAAGCCGAGCCGGATCATTACCTTTGCATAATTGCTTATGACGACAGGGATATTATAATCAATGGTAAAAATATAGGCACTCTTAACGGCGGAACTCTTTTTAGAAGTAATCTTATGAAGGATGATTTAGGAAAAGTATTTTATCTTAATAAAACTGAAGATTCTCTTTTTATCAAATATTCCGGACTTAACGGAAGAATTAAGATATTTTTAAAAATAAATCCTGAACATCAAATGTGGCACACGCTTCTGGTGGAAAAAAACGGCTATATTGAAAGTATCCTTTCGGGCACAATTCAGGAGGAAAAGGAGTATCAATTTTGGGGTTGGAGAGCTTATTCGCAGTATATCCAGCCGTAAATTATTTCACTTTTGTTTAAGTCACCCGAGGTTTCACTTTGGGAAGAGGGACTAATAATTCTTCCGACGGGAATGTACAGATAAGCTTATTCCCTAAAAATTTTTCAATAGCAGGTATTTGAAATGAATCATCTTCTGAAGCAAAGCTGATAGAAATGCCGGAGGCGCCTGCTCTGCCGGTCCTGCCGATACGATGAACATAGTCTTCCGGATCTTCCGGGAGCGTATAATTTATAACATGGCTTACACCCTCAATATGAATTCCACGTCCTGCCACATCGGTTGCAACCAGCACTTTAATTTTCCCTGCCTTAAAATCATCAAGTGTTCTTAACCGCTGCCTTTGATCTATATCTCCCGATAGAACTTTACAATTAATCCCATACTTGAGTAAGAGATATTCAACAAGTCTAGTTTCATCTTTACGGTTTGTAAAAATTATTACCCTGCTAAGCTGCTGCCCGATAATAAGGTTATAAAGCAACGGAAACTTTTCTTTATTTGTAACGATATAAACCAGCTGTTCAATTTGATCACCCGCAGTTTGTTCATGTTCAATTTCCACATTAACTGCATCGTTAGTCCACTGAACCGCAAGGCGTTTAACCATTGAGCTAAGGGTTGCACTAAAGAAAAGAGTTTGTCTTTTGGCTTTCAAAGGAGTATTGTGAATAATTTTCCTAACATCCGGAATAAAGCCCATATCCAGCATTCGGTCAGCTTCATCAATAACAAGAATTTCAACACCGTTTAATGAGATATCACGCTTATTCATAAAGTCTATCAACCTCCCCGGCGTTGCAACGATAACATCAGATGTTCCCCTATTTAATTTTGATTTCTGTTTTCTGTAATCCATACCGCCAAAAACTTCAGTTATATTAATGGATGTATATTTAGCGAGGAGCTTAGCATCATTTGCAATCTGAATAACAAGTTCCCTTGTTGGAGCAAGAATTAATGCGCGCGGCCTTCCCGGCTGCCTTTTACTCAGAGAAGTATCTTTTAAGAATTTAGTAAATATAGTAATAAGGAAGGCTGCTGTTTTGCCGGTTCCTGTTTGAGCCTTCCCAGTTGCATCCTTACCGTTTAGAGCAGCTACCAATATCTCCTTTTGAATAGGCGTGCAATACTGAAATCTTAAATCGGAGATTGCATGCATTATCTCAACCGGGAGGTCAAGATCATGAAAACGCATTTTGCCTTCCTGAACCGGAACTTCAAACGCTGAGATGTTCCAATTATCTGGAATTTTTTCGTTCTGCCACTGTTCCTCTTTTAATTTGGAAGCATCTCTACTTTTTTGAATAGTTCCTTTTGAACGGCATATAATTTCACTATAAGAATGAACATTTTTCTTGTTGGAATCAGAAACGGATTTGTTACTCCTATTCTTAGCCGGGTGGTTAGCTGAAGTTCTTTTATTACCGGGTTTATAATTATTTCCCGGTTTAGAATGTTTTATTTTATGTTCTGCAGAAGGTTCTTCCTTTACGGGCTTTTTATTATTTAAATTACTGCCGCTTCCGGATAATTCTATCAATTTTGCTTTAACACGTTTTAAAAAGTCTCTAACCAAAACAAATCCTTATCTTTATAACAACAACATTCAATTAGCAAATATTTATCATTTAGCATTTAGCTTTTTAAGCAAATCTTCGGCATTGGTATCTTTAGGATTAAGCTTAAGCGCTTTTCCAAAACTTTCTATAGCCGATTCTTTATCTCCTTTTAACATATAAGCTTCCCCAAGACCGTCATAAATAATAAATGAATCAGGGTAAGTTTCAGCATTAAGTTTCAACAACCCGATAGCATATTGGTACATACCGTTATTAATAAACTTGAAAGCAGTAGAATTTAGCTGGTCTTCATCAAAGTCATACTCGTTTTTCTTGTTCTTATAAAATTCCCGATATCGGGCTGCCGCAGAATCTATTCCCTTCTCAAATATTGTTAATAGCAATGTATCTGCAATAGACGGCTTAGGTTCCCCGATCCCCATCAATTGAGTATCAAAAATTAATGTTGCATTAGGCGGAATAATACCATTACCTGCGCCGTTTTCGCCATAAGCAAGTTCCGGAGGAATAATAAGCCTTAATTTATCACCGACATTCATTAATGCAATTCCTTCGTCCCATCCTTTAATAACCTGCCCCTGACCTAAAATAAATTTTATCGGTTTTCCTCTTTTATAAGAATTGTCAAACTCTGTACTATCCATTAAATAGCCAGCGTAATTAACCGAAACTTGTTTACCGGCTTCAGCTTTTGCTCCGTTTCCCTTTTCAATGACAATATATTTTAAACCACTCGAAGTGGTAACTGTGTCCTTACCGGCAGAATTTGTTTGACAAATTGATAGAACAGGGATAAACATAAATGTGAGAAACAATATAAAGTGATTTTTCAATTTAAGTCCTTTCTTTAATTTAGCAAGATATATGGTTTTTTTTATTAAATAAAATATTCTAAATTAATAAGTAAAGATACATAAACATAAGATAAATATTAACAGAAAAATTTAAAGACAAAAAGGGTCCAATATTTATTTATTTGCAGAATACTTTAGTTTTTTAAATTATAAGATTAGTAATCCGGCACAAAATATATGAACAGAAATGAATTATAAACGTCAAAAAAGGAGTTAAAGAAAATAGTTTTAAGTTAAAAATAAGTTTCAATTTGGTAGTGAATAATTCACTTAATTTCAATAAGTTTGTTCAGGATTATTTCTAATTTTTCACATACTCCTAAGGTAAAAAGACATGACTGTTAAACTTACAAGAAGAATAATAGGAGCATTTGTATTCCTATTATCCGCAATAATTTTATTTTTAACGGTGCAACCATCGGTTTCGTTCTGGGATCCGGGTGAAATTTCGGCTGCCTCATATTCCTTAATGGTACCGCATCCTCCTGGTGGACCGCTATGGCTAATCATCGGAAGATTTTTCTCTATGATTCCATTTGCAGAAAATATCGGTTTTAGGATAAATTCAGTATCTGTTTTATCCGGTTCAATTTCAATTTTACTGCTCTATCTTATTTCAATAAAACTGATCGAAACCTACCGTGGTAAAAATTATAAAAATAATACGGATACAATATTGACATTCGGTTCAGCAGCAATTGGCGCACTTGCCTTTGCATTTTGCGATACTTTCTGGTTTAATGCTGTTGAGTCCAACTACTTTTCATTAAGCACATTATTGTTCTCTTTAGTAGTCTGGCTTATGATGATTTGGTACGATCATGCAGATGAAAAAGGAAGTGAAAAATATATAATTTTGATGGCTTACTTTATTGGCTTATCATTCGGAGTTCACTTAATGAGTGTACTCGCAATATTTACATTTGTATTTGTTGTAGTCATGAGGAAATATGTTAACGATGATGAAACATTCAAAAAGACGGCATATATCTTTCTTATCCATGTAGGTATCCTGGCAATTATAGCTCTTGCAATGTGGTCTTCACAAACAAGCACGACTCCTCCCTCCCCTGAAGAATATAAAGCATTTGATTCCAAGTTTGTGTGGATTATGTTTGGAGTATCGGTAATATTTATGGGGGCAATGTGGAAACAGATATTTCACCGAAATTCCTTTTATATCCCTTTAATTGCAGGGGGTGTATTGCTGCTTCTTGCGTATCCGGGAGTTGTAAAGGGAGTTCCTGCTATATTACTGGCATTAGGCGGAGCAGGAGCAGCAACCAATTTAATTATATTTTTAATTATCCTTGGTGTAGTTGTTTACATAATTTACTGGTCTGCTAAAAATAAGAAGAGCACAATTAACTTAGGAGCTACTGCGCTGCTTTTTGTTTTATTAGGATTTACTACTTATGCAACAATTATTATCCGTTCCGGCGATAATCCACCGATGAATGAAAATCAGCCCAATAATTTTAATAAGTTAATGTACTACTTAGATCGTGAGCAATACGGAGATTTTCCGATTTTCAAGCGAAGATTCTCCAGCGAGCCCCAGCATCAAGGAATATATTCAAATTACTCAAGTGATCTTGATTTTATGTGGAATTATCAGGTTGACCACATGTTTAACAGATATATAGGCTGGAATTTTATTGGTAAAGTTTCTACCGTTCAGGATTCCGGAGTAAAACTTAGTCAACTTTACGGCATACCTTTCATACTTGGTCTGATAGGTTTTTACTTCCTTTTCAGGAAAAATTGGAAGATGGGTGCAGCATGGTTAATTTTATTTATCTTTATGGGATACCTGATTATGTTTTATCAGAACCAGCAGCAGCCGCAGCCGCGCGACAGGTTCTATTTCTACCCGGGCGCCCTATTTGTATTTGCGGCATGTATTGCTGTCGGTGTTAGGGAAATCAGTCAACTTGCTCTGGAGAAAATAAAAGATGCATCTTTAGGCAGAACAACAGCATTTGTGTGCCTTGGAGTTTTCCTTCTCCTTATTCCGGGCAATATGCTTAGAACAAATTATTTTTCACATGACAGATCAAAGAACTGGTTACCGTGGGATTTTGCATATAATCTTCTTCAAAGTTGCGCACCTGATGCAGTATTATTTACCAACGGCGATAATGATACTTTCCCTTTGTGGTATTTACAGGATGTAGAAGGCGTGAGAAGAGATATAAGGGTTGTATGCTTAAGCCTGGCAAATACAGATTGGTATAATTTACAGTTAAAAGATACATCTCCATACGGAGCATTGAAAGTTAAATTTTCAATGACGGACGATATGATTTCGCAGCTTTCACCAGTTGAGTGGAAAACTCAAATGACTTCAATACCAGTATCACAGGATGTTATTAAAAAGTTTAATGTTACCGATACTTCTGTTATCAGAACAGGGCAGCTTACCTGGAGAATGAAATCTTCGATTGAGATGGGCGGCGTTCAGGGATTAAGAATTCAGGATATCGTTGTTAAAGATATCGTTCAAAATAATACATGGGACAGACCTATTTATTTTGCTTCAACTTGTTCCCCTGATTGCTATATCGGTTTGGATGATTACTTAAAGGCAGAAGGATTGGCTTCGCGTTTAGTCCCTCAAAAAAGAACGACACCGATTTATGTAAATGCTGAAATTACTAAGAAAGATCTTTTATCCGAAAATACTTCTTATTCGAAAACATTTAACCCCGGGTTTAAATTCAGAGGATTGAACAATAAAAATATTTTCTATGACGAAACCGAAAGCAGATTAATTCAAAATTACAGGAATGCTTATCTTGAACTTGCATATTATTTTCATAGTGTTGAAAATGATAACGTAACAAGTGTGAGTGTTCTTGATATGATGGAAAAGAAAATGCCGCAGACTGTTGTACCTATGGATTACAGGATTCTTTATGATATTGGTAATTTGTACTCACAATCCGGCGCTTTTGATAAGTACAGGAAAGTAGCTAATGAAATAATACCGGAGGCATTGGAAAATCTTAATGATGTAACGATGGAAGAACTTTCTTCCCCGTATAATCCATACAGCATGCTCGAAAGAACTTATATTAGTCTAAAAGAGTATGATAAAGCTATTGAAATTCTTCAAAGGCTGCAGAACGCTTTGCCAAATGCAGGCGGTGTGCAGGAAGAAATAAACAGGCTTAAACAAATGGAAATCGATACTACAAAGAAATAAAATTTTTTATGCAGGTCGATTCTGAAAGCTTTCTGAATCGACCTGCAATTCAAAAGCTATATGTAAAACCAAGCCATGGAATAAAAGGGAAACCAATATTATCAGACCACTGGTTATAATAGAATAGACCAATATCACCCGCTATTTTATCACTAAAGAATCTAAACCCTAAGGAATAAACTCCTACATTATTTTGCGGATTGTAATAATCTTCAGATATAATTTTAATACTGCTGGATGCGCGCAATTCTCCTCCGAAAATAAAGATACTTCCATTGTGATTTTCGGGGCCAATAAATCCCAAAGTAACAGCAAAAGGATTTATGCTGAAAGTAACCAAACCGTAAATCAACGATGCTCCGGGTAAAGCTATAGATGTATTATTGGCAAAAGTAGCACCGCCAGCAAGGCAGAGATTATTTTCTCCAAATGTTTCATTTAGAACAGTAATTTTTATATTTCCGTAAAATAACTGACTTTGGGCTCCCGGGACGATGCTTACCCCAGCACTTGCGGACATAAAGTTAGTAATTCCAACAGTTAAGGAAGGAAAGAAAATCATATAATCCGTAAAACTAACTTTTCCTGCTTCAACGGGCTGAGCTGTAGGCGCTAAAAAAAGATGTGATTGATTTGGATCCTTTCTATAATACATTCCATTTACTACTTCGCCCTTTAATTCCCTGGAAATATTTATTAAAGATAAGGGAATTGTCATTTCAACACCTGAAAGAGTTTTAAAAACGAGGGATGAGTCATTTACTGATATTATTCTTCCGATTAGCTGTGTACCATCAGAAAGATTTATGCTAATATCCTGGTTCAATGGAATTTTTTTAAACTCCTCCGAGAAAGGCTGACTACTTTCAATTGCTTTTATAGGAACTTTGATGAACTTTCCTTCTTTAAGCTGAATCTGCACAAACAAGGAATCCTGTTCAATAATTTTGCCGATTAATTCCGTTCCGCCTTTCAGCATTATTTTTTGCGGATATTTTAATGCAGAACTATCCTGAGCGTATAAACAAATAGATGAAATAGTAGAAATAATAGATATTATAAAAGAAAGAAATTTGAGATGGTTCATGTTCCTTCCCTTTCAAAGAATTCCCTTTAATATAATAATAATTTAATAGAATAAAATTTTTATATAAAAGAAGTAGAAGAGAAATGTATTTAATAAATAAGCAGCATTAGAGGTCAATCACGGATATATTATTTCATTGCCCGATTGATTATAATACTTTACTTAAACGATAATGTACGAATTTAGTGTGAGGCAACGTGCAATCTAAAAATCATCTATAAGCTCAAATTCCTTTTCGTATAGCTTATATCTTTTCTTTTTTGATTCTTTAAGGAACTCCAGTTTTACAAAGATAAAGCCGTCGATACAGCTTTGGAAATTGCAGTCAATACCGAAATCTGAAAAACTTATGCCCCCGTCTTCACAAAGTTCTGTGTATTGCTTAAATAAAACAGGTATAGAAAGACTGTAAATTTTCAAAAGCCTTTTAACAATTTGCAAATCTTCTTTATAATCTGCGCCAGTTAAGGTTTCGCTTATTTTTTGTTCCATTTTATTAGGGATAAAATATTTATTTTTTGCAAATGCAAAAGGGGCATCGACACCAAACCATTTTTTATAAAAATAAACGAGTAAACTCTTAACCTCTTCCGGGTACTTATTGCTTATGCTTACTACGCCGAATAAATAACTTATATCGCTAAGTTTATTTATAAAAATGCCAATTCCCTGCCAAAGTGAATCCAGAGCATTTGTATTCCAATATTTAGCCTGAATAAAACTTCTGCCAAGTTCAATTGATTCAGGTAGTGCCTGAATAAGTTCATCGGAATAATTAAAAAGTGAAAAAGTATATAGATCAACTATTCCCGATTTATTCATAATATCTCTGCCAAGAGCTAATCTATAGGCTCCGACTATCTCTAATTCTTTTTCGTCCCATAAAACAATATGATGATAGTAGCGATCATATTTATCAATATCTATTTTTTCGCCAGTTCCTTCACCGACTTTCCTAAAAGTGATTTCCCTTAATCGTGCTATTTCTGTTACTACATCTGGCGCTGTTTCAAATCGTAAAAGAAATATTTTCTTATCGTTTGATTCACCAAGCAATTCACAGTAATCCAATTGTTTTTTCAAGGTCTTCCGGTTAACAGGAGGAACAATATTTTTAATAGTTTTAAATATTCCTTTTTTATCTTTCCCAATTAATAAGACATGTTTTTTCAACAGTTTTGTATTGTATCGCTCATTAAAATAAGCTGAATTAAAAGCCTCGGGCGGAATCTGATCGCCGATTTTTACGAGAGCGGTTTTACCGTTCTTATTAAACACTTCATGCGGAAGAAGTATTGCAGATAATTTTTTATTTATTACAGATAAAGCATAAAACAGGAATGAATTTTTTGCTTTTACATAAACAGGTAAAACCGGAGCATTAAATTTCTTAGACAAAAATAAAGCCCCCTTCTTCCAGTTGGCGTCACTAATGCCTTTTAATGTAGGTCTGGAAACTTCACCAGCCGGAAAAATAATAATTGCTTCTTCATTCAACAAAGACCGGCTTATTTGTTGTATATTTTTCCGTTGCATCTTAGGATCATCAATATTATAAGTAAGAAAAATACCGCTTAAGTTCTCAATATTCTTCACTATATCATTCACGACTATTTTTATATCGGACCTTACCTCGCTTATCATCTTCACTAAAACGCAGCCGTCTATCCCTCCGAGAGGATGATTGGATACGCAAATCAACCTTCCCTCGCTTGGTATTTTATCCCTGTCTTTTTTTGAAGCTATATATGAAAAATTAAGGTATTCCAGTATTTCGTCGTTAAAAGCAAGCCCTCTTTTATCATCATGTTTTTCGAGAAAATCATTCAGTTCGGAAAGATGAAGTATTTTTGCAATTAGAAAGCATATAATTTTTTTCAACCCCTCGGGGTACCCATAAAGATAACCGGGATAATATTGTTTTATTATTTCTTTTAAATCAATTTTCATGTAATATTAATAAACTGCAGAATATATATCTTTTAAGGAATTAATCCTCCTAAGTTTTTTTATTTGAGGTAATTCACTATTATATACGCGTTTGATACCATCACCCAAAGCTTTTTCAATATCACGTATATTATTAACAAGCTTCATAAAACCGATTATCTCAACAGAGGCTGCTTGATCTGTTCCCCACATTGCCCTGTCTAAGGTAATATGCCGTTCAATAAATGAAGCACCTAAAGCAACTGCCGCCATTGTAGGCGCAAGCCCCACTTCATGTCCCGAATACCCGATGGGTATTGATGGATATTTGCCCTTTAAAGTACGAATGACATTCAAATTCAATTCATCATTATTGCAGGGATAAGAAGAGGTCGAGTGAGCCAACAACAATTTACTTTTATCCAGGATATCAACTGCTGCTTCAATATCTTCAAACTCCGTCATACCGGTTGATAATATAACAGGTTTATTAAAAGCCTTATGCTTAATAAGTAGTTCTACATCTGTTAAAGAAGCAGAAGCAATTTTATATAATGATGGACAAAACTCCTCTATAAAATCGATTGCTAATTCATCCCAGCAGGAAGCAAACCAAATAATGTTTTTCAGACGGCAGTAATCAACTATCTCACAGAACTCACTTTTTGTGAATTCCATTTTTTTTCGGTATTCAATATAAGTCATTTTCCCCCATGGAGTATTTTTTTCAATATCCCATTGATCTCTGGGCACACATAATTCGGGAGTGCGTTTCTGAAACTTAATTGCATCACACCCAGCAAAAATTGCTCCATCAATCATTTTTTTTGCAATAACTACCGAGCCATTGTGGTTTAACCCAATTTCTGCAATTATAAAGACAGGATACCCATCTCCAACAAACCTGTCGCCAATTTGAACAAGCCTTGTTTGAATCATGTTTTCTCCATTTAAATTTTTTACCAAATAGTGAATCCGCCGTCAACAACAAGATTAGCGCCAGTCATATATTTTGAGGCATCACTTGCAAGGAAAATTATGGACCCCTTATAATCAGAGGAATTTGCCATCCTTCCTAACGGCGTTCTACATGAATAATTTTCAACAAAAAATTGTTCCTGACAATTTTCTACTCCGCCAGGCGAAAGGGCATTGACCCTCACGCCTTTATTGCCCCAGTAAGACGCTAAAAACTTTGTGAAAGAGATTACAGCACCCTTTGTTGTAGGATAAGAAGCAGTTTTATAGAAATGTTGTGCACCCTTTTTATCTCTATAAAGTGACTGATCCGGGGCTACAATTCCGTATGTAGAAGAAATATTTATAATGCTGCCGCTTTTCCTGCCTGCCATTTCACTTCCAATAACCTGGCAACAAATAAACATTCCCGTAATATTTACTTTTAAAGAAGATTCCCACAGCTCCAGCGGATAATTTTCAAATTTGGATAATTCAAGAGCTATATCAGCGTTTTCAAATTTGTCATTGACTGCGGCATTATTAACAAGTACGTCTATACTTTCAAAATTATCCTGAACGGTTTTTAATAGATTCTTAACAGAAGAGTGTTCTGTAATATTAACACCAACCCCGATTGAATTATTCTCCAATTCACTTGCAAATTGTTTGCATTTGTTTTCATCCTGATCACAAACGATTATAGAGGCGCCGGCTTCTTTCAATGCAAAACAATGCTGCATTCCCAGTAAGCCGAGCGCCCCCGTAACTATGGCAGATTTATTTTTTAAACTAAAATATCCTTCATTCATCGACATTCACATTTTATAGTCATCAAAAATTTTAACCGGATTCTTACGCGGCTTCATGTTAAAGTTATCAATTTTCCTGAATACCGGTTCTACAGGTTTACCCATCAAATATTTATTCAAATTTTTTTCATTAACTGCTCTTTTCAATATTGGAAGCACCTCTTCATAAGCACTTAAAGTATAGTCAATGTCATCATTATTATGCGAATAGCTCATATTATGAAAACCGGACCAAAGGATTCCTCTTTTTATTAATTCCTGCTGGACCAAAGATTTTAATTCAAGCGGATCACCCGCAGATGAATTAAAAGATATTATGGAACGAAAATTATAACCACTGCATTTTGTGTAGCTCATACCAAGATTAAGTGCAATATTATTATAGCCTTCTTTTAATTTTTTACCCTGCGCTGCCAAATATTGTTGTACACTATTGTTTTTCATAAATTCGATTGTAGCCTTTGCAGCGGCAAGAGAAAGCGTTTCCCCGCCGAAAGTCGTAAAAAAGAAGACATCCTTTTCAAGAAGTTTCATAATTTCTTTTTTACCTGTTATAATAGAAATGGGCATTCCGTTAGCGACAGCTTTTGAGAAACAGGCAAGATCAGCTTTAATATTAAAATATTCCTGCGCACCGCCTAAAGACATTCTGAAGCCCGTCCACATTTCATCAAATATTAAAACAATACCAAACCGGTTGCAGATTTCTCTTAGATCATACAGAAAATTATTTTTGGGCTCTTCAAAGACGACCGGTTCGAGTATAATGGCAGCAACTTCATCATCAATAGAAGATACTAATGATGGCAGGTCATTATAATTAAATGTATATGATAAATTTTTAAGCGCATCTGGTATGCCTGCATTACGATCTGTCACTGCAATATACCAGTCATGCCATCCATGATAACCGCAGCATAAAACTTTCTGTCTGCCGGAATAAGCTCTTGCAAGCCGTATGGCAGCACTTGTAACATCTGCTCCTGTTTTACTGAATCTGACGGCTTCCGCATTTGGAACTACTTCGTTTATCAATTCAGCTACCTCCACTTCAAGCGGGTGCATTAAAGAAAATGTTATACCGTTTTTTAATTGTTCTGCTATTGCATCATCTACAACAGGAAAGGCATATCCCAAAGAGATGGGCCCTATCCCCATATTGTAATCGAGATATTCATTGCCGTCGGCATCCCAGACATGCGAACCTTTACCGCGCACTAAGTACTTTGGCGCTATACCTTGAATGTATTGACCGGGTCCTTTGGCTAATGTTTGAGTCACTCCGGGAATTAATGACAGGGCTCTTTCATAAAACTGATTCGAATTTGAGATATTGGGAAACTGTTCATTAAATATCACACTATTTTTCATTTTTTATACCGCTTTTTAAACTAAATGAGCTACAAAATTTCTTTCTTTTTGAAGTGTACTGATTATCTTTAGGGCAATATGCGTCCCTGTAAATTTTTCATATTCCAGTATATCATTTATTAAAGCCGGCTTAAACCATTTATTTTGCAAAGCTATTGGCAATAAAACAGCTTTAATTTTATCTTTGGTAATTATTTCACTAATAATGGAATATAAACCTCCGGTTAAAAAATGATCTTCAACCGTTACAATCAGATCGGAACTCTGCAAAGCTCTAATAATTTCTTTAGTATCAACTGGTTTTAATGTGCGCAGATTTATAAGTCCGGCAGAGAAACCGTTCTTTTCTAAAATTTTTTTAGCTATTAAAGATTGCTCGAACAAAAAACCATAAGTAAGAATAGTAACATCATGACCTTTAGATATTATTTCCGCTTTACCAATTTCAAAATTTGAATCATGAAGAACAGCCGGCTTCCGGTCATTATACCGGATATAAAAAGGCGAACTGGAATTAAGTACTTTAGGAAGACCAAGCATTAAGTCCTCTTCGTCTGCGGGGCAAAAAATGTTCATACCTGGAATACCACGCATTAAGCTGATATCTTCTATAGCCTGATGTGTCGGACCATTTGCCTCGGAGAGAAAACCGGGGACACCGCCAACTAATTTTACCGGCAGGTTAAGAATCCCAATATCCGTTCTGACAAATTCAAAAGCACGCATTGTTAAAAATGATGCAAGTGAATGCAAAATAGGAATTCTTCCACGAAGGGCTAATCCTGCAGACATGCCGATTAGAGTTTGTTCGGCTATTCCAACATCAAGAAATCTTTTTCCGATACGTATTGGCAGATTCCTAATTGCCGCTCTGTTTTCTGCCGTTAATACTACAAAGCTTTGATTATTTTCGATTATATTTTGCAGTTGATTTTCGTATGTCATAAAAGTCATTCTATCTTACTAATAATGTTTCAGAAATAAGTTGAGTTTTTTCTTGCGTATAAAGCTCATTTAACAATTTTTTTATTTCCGCATCTGAAAAGTTGCAAAACCATCTATCTGCTTTATTTTCGATGCTTGACAACCCTTTCCCTCTTATAGTATCCGCAATAATTACCGAAGGTCTTTGAGAAGACATATATATTGCTGAAACAGCTTCTTCAAGGCTCAAAAAGTCATGCCCGTTGCATGTTATAACTTCCCAGTCAAAAGCTTCAAATTTTCTTTCAAGCGGTTCTAATGGAATAAGTTGCTCCGTTCTGATATTTGCCTGGAATTGGTTTCTGTCGATTATTACCAATAAATTATTAAGCTTTAATGCAGATGCAATTAATATTGCTTCCCAGTTTGATCCTTCATTTAATTCGCCGTCGCCCAGAATCACAACAACTTTATTATTTTGACGTTTCAGCATGCAGTCATACGCTACCCCCATTGATACGGAAAGCAAATGACCGAGCGAGCCCGAATGAAATTCTACACCCGGAATATTTTTATTCGGATGCCAATATATATGGTCATTCAATTTTAAGTGATTCTTAAGCCTCATTTTTTCAATAATTCCAACTTCGGCAAGTGTTCCATATAATGCGGGCACATCATGTCCTTTTGAAAGGAACAAATAATCCCTGTTTTCATCTGTCAGGTTATGTGGATTTATATTAAGAAATTCTTTATATAAATAGACCAAAATATCGGTGCAGGATAATGATGCTCCAATAAAGCAACCTCCATTTCCCGACATTTTGATTATATGTTCTCTAACCTTTAAGGCTGTTTGCTGTAAATTTTCTAAATCTATTTTATTCATAAATTTTTATTAAATTACTTTTGTTTGTGCAAGTGAAATAGTTTTTAATTCTCCTAAGTGGTTTCTATACCAGTTTACGCCTGCATATTTTTCATTAATCTTTTTTAAGGCGGGCTTTTTATCCATAAGGAACAATATATCTTGAACTGAAAAGTTCGGGTTCAGTTTATATAATTCTTCGTATATAATTTTAATCAGGAAATAATCTTCTTCATAATCAATCGTCCATCGGTGTAACATTGAATAGTCAAGTCCGCTTTCCCAATAAACATTCCCAATATTAAATCTGTGGGGATTCTCCCATAAAAACGGTGTAGTGTGTTCGCGTTCAAAGTCTTTATCCGCTTCATTCCATGCTTCTTCAAGAACTTTAAGACTTATAACTTCAACATCATTGCCATCAGGGTAAGTGGCGGGGTGCAGATTGCTTACATAGTCAAAAAATGAGTCGTGAACTTTATAATATTGTATTACCTTCGTGATAACTCTCGGATCAATCAAAGGACAATCTGAAGGAATTTTTACGACCGTGTCGGCATTAAATTGAAGACCAGCTTTGTAATGACGATCCAACAAATCAACCGGATTTCCCCGGAATACATTTATGTTTTCCTTTACACACAAGTCATAAATCATATCGTCGTCGGAATCAGTTGTTGTTGCCACTACAACCGTACCGCTGTCTTTTGATAAGAGGATTCTTTCCACCACCCTAATTAACAATGGTTTTCCGGCTAAATCCATTAAAACCTTATAAGGAAGCCTCGTGGATTTCATTCTAGCTTGAATTATTGTAACAAAATTGCTCACTTTATTAATCCTATTTATTTGCAAATTTTTCAAACTAAATATTTGTCTTCTTTATTTTTTATTAACATGTTCATTGATAAGAATATTCCTAAAAAAGTAAATGCTATAATTGTTTCAAATAACTCTTTGCGGATTATTGAAATAATTCCAATTACTAAAAAAACAATCGCATTAAAAAAATATTTTGAGTTGATAGACCTCATAACATGTGCCTTTCAATGTTTTAGAAAGTCAATTAATTAAATAGATGCCGGGTTTTATATGCGGCATTTTTCGTTTGAACACCATAAAATTTCTTAGATTCGAGTAGATTTTTACCAACTTCGGCTATATTAGATGCCGATACTCCATTGTTCTGAACGGGGAGCAGTTTCTTTAATAACATTATATCAAAATAAGAATGGACTTCTTTCCCAAGCGCTAAGCCTACGTAGACTACACTTGAGTACTTTGTGATTAAAACATCACTGTTTGCAATCATTTCATTTGTGTTACCTTTAGAAAAGATTAGAGAATTCGGTAATAACGATTTTATTTCCTTGGTCGCCCGATCAAATTTTTCATTTGGATGAAGTTTGAATATCAATTGCCTGCCGGCAGCAATTTCAATTGCATCTTTTATAAATTTTTTTCTATTTTCATATTTTAGTGTTTCTCTCGAATCAGAAGTGGCGACTAAAACGTAATTACTATAAGGGAAATTGTTATTATAATATTGAACGCAGTCATCAAAATTTGGTAAACCGGTTACAACAAGCTTTTCTTCCATTACCCCTTTGCTTATGAACAGTTCTTTATATCCTTCTGAAGCAACACAAAAATAATCATATGTATTGGAAAGCCCCGTTGTTGAGGTGCTTGCAAGATACCTTGGGAATTTAAATTTCTTGACAAGGTGATACATGAGATTTTCAGGATCGGTCATACCTTCCTGAACAAGTATTATCTTTTTACCCAATATATTTTTAGGAATTATCAGATCACTACAAGTATAAACCAAATCATAATTAAACAAATGACCCATGAAATCAATATTCATGTTATTAGCGAGAAGATACTTAGTAGTTTCGTATTTAAACCTGCCGCCAAGAATAGTAAAATCAAGGAAGCCCATCCGAGACAGTTGCCCAATCACTCCATCTGCATAATATGGAGTAAAGTAACAAAGATGCTCGTCCAAATACCTTGATATTTGATGCATTATTGTTGTTTGATTCAGTGAACCGCAAATAAATAGGATCTTTTTTGGCATACAAAATAATTTTGAGTGTAAATTTAGGGCGGGTATGTTAAGGCAATATAAAGATTATGTTAATGAAATGTTAATTCTTATGAATGATTTAACAATTTCTTCACAATAAATTCATTTTTTGGTAACATTCCAATTGTAAGTTTGGACACAACAATTTAAATGAGTTTATGCGAATTGCACATTTATCCGATCTGCATTTTACAACATTCTTCAGTAATAACAATCTTTATCAAATTGAACAAGCACTTAGATATGCGATAGAGAAGCAGGCAGATCATATTGCAATCACGGGAGATTTAACAGATAATGCCGTGCCAAGAGATTTTATCATTCTCCGCAAACTCTTTGAAAAATTAAACTTACTAGACTGTAACAAACTCTCTCTTGTTATAGGGAACCACGATATCTTCGGCGGTGTACAAACTGCCGAAGATATATTTAATTTCCCGGATAAATGCAGTAAAGTAAATTACAAGGAGATGATAGACAGCTTTTACGGGTTTTTCCCTGAACTTTTCAACGGTAGTATTAATTACAATCCTTTAGATGTCTTTCCATTCGTAAAAAAAATAAATAATTTTATATTTATCGGATTGAACTCAATTGCTGAATATTCCAAGGTGAGCAACCCGTTTGCATCTAACGGCATAATCGAGCTTTCACAACTTAACACTATATCGGGAATATTGGAAGAATATCAAGATGAGAAATACAGAAAAATTGTATTAGTTCATCACCATTTTAACAAAATGAAAGTCAATCAAAACTCACCCGGAAGTTTTTGGCAGAAAATTGAAAAGCAGACAATGAAATTGCGAAAAAAGAAAAGGTTGTTTAAAATTTTTAAACATTTTGGTGTCGAGTTAGTATTACATGGTCATTATCATACATCAAAAGATTATGTGCGTAAAGGAATTATTTTTTCAAATGCAGGCGCAAGCTTAAAAGGCACGGAAAAGGGAAAAATCAATATTAACTTTATTGATATAAACAAAAAGGATATAGATTTTAAAGTTATCAATATTTCGTCTGAAAAATGGTTAACTGATTCAAAGGATTTCTTTTTTAAAGATTTAATCGCCGGGCAAATATTAGAACTGGAAACTGTCTAAATTATATTCTGTTTTTTCCAAATAATTATTTCCTTATTTGAAGAATATACAGCAAATGTTTTTTTTGCAACCTTGAAGGACGTAAAAGGGATACCATCTACCTTAGCTTTTTCAATTTCGAACGGTAAATTTAAATTCAACTTTACATTTTTACCCTTATTTGAATTATGGAAATCAATCTTTATAGTTATAATCAATCCGGAAGGAATAACATTTATTGATATTTTCCCACCGGGTACAGGTGTGTTTCTGATTGAAAAGGGTTTTGATTGTTTAAACCACGATGCGGGAATTCCAGCGAACAAAACTAATTCCAAAAGTTCCGATGAATTACTAAAGCATTCATATACAAATGCGTCACGGACAGCTAAGACAATTTCTGCCGCCGCCCACCCGTGGTGACCGTCTCCCATGACTCCCCCTTCGGTAAACGGATGAATAGCTTCTGGATAAGTAAGAGTTTGTGTAGAATTAGCAGTTACCGACGATAAAATTTCCCAAAATTTTCCCCTGCAGCCGGAATATAAATACGCATGTGCAACGTGAAGAGTAAGATATGCGTTCATACCTGAATGAATAAAGTTTTGGAAAAACATTCCTTTATAAAAATAATTTTGGTACAAAACGTCCAATGTCGCTAATATTTTTTTATCATCCGGATTAAATAATTGTGTCGGATAGATTGCGCTAATTGAACCAATCATACCGCAGTCAATTCCCCTTGTACACGAAGCAGGAATGGCTTCTAAATTATATTTGCTGCGAACGCTTTCGATTGAATTATGCAAATCATTTTGATATTCATTAATCAGAGCATAAACATATTCCAATTCTTTTACATGATTTAGTATCCTACATATTGAACCGAAAGATTGCAATCCGGCTAATGACCAAAAGTTATCCCAATAATAATAATCGACTAAACCAATGTGCTCAGCGCTTATACCGGCAGGTAAAAGCCCATAGAATGGTTTACCGAGAAATTTTTTATTACAAAGCCTTGAATTATCAATCCAATTTACCGCTTTCAATAGTGAATTAAAAAAAGATTCCAACATATTATAATTATTTGTTATAATAGCATTCCGGTAAATGCACCAGAGTATCTGACCATTCGAATCCCACTCTCCCTGTTGAGAGCGAAAATATCCTTTCCTATTCTGAAATTTTTTAAACGACTTTATCACAGGTAAAGTTAATTCCGAATAACCAAGCTTATCTAATGCGTTCAGCATGAATACCGCATCCCTTATCCAAAATTGGTGATATGTAAACGGGCCCGGAGTAATTGAATCATTATCAAGCAGCATTAAAAGAGTGGCAGCGGAAAAATTAAATAAGGAATTAATTTTATCATCAGGCGTATTAATCATAACGCCCTTTTGCAATAAACCGACCCAATATGATTCGGTATCGGTGCTTGAGTGAAATTCAAAAGGAATCTTATCTGAATTCAGGCTGCAAGTACATAATACACCGTTTTCTTTTTCAGAGCATTTAAACACCGCCACTGCACTTGCCATTCCGAATACACAACTTGATGTAAATTTGGATTTTTCTTTTGCCAAAGCATGGTATGAGTCCGATTCCTCAAATGTTGAGCAATAAACAAAAGAAGGTTTTTTATTAAATACGACATAATCTTTATTATTAATTAAGAATGAATTGGCAGGAGAATCAAAAACGATGCTGTTTATTATACTAACACCCTCCGGATTAAAAGGTCTAATTGAAAATATAATAGAAGCGTTATTATCAATTTCCGCATTGATCTCCGTTTTTATGTAAAGATTTTTTTGAAATGTATATACCCGGGAAACCATTAAATTGTTTCCCAGGCTGGTTTTTGTCTCGATGATTGGCAAATCATTTATTAATGTCTGAGTAGTATAATTATTTTTTGAAGGAAGAATAATATCATTATTTATTTGCATCCATGTATCAATTGACCAACCATCTTTAAATGGAGTTACCAATCCTCCCGGATCCACAATTGGTTCAGTGTCACATTCCGGATTACCCACCGCAGTCCAATTTCTTTCAGTCACATTCATTGATAAACTGAGATGTGATCTGGGAATAAATGAAAGGGATTTATGATTATATTGCTTTTCAGCCCAATATGGGAATATCCAATTAAGACTGCTTTGTAAAACAGTATAATTCAAGAGTCCTCTCGACAATTGAATTGTATTAAGAGGAAGAAGCTCTGAAGGTAACGTTTTTTTATTTATCCCGCTAATTTCATTAGCAAGTTCTAACATCTTTAGTGCATCAGAAGGTAAATGAAAAAAAGAAATTAGCTTGTATAATATTTTTTTTAGCATTGCCTGATAGATTGATTATCTATAAATAAGACACAAATATATAATAAATCAAATGAAGCGCTTAAAAATCATATATCAAAGGTTTGCAAGCAAGATGTTTTAAATAAATAACATAGAATTAACATTGAGTTAACAATATAATAATATTTAAAAACTAAGTTTCGGAGGATTAAACATAGAGACAATGATGAAAACAACATTCTTTTTTATAGTAAGCGTAATCTTACTCATTGTGCAATATTTGTTAGGCGGTAAAAAAGTCCGGCACGCATAAGGTAAAAAATTATTTTCAATTTCAAGGAAAAATAATGCAGGATAAAATAAGGATAGCGTACTTTGCTGGTTCAATGAAGCCGGGACAGGATGGGGTGACAAGAGTGCTCTATAAAATGATAGAGTACTTAAATAAGAACGGAATTGAAAACATATTTTTTTCACCGGTTATTCCATTAGAATTAGAACAACCTACAAGAATGTTTGAAGTACCGTCTTTTACTATACCGCTATACAAGGAATATAAGTTTGCAGTTCCGGGAATAAAATATTTTGAAGAAAGTTTAAAAAACTTTGCGCCTGATATACTACATATAAATTCTCCGTGTTCACTTGGATATGCCGCTGTTAAGTACGGTCAGAAAAATAATATCCCTGTAGTTGCAACATATCATACTCATTTTCCAAGCTATGCAAAATATTATAAAATCAAAGCTCTCGAAAATTGGGGATGGAATTATTTAAGATCATTATACAATAAATGCGAAACCGTTTTTGTTCCATCACTTCCGATAATGAAGGAATTATCCATGCAGGGTTTGGGAACAATCCAATTCCTTCCTCACGGAGTCGATACGGAAGTATTTAACCCTTCTTTCAAATCTCTTGAATGGAAAGAATCTATTGGCTGTAAAAATAAAAAGATAATTCTTTATTCCGGAAGATTAGTCTGGGAAAAGGATATGAAAGTTTTTGCAGATACTTATAATATAATTACGGCTAAAAGGAATGATGCCGTTTTTGTTCTTGTTGGTGATGGTCCAATCCGGTGTGAGTTGCAGGAAATGATGCCCGATGCTATATTTTTAGGTTATAAATCCGGCAATAGTCTTTCTACTGTATATTCATCCAGTGATATTTTTGCTTTCCCTTCAACAACAGAAACATTTGGCAATGTAACGGTAGAAGCAATGGCTTCAGGCATACCGCCGGTGTGCGCGCGAGAAGGGGGAGCATACGGAATAATAAATGAAGGGATTACCGGTTTAATAGCGGAGCCTCATAATGCGGAAAGTTTCGCCGGGAAAATTTTATATCTTTTAGACAACGAAATAAAACGCCAGGATATTGGTTTGAATGCCTTGAAATATTCACTTGCGCAATCATGGGACACTATTATTTCCCGGTTGCTGGAAAGCTATGCCGGAATAATTGATAACTACAAAAAAACATTAATGTATAAAACAATTAAAGCAGCATAATCTGAAGGAACGACTATGAAAGTTGGCAATATAGTAAAATACCATTTCCCTTTACCTGAAGATGAAAATAAAAAATTTATTTTAGCTATAATATCTTTTATAAGTGATTCTAAATTGGTTTTAGATTGTGAAGACGGTACATGCCTAATGATTTCTTTCAGGAATTTTGATCGTATTGAGATAATAAGCTCTATTACCGCTAAAGAGATAAATATGGTTGCTTGAATAGCTGCTAAGATATAATGATACATAAGCTGGAAATTCCGTAAGTATTTTTACAACATCTATATTCTGATCAGCATTCCGCATATTGGTTCCCTGCTTAAATAATTTTATAGTGTTTCAAAGTATTGTTATAAAGAATTTGTAATTATTATATTGTGCTAAAACAATTAAAAGATTTATTATTAATTGAAAACAATCAATAAACATATTATACTTGGCGCAGGCGGGGTTATCGGAGCATCATTAGCAAAAGAACTGCTTTCTAATAACGAAAAGGTAAAGTTAGTGTCACGTAAATTACATAACACTAATAATGCTGAGTCATCAATAGCCGATTTAGTTAATATTGAAGAGGTAAAGAATGTTGTTGAAGAAAATTCTATCGTATACCTGTTAGCCGGTCTGCCCTATGATATTAAGATTTGGCAGGAACGCTGGTCAATTATACTGAGAAACACAGTTGAAGTATGTTCAGCTAAAAATGCAAAGCTTATTTTCTTTGATAATGTTTATATGTATGGAAGAGTCAACGGTAAAATGGACGAAAATACTCCAATGAATCCATGCAGTAAAAAGGGTGAAGTAAGAGCCAAAATTGCCGAATATTTAATTTCGGAAGTAAAACAAAAAAATATTTCTGCATTAATTGCACGCTCGGCGGATTTTTATGGACCTTATGCAGCAAATTCAAGCATACTAAATATTATGGTATTTAGTAACCTAGCAAAAGGGAAAAAGGCACAATGGTTTGTAAATTCAAATGTGAAGCATTCGTTTACCTATACCTTAGATTGCGGCAAGTCTTTATATTTACTTTCTAGAGACGAGAGTGCATTTGACCAAATATGGCATCTTCCCACTGCAAAACCTGCTTTAACCGGGAAACAATTTATTGAATTAGCAGCTAAATATTTTGAAGCAAAACCGGCATTTACGGTACTATCAAAATGGATGGTAAAAGCTGCTGGGCTTTTTAATAAACCAATTAAAGAGATATATGAAATGCTTTACCAGAATGAATATGATTACGAATTTGACTCGTCAAAGTTTGAAAGTCATTTCAATTTTAAGCCAACCACTTATGAAGCGGGGATTAAAAAGACGATACAACTTGCTCAAGAATCCCTAAAGGGGTAATCACTTAACTTCTGAGTTTAATGTGTTTTCACACAAAATAAAGCCTATTTATGCTTTTTTAGGCTGAATCGGCAATAATTATCCCCCCTCTTTCAATTAGTAAATTTGTTAATAATTTAATAACAATTAATTAAAGTACACTTAACCTGTATTCTTTATATTGTATTAAAAAAAAAGAAAAAGGGTAGAATGATTTTATGAAATTTAATATTGGTATCAATGCTGTTTTAAGCGACCTTGATTTGTATACTGCCTCAATTAAAACAACTGATTTTTTGATGGAAGTATTTAAAATTTTTGAAAAAGACAAAGGTATTTCCGGCGTTATTGTTTATAATGGAAATTCTTTCTTTAGGATGCTTTCACGAACAAGGTTTCATGAATCAATGAGCAAAAAGTTCATGTTTGAGCTTTTTTCAAAGAGAACCGTATATTCTTTTTTTGACGAGAAACTTGTTGAACCGTTTCTCTTTTTATCTTGTAACATATCAGTATTAACAGCCGCTAATGAAGCTTTAAAACGGGAAGAGCGTTACAGGCATGATCCGATTATTGTTGAATTGGAAAACGGTGATTTAAAACTGCTTGATTTTCATAACTTACTCCTCGCACAAACCCAGGTACATATGCTCACTCTTAAATCATTGACTGATGCTAATGAATTTAAGAAAGAAGTACTTGGAATCGCTGCCCATGACCTACGTAATCCCATAAATTCCATACTTGGTTTTTCACAACTTATTATTGATGAAGAGGTTAATAACGATGAAATTACGTCTTACATAGAGTATATACATAATAGCGCAAGCCAGATGAATGAATTATTAAGCGATCTATTGATTTCAGCAGCGAACGATGCAACCGATATTGATATAGCAAGAACAATCTTTGATGTGACGGCATTAGTAAAGTCTGCAATTTTTTTATTCGAACATTCTTTATCTGCAAAAAGACAATCAATTAATTTCAATGCTTGCAGAGAGAAATTGCTTGTTAATGCTGATAAACAAAAATTAAAAGAGGTCCTGGAAAATCTCATTTCCAACGCAATTAAATATTCTGAATTTGATACAATTATAAAAGTAAGCGTTGAACATATTAATAATGATCTTGAAATAAAAGTTCAAGACAATGGGCCCGGTTTAACGCCAGATGACTTGGGAAAAATATTCGGAAAATTTCAAAGGTTGAGCGCGAGACCTACAGGGCATGAATCATCAACAGGTTTGGGGTTGTATATTGTAAAAAAAATAGTCGATAAACATGGGGGCAAGATAGATGTTGAAAGTAAACCAGGGTTCGGAAGCACATTTAAAGTTTGTTTACCTAATTCTATTTCCGGCATAAATTTATATAAAGAACTTGCCTGATAAGAATCAACAACGCCATATACATAAATCAGATATTACAGTACGCTATAAATCAGAGGTAACTTATGAAGAATAAATTAATTAAAGAAATTATAGAAAGCCTGCCGTTATCCGCCATTTGCATACATAATGATTCTTTGTGGATGAATAGCCAGGCAGAAATACTTCTTGGATATAAGAATGAAGAAATTAATTGTAAAGAAAGCTTGGGGAAAATTATCCAGTTAACACCGGATAATGAAGAAATTACTTTTAAATTGAGAACAAGTAAAGCAAAAGCCGAGATAATTCAAAAAGATAATTCAAAAAGAAAAATCGAATTCACTTCGCAGTCTTATGACGATTTAGAGACATGGATATTATCTCCTTTGGTCGAAGATACTTTTTTAGAAGATAACTTAAAAGACAAAGACAAAATACTATCTGTTATTTATGACAGTACTTCAGATTTAATGTTCCTCATAAATGTAGAGAAGGATGGAGGGTTCACTTATTTATCCGTAAATAGTACTTTTCAAAATATAACCGGATTTTCAAAATACAACTGTATTGGTAAACAGGTTGAAGAAATATTCGATCACAATATTTCTTTCAGTTTTAATGAAGCATCTAAAGAAGTAGTTTCTAAAAAAGAAAAGGTTAAGGTTGAATTTAGTTGTGTATTCAACAAAAAAAATTATTTTTTTGATGCTTCTTTAAAGCCTATTCTGGATTTAAAGAATTGCTGTGTTTATATTCTTGTTATTGCACGGGATCTGACTGAAAGGAAGAAAAAAGAAGACGAGCTTTTAAAAACAAAAATAATCGCCGAAGAATCAAATAGGCTTAAAACCGCTTTACTTTCTAATTTGAGTCATGAATTTAGAACACCTCTCAACGGAATACTTGGTTTTGCTGATTTACTTTCGGAAGAATTAACTGCCCCTGAACACAAAGATATGGCAAATCACATTTTGAAATCCGGCAAAAGATTGTTCAGCACATTGAATTCAATTTTAGAACTGTCCCGCCTTGAAGCCGAGAGAAAAGAGATTTACAACGTATCAATAGACCTATATAATATTATTTCCGAAGTTGCAAAGAAATTTCAAGAGGAAGCCCTTAATAAAGGATTATTTTTCAACATCGAGATTAAATCGCCTTCATTAAAGCTTCATTTAGATGAGTCGATTTTAATTCAGATACTGTATAACTTAGTTGACAATGCAATAAAATTTACTAAAGCCGGTGGTATCAAAATTGTTATTGAAGAACTTTTCCAGAATCAAAAGCCATACGCAATTATAAAAATTGCAGATACAGGAATCGGTATTTCAAAAGAGAATTTAGAATCTATATTTAAAGAATTTAAGCAGGAAAGTGAAGGTTTTAGCAGAACGCATGAGGGAACCGGACTTGGGCTGACTCTTGCTAAAAGGATGACTGAACTCATGGGGGGTGAAATATTAGTTGAGAGTAAAAAATATCAGGGCAGCATATTCAGTCTTAAGTTTCCAGCTATGTATGAGAAGATTAAGTTGGGTACTTCTCATAAAGTTCACACTAAACTTGCAAATAAATCTAATAATTTACCTTTAGCACTGCTTGTGGAAGATAATGAATTGAATAGCAAACTCACAATGGTTTATTTGAAGGAAACCTGTGTTGTCGATTATGCACAGAATGCATCGGATGCATTGCGTATGCTTAATGAAAAATTTTATAATATAATATTAATGGATATAAATCTTGGCGAAGGTATGAACGGCGTGGATGTAGCACAAACTGCCAGAAAAATTAAGAAGTATATCGATATACCCATAATTGCCATGACCGGCTACGCCTTGAATGATGATAAGGATAACTTGCTTAAATGCGGATTTTCTCACTATATTGCAAAACCGTATGAAAAAAAACAATTATTGGAATTAATAAATAATGCACTTATACCTGAAATTGTTTGAATTCATTCAATAAATAGACACATTATATCCTAAATTAATATAAAGAGGACAAATATGAAATCTTACAGAGTTCGTTTCATTGATGGTAAAACCATCTCAGTAAACTCCGATCAAAAAATCACCGTTAAAAAGCTATCATCAAATTTTTTATCCTTTTGCGGCTCTTCCGATAATGTTACAAAAATTTATTTGAATACAAATCATATTGTATCCATAGAAGAGCATAAAATTGTAAAAGCAGTAAAAGAAAAAAAATCAAAAGAAATAGTTGAGAACAAAGATCAGAAGGTCGAGTAATTATTTCCGATTTTTTAATCAGAAAAATTTTATTGTCCGGAAGCAAATTTTTCGAATTAATTAAAATTTAATCTTGCAATTGGTATAATTTTTTAGATGCTTTAATTTTTGAATATTTATCCCTGAAATTTCTTACAGGCAATTGAATAACTCTGTTAAGACAATCAATCTCATTTTTCCGGTCGTTTAATTTATCATAGGTTTTTGATAAATTATAATATGCGGAAATTACACCGGGATCAAGAAATAAAGATTTATAAAACATTTGTTTTGATTCTTCATAGGTTCCTTCAGGAACGCCGCCTAAAAAGGATTTTGCAAATAGTTTTTCAAACCAATTTAAATTAGCCGCTTCACGTAAGTATATGCCAAGGATAATATAAGGGTAGATATCTTCAGGGTTCATTTTCATCGCCTTTTCGGCATTTAATTTTACTTTAAAAGCATATTTTATTTTTTCTTTCCCGCCCTTAAACATCGCAATATTACCGTAAGACAAAGCAAGATAAGTATAAGACAAAGCGCTGTCCGGGTACATGCTTTGAAACAATTCCGCACTACTAACCGCCTTATTAACGTACACTTCCGCATCATCAAGCTTCTTTAGTTCCAGCATCTCCTCGCCCGCATCATCATACGAAAGTGTAAGTTTTGATATTATCCAATAATTATTTGGAAAAGTTTTGAATGCTTTCTCATAGCTCTTAACAGCATTTATATTATCATACCTCTCATGATAGACATCGCCCTCGCGCAAATAATCAAAATCTGCCAGGACATTGGAATAAGCAGTTATTATAATCAATTGAAAGATGAGGTATATGACCTTTGTTTTCATCAGAATTTATAAGATATGTGTAAATAATTAACTAAAAAAACAATATAAACATAATGAGGCTAATATTAAGATAAAGTTAAATTTATTGATTTGTCTCATGGCGGGCTTTATATTTTTATTAAGAATAGCAGCCAGCCTGTTAATGCAGTGGTTATCAATTTCAAAAACAGAAATGCAATTTCTTTTAGCTTGATCATTAATATTTGTTACATTCACCGCACAAATTTTGGTATTTAAAGATGCGGAAGGGCATCATCTTTTGCAAATTAAATAATTGTAAAATTATTTATAGCAAATAACTTATCGAAAATAGTGAGATCACTTTTGATTAAATTTATATAACAGTTTAATTTTTTTACGGATTTAATAATGCGCAATTTTGACGGAATAATTTTTGATGTTGACGGAACATTAGCTTCCACTAACGATTTAATTTTTAAATCATTCAGATATCTTTCAAATAAATATTTAAATAAATCATTTACAAATGAAGAAATAATGGAATTATTCGGTCCACCGGAAAATGTAATAATAAAAGAATGGACGGGCGATAATTACGATGCCGCCAGGAAAGATTATTATGATTATTACACCAGGAATCATCATCTTGCAAATCTTTTCCCGGGGATAAAAGAAATACTTACGTATATTAAGTCAAAAAATATCCTCCTTGCTATTTTTACCGGGAAAGGAAAAGAAGCCGCAACAATAACGCTGCAAAAACTTGAAGTCTATGATTATTTCGATATGATAATAACGGGCGATGATGTAAAAGAGCATAAACCTTCTGCAGAAGGAATAAATAATTTTATTAAAAAATTTAATTTGGATAAAGCAAGAGTGCTAATGATTGGAGATGCATCGCCGGATTTTAAGGCTGCAAGATCAGCGGGAGTTAAAATTGCTTCCGTATTATGGGACCACTATGTAAAAAAAGAAGTTAAAAGCCTTAACAGCGATTTTCTTTTTAATACAGTGAATGAATTTAAAAAATTTATTTCTGAAAATATTTAATTCTTATTCGGGTAATTTATAATTTTGCAATTTTTTCTTGTGGGAAACAATTTCATTCTCAATAAGAAATACTACATCTTCACTAATATTCGTAGCATGGTCAGCTAATCTTTCAATCTGTCTTGAAAGTACAATAAGATGGGCGCCGGCTTCTGCATTTTCAGGATTAGATTTTATAACTTCCACAAGCTGATTAAAAACTTTTTTATTAAGCGAATCAACTATCTCATCTTTAGCCCAAATAGTTTTAGCAAGTTCGCTATCCCTGTTAATAAATGCCGTAATAGCATCTTTAACCATTGAACGGGCAGTTCTGCCCATTTCAGGAAGATCGGTTTGAGTAATTAGGTTTCGTGAATTATCGGTTTTCTTTACGCGCTGGACAATATTAACAGCAATATCGCCGCAGCGCTCTAATTGACTGTCAATTTTGATCGCAGTCAGGATAAACCGTAAATCCGTAGCAACCGGCTGATAAAGAGCAAGAAGATTTTCACATTGCGCCATAATTAAATTATCATAAGCATCTACTTCCCTGTCTCTCTGCTTGACCTCCTTATAAAGCTTAACGCCAGTGTCTTCCATATCTTTGAAACTATTCTCTACCTGCTCATCTACGATGGATGCCATTTTATTAATAGTCATTTTTAATTCATCAAATTCTTTTTCAAAATGTCGTTCCATTTTATTCCTATTATATAATAATTAAAAGTCTTTTAAACTAGGGTTACTAAAATAAACAAGAAATAATTTCAACCAAATCTTCCCGTAATGTAATCTTCCGTCTGTTTTTTTTCAGGGGAGGTAAATATTTTTTTTGTTTCGGAGTATTCAATCAATTCACCCACGTAAAAGAAAGCAGTGTAATCACTCACTCTTGCAGCCTGCTGCATATTATGTGTAACTATAACAATTGTGTAATCTTTTTTTAGTTCAAAAATAAGCTCTTCAATTTTAGCTGTCGAGATAGGATCAAGTGCGCTGGCAGGTTCATCCATTAAAATAACTTCCGGATTTATTGCAATCGTTCTTGCAATACAAAGTCTCTGCTGCTGACCGCCGGAAATATCAGCACCGGATTTATTAAGTTTATCCTTTACTTCATCCCATAAAGCAGCCTGCCGCAAACTTTTTTCGACAATTTCAGATAAGTTTTTCCTGTTATGATGACCGTTTAATTTATATCCTGCAATCACATTATTAAATATGGACATTGTCGGAAAAGGATTAGGCTTTTGAAATACCATACCCACTTTTCTTCTAATCAAAACTGCATCGGATTTCATTATATCTTCACCATCAAGAGTAAGTAAACCGGTAATTGTGCCTCCCACAACTTCATGCATTCTATTAATAGAGCGTAGAAATGTAGATTTACCGCAACCAGAAGGTCCGATTATCGCAACGACTTTTTTCTCGGGAATATCAAAATCTATATTGTTCAAAGCTTTTACTTTTCCGAAAAAAGCGCATAAGTCTTTTGCAGAAATTTTAGGAGCCTGTTGAACTGCAGGAGCCGGATAAGTACTTATAACATTAGTCGGTTTTACTTCTTCGCTAGACATATATTAAACTCAAACTTTATATTTTGATCTTGTTATTATTCTAAATATTAAACTAAAAATTGAAATAATCATAATTAGAACTAATGCTGCCGTCCAGGCTTGTTTATTCCAATCCTCAAAAGGCGCCCTGGCATAATCATAAATGTATACGGTTAAAGAAGCCATTGGCTGGAAGACATTTGTTGACCAAAACCTGTTTCCTAAAGCAGTAAACAACAGCGGAGCAGTTTCGCCGGCTGCTCTTGAAAGACCGAGCAAAATACCTGTTGCTATTCCTTTCCATGCCGTCCTTAAAACAATCAATACGGTTGTTTTCCACTTTTGAATGCCCAATGCTAAACCGGCTTCTCTATATGATTGAGGAACAAGCCTAATCATTTCTTCCGTAGTTCTTGTTATGGTAGGAATCATAAGAATTGCCAACGCAATCCCACCCGCCAATGCAGAAAAATGTCTCATGGGTATGACAACCATAGTATATGCAACCACACCAACAACTATAGATGGAATGCCGCTCAGTACATCGGCTAAAAACCTTACCATAAAACCAAATTTATTATTTCCAAATTCCGAAAGATAAGTTCCAGTAAGAATGCCAACCGGTATTCCAATAGCACCCCCGATCCCAATTAAAATTAAAGTGCCAACAATTGCATTTGCCATTCCGCCTCCGGCTTCTCCTACCGGCTTAGGCATGTGCAGAAAAAAATCTAGATTTAAATACGATACCCCTTTTGAAATTGTATAATAAAAAATAAAAATTAAAGGAATTATCGTTATTATTGCAGCTAACAAAGACAGAGTCAGCATAATTGCATTTACAATTTTCCTACGGAAAAAGGATAATTTATTTATTTCTAACCTTTTTTCCATTTTCTATTCATACTCCAGACTAAAAGTTGTGCGAATATATTGATGATTATAGTGATAATGAATAATACTAAGGCTAATTCAATTAAAGCACTCAGATACATATCTGAAGTTGCTTCGGTAAATTCATTTGCCAGAACGCTTGCCATAGTATAAGAAGGAGCAAATAAAGATTTGGAAATAATCGGTCTGTTTCCAATTACCATCGTAACAGCCATTGTTTCACCGATTGCGCGGCCCAAACCCAGCATTATTGCACCTAAAAGTCCAGACCTTGCATTTGAAAGGACTAATTTAATGACCTCCCATTTTGTAGAGCCTATTCCATAGGCAGCTTCCCTTAAAGAAAACGGAACAGATCTTAGGATATCTCTTGAAATAGACGAAATTATAGGGAGAACCATAATCGAAAGGATAAGCGCGGCTGCAAGCATTCCAAACCCATAGGGAGCACCCTGGAAAAAAGGCAGATTTCCAAAATGATCGGATAAATAAGGTTCAATGTGATCTCTTAACCAAGGGACTAAAACAAATATACCCCATAAACCATATACTATGCTTGGAATTCCTGCGAGAAGTTCAGTCAAAAATGAAAGCGGTTTTTCAAGCCATCCGGGAGCTATTTCCGAGAGAAAAATTGCAACGCCAAGACCCAAAGGCACTGCAATAAGCAGAGCTAATAAAGATGATACAACAGTTCCGTATATCACCGGAAGCGCTCCATAAACCTCTGTTACGGGGTCCCACGTAGATGAAATTAGGAAATTCCACCCAAACTTCGCAATTGAAAGCCTGGAATTGGTATACATTTCGTATGCCATTAATATTACTAACAATAAAACTAACACCGCAAAAAGCAGTGTTAGTTTTTCAAAAATAAAATCTCCAATATTTGACTTGCCAAATATTTTTTCAAATAGACTTTTATTACCGGGTCTATTTTCAAGACCCTTATAAGCCTTTGTATTTGTTACATTTTCAATCTTACTATTTGACACTAATTTTATTTCCATTGCAAGTAATTGAAGCAATCTTTTTTTCACACAATTTAACTACTTCTTTTGG